>DASWHO010000035.1:0-13186 GCA_036398155.1 Acidobacteriota bacterium
CATGCCACCCCATTGCGGGTCTGAGCTCCAATCATGCGCGCGTGCTCGGCACCAGCACCGCGGCTCCGGCGAAGCGGCCCGTGCGCAGATCCGCGAGCGCCTGGTTGGCGTCTTCGAGCGCGTAAGCGTGCACTTCGGTGCGGATCGGAGTCTTGGCGGCCAACGAGAAGAACTCCTCGCCGTCGCGGCGGGTCAGGTTGGCCACCGAACGCACCACCCGCTCGCCCCACAAGAGCCGGTAAGGAAACGACGGGATGTCGCTCATGTGGATCCCGCCGCAGACCACCACCCCGCCTTGGACGACGGCGCGCAGCGCCGCCGGCAGCAGCGCGCCGACCGGCGCGAACAGGATCGCGGCGTCGAGCGGCTCGGGCGCCGGCTGGTCGGAATCGCCGGCCCAGACCGCCCCCATCTCGAGCGCGAAGCGGCAGCCGTCCTGGTCGCCCGGGCGCACGAAGGCGTAGACCTCGCGGCCCTGATGGCGCGCGATCTGCGTGACAATGTGCGCGGCGGCGCCGAAGCCGTAGAGGCCCAGGCGTCGCGCCGCGCCGGCAAAGGTCAGCGAGCGATAGCCGATCAAGCCGGCGCAAAGCAGCGGCGCGGCGTGCAGATCGGTGAGCGCATCCGGAATCGCAAAGCAGAAGCGCTGGTCGGCCACCGCGTATTCCGCGAAGCCGCCGTCGAGAGTGTAGCCGGTGAAGCGCGCCCGGTCGCAAAGGTTCTCGCGCTCGCTCGCGCAGTAGCGGCACTCGCCGCAGGTCCAGCCGAGCCACGGGACTCCGACCCGGTCGCCCGGAGCGAATCGCACGGCGCCGGGGCCGGCGGCCACCACCTCGGCCACGATCTCATGTCCCAAGACCAGCGGCAGCTTGGGCTCGGTCAGATCGCCGTCGGCGACGTGCAGATCGGTGCGGCACACCCCGCAGGCGCGGACCTTGAGCAGCAGCTGGCCCGGACCGGGCTCGGGCTGCGGCAGCTCGGCCGAGCGCAGGGCGGTGCCCGCCTGGTCCAATACCATCGCGCGCATGGCGATCCCAGGTGGATTAAATCAGATGTCCGGCTCGAGAAGTACCGGCGGGCCGGGCCCACTCATGTCTGTGCGGCGCTCGTCCATGGGCGGCCTTCGGCCACCCATGCCACCCCATTCGGGACCATGAAGAGATATCAGGGGCGGAGCCCTTGACTAGACCGTTGTGCGAGGTGAAACGAGAGTCTTATTTGCATTTGCTGGCATGGAGCACTGGATTTCAGAGGGCTGCTGGGGCGCGCGTGGGTGGCATGGGCACGCGCAGCGCGCCCATGGACGACCTTACTCGCGGCGCGGCGCTCGTCCATGGGCGGCCTTCGGCCACCCATGCCACCCCATTCGGGACCATGGGATATCAAGGGCTGAGCCCTGGACTAGTTGGAGCCGCTAACGCGGCAGTGGCGCGATCACCAAATTGTTGCCTTCGCTCTCTTCGTCGAGGTCCTCATCGGCATCGAGCACGGCGATTAGGTATTTGTGCTGGCTGGACTTGGTGCCCGAAACGGCGCGCGCGGTGCTGCGTCCGTCCTTGAGCGCGCCGATCGATTCGGTGGCGACCAGCACCGAGGTCTTGAGCTTGGGCTTCTTGGAGAAGTAGAGCTTGACAGTCGAAGCTGCGCCGGACTTGCCGCCCACGTTGCGGACTTCGAGCGTGGCCTCGATCCGATTGCCGTCGGCTTCCACCGCCGTGAAACCTCCGTCCAGATCCGCGAGATCCGGTGCGCCGCAGATCGAGCGCAGCTTGACCGCGGTGCCGTCGGTCGCGAAGGTCGCCGTGCCGGCGCCGGCGGTCGAAGCGGACGAAGCGGCGGCGGTGTCGGCGGCCGCCGCGTTGGTGTTGGTGACCGCGGCGCTGCTCATGCTTTCCAATGTTCCACAGCTCGAGTCGATCGTGCCGCCGGCCGCCAGGCGCAGGAGCAAGGCGTCGACTCGGGTGCCGTAGGTATCGGAGTAGCCGGCGGCGATCAGCCGGCCGTCGACCAGCTCCTGGGCCGCGTAGAGGCTCTCGTTGCCGGCGCCGCCGTAGATCCGCTGCCATTCGATCGCCCCATTGCGGTTGACCCGCAGGATCCAGCCGGCCGGGCCGGATTGGCCGAACGATGTCTCGCCGACCGCCAAGAGACCGCGGTCCGACAGCGCCGCGATTCCGAACAGCGAATCGGAGCCGCTGCCGCCGTAGGCTTTCTGCCAGGCGACCGCGCCGGCGCCGTTGAGCTGGATCAGCCAGGCGTCGGAGCCGCCGGCGCCGAACGACTCGGTTTGGGCGCCGAGGATGAACCCGCCCTTGATCGCCCGGATCGCGTTGGCCGAATCGCGGTTGGGGCCGCCGATCGATTTCTGCCAAAGGAGCCCACCCGAGCCGTCGATCTTGAAGGTCCAGGCATCGCCGTCCGGATCGCCGAACGAGCCGGTTTCTCCAACGACCACGAACTGGTCCGCGCCGGCGGCCGCGATCCCATAGCCGGCATCGGATCCGCTGCCGCCGTAAGTGCGCTGCCACTCGATCGCGCCGTTCGCGCTCAACTTGACGATCCAGGCGTCGTCGGAGCCGGCGCCGAAGCTGGCGCTGGAGCCGACCAGCAGAACCCCGCCGTCCGCGGTTTCGATCAATGCACGGCCGGTGTCGGCGAGGCTGCCGCCCAGCAGCCGCTGCCAGAGCACGCGCCCGACGGCATCGAACTTGACCACCAGGGCGTCAGAGTCGGCATCGACCGAAAGCGAGTCGCCGGCGCAGACGAACTCCCCGTCGCGGGTCTCGAGCGCGGCGAAAAACGTGTCGTTAGCGCCGCCGCCGACCGCCGTCTGCCAATCGATCTTGCCGAAGGCGTCGAGCTTGACCGCCCAGCCGTCGGCGGCGCCGGCGCCGTAGGAAAAGGTGTAACCGCCCAGGAGCTGGCCGCCGTCGGAGGTCGCGATCAAGGCTTCGATCACGTCGACATTCCCGGCGCCGAGATAGCGCGCGAACGAGGCCGCCGGCTCGGCCGCGCGGGCGGCCAGCATGGCGGCCGCGGTCAGGACCAGCCTTCGAAACATCGTTCCCCTCCCGGACAGGATGTGCGGCGCAGGGCCATTGTGACCGCGAACGTGGGTCCGGTTCTGTGGCGCCGCTCACGGTGCCGCGGCGCGGCCAGCCGAGCTTTTGCCGGCCCGGCGCGCTGGCGTAGAGTGATTTCGTGCAGGGCCTGTTCGTCTCCGACCTCCACGGTCGCGCCTCGCTGTATCGCAAGCTGTTCGAAGCGATCGACCTGGTTCGGCCGGACGCGGTCTTCCTCGGAGACGATCGGCCCAGACCGTAAAGGAGAACCGAGATGAGCGGATCCAGATTGCATTTGGCGCTGGTTTTGGGCCTCGGCCTCCCGGCGGCCTCCATGGCCGCCGAGGGGGAGGATTGCGTGGCTTGCCACTCCGCGCGCACGCCGGGCATCGTCGAGCAGTGGAGGGGCTCCAGGCACTTCGAGTACGACGTCGATTGCGTCGCGTGCCACGGCGCAACGGGGGAGGAGCCGGATGCCTTCGAGCACTATGGCGAGACCATCGCGATCATCGTGTCGCCGCTCGATTGCTCCCAATGCCACGAGCAGGAGTTCGAGCAGCAGAAAGGGTCGCATCACGCCAAGGCCGGGCAGATACTCGGCTCGCTGGACAACCTGCTTGGCGAGGTTGTCGGGGGCCCGCCGGCGGTCGACGCCGGCTGCCGCCAGTGCCACGGCTCGGTGGTCAAGGTCGGAGCCGACGGCCGCCCGACGCCGGACACCTGGCCCAACACCGGGATGGGGCGGATCAATCCCGACGGATCCAAGGGTTCGTGCTCGGCCTGTCACGCCCGGCACGATTTCTCCAAGGCCCAGGCGCGCCAGCCGGAAGCGTGCGGCAAGTGCCATCTCGGTCCCGACCACCCCCAGATCGAGGTGTGGGAGGAGTCCAAGCACGGGGTCCTCTACCGCGCCAATCGGGAGAAGATGAACCTGGACCGCGAAGTGTGGCGGGCGGGGAAGGACTACTTCAGCGGTCCGACCTGCTCTTCGTGTCACATGAGCGCGGCCGGCGATCAGCCCGTCACGCATGACGTGGGGGAACGCATCTCGTGGACGCTGCGGCCGCCCATCTCCCTGAAGCTCAACATGGTGGTGTACGCGGACAACACGAAGGAAGACATTCTGGGCGCGGACGCGGAGCTACCCGCTGTCGGCAGCACCCACGAGGGGAAGGAGGTCGCGCGGGTGATGACTTGGGGGCAGCGCCGGAGCGCGATGCAGGAGGTCTGCCGGCAGTGCCACGGCGAGAACTTCGTGACCGGGGCGTACGCTCAGTTCGATGGTGTCGTCGAGCTCTACAATGACAAGTTCGCGAAGCCGGCCCAGTCGATCATCACGGAGCTCAAGCAGCGACGGATCATCTCGGCCGCTGAGTTCGACGACCCGATCGAGTGGACCTGGTGGGAGATCTGGCACCACGAGGGTCGGCGCGCGCGCCACGGCGCCGCCATGCAGGGGCCCGACTACACCTGGTGGCACGGAATGTACGAGGTATCCAAACACTTCTACGAGAAGTTCATTCCGCAGCTTCGCGAGGTCGCGGGCGAGGCGCTGGCGAAAGAGCTGCTTGACCAGTACGTCTACACCCAGGAAGGCCACGTTTGGCATCGCGACGGAATGAGCAAAGACGCGCTGGATAGGATCCGCGCGTTCTACCGGGAGCGCTACCAGCAGTAACGCGGTCGAAGCGGTAAGACACGATCAAGCGCGCTGCCAAGCGTTCCGTATCTCGTCTCGGGCGCCGCGGTTGCTGCGGCAGGTCCGATGCGGATTCAACTCGGTTGCTGCAGGCAGCGGAAGGCGGCGATCTCGTGGATCTCGGCATCGCTGAGGGAAAAGTAGGCCGCGCCCTGGATCTCGTCGACCTGGACCGGGCGGCGCAGGCCGACGATGGCGCCGGTGACCTCCGGCCGGCGCAAGGTCCAGGCGATCGCGATCTCGCCGGTCGAGCGCCCGTGGCGCTGGCCGATTGCGCGCAGCTTCTCGGCCAGATTCATGGTGTGGCTCAGGCGAGGTTCCTGAAACTCGCGATGGCGGCTCCTCCAGTCGCTGCGCGGCAGCCGGTCGATGCGCTCGCGGGTCATCGCTCCCGAGAGCAGGCCCGACATCATCGGAGAGTAGACGATGACGCCGATGTTCTGCTCGTGGCAGAACGGCAGCAGCTCGGTCTCGGCTTCGGGCCTGACCAGCGAGTACGGCGGCTGGAGCGCGGCGATCGGCGCGATCGTCTGGACCCGGCGCATCTGCTCGACCGAGAAGTTCGAAACCCCGATGTGGCGTGCCTTGCCCTCCTGCTGCAGCGCCGCCAGCGTTTCCCAGCCGCCCTCGATCTCAGGCTCGGGATCGGGCCAGTGGATCTGATACAAGTCGACCGCCTCGAGCTGCAGCCGGCGCAGGCTGGCCTCCAGCTCGCGCCGGATCGAGCCCGGATCGAGATTGTGAGCGATGCGCCCGCGATCGTCCCAGATCATCGAGCACTTGGTGAACACATAGGGCTTCTCGGCGCGCTCTCGCAGCGCCCGGCCCACGATTCGCTCGGAATGTCCGAGGCCGTAGACCGCCGCGGTATCGATCCAGTTGATCCCCAGATCGAGCGCCCGGTGGATAGTGGCGATCGAATCGCGGTCGTCCTGCGGCCCCCAGCCGAATTCCCAGTCGCCGCCCCCGAGCGCCCAGGCGCCGAGGCCGATCGGGGTCAGGCTCATTCCGGTGCTGCCGAGCGATCGCGTTTGCATAGGCTTGAGTGGTTCAGATTGTATTCGAAATGTAGGGGAGGGGCTTGTCCCCTCCCGTGGGGCGCATCGAACTTGGAACAGAGCGGCTCGATGGCATTCGGACGCCCTTCGGGCGGGGACGAGCCCCGCCCCTACATCAGGCGGCAGGTTGCGAGTCCAAGTCAATCGAGACCAAGGAACCAGCGAATTCCTTGGTCCACGTCGTCCATGAGATCTCGGGGCAGATCGGCGACGAATTCCTCCAGATCGGACTTGTTCAGCGTCGCGACCTGGGATGCATTCACGACCGAGTCGCGTGGGAGTCCGCTGCGTCGGCGGCGAAGCAGGGTATTGCCGGGAGCCCGCGACCAAACGGTGTTGCTCGTGAGCAGACACACCACAACGGTGTTGATTCGGCTTCGGTTGACCTCATCTCGCTGGAGGACCAACACCGGGTGACGATAGCCCGGCTCGGATCCGCGTGGCTCCCGCAGTTCCGCCCACCAGATTTGTCCTCGCTGGATCACCGGCGCGCCGCGAGCGAAGCTCTGAGCACCGCCTTCCCGCGTTTCCGGAGGGCGGCTGCGGCGGGCTCATCGCCCGGCTGGCCGGCATCGTCGATGACCAGGTTCCAGGCAGCCGTCGCGTCGGGCGGGAATCGCCGGCGGGCGAGGTACTCCCGGACGGCATCCGCGAAAAGGCGGCTTCGAGAGACCTTGAACCGGCGGGAGCAAAGCTCCACCTCGCGAAAGAGCTCATCAGGGATCGAGATGGCGGTTTTCACGGCGCTAGTATAACCGGTTATACCCCAATGTTCAACGCGCGTCGACGGGGCTTCGCCGAGAACCGGCGTTGGAATCCGCATGGTCCCCTCCCGTGAGGTGCATCGAACTTGGAATAGATGCTCGATGGCATTCGGACGCCGCTCGGGCGGGGACGAGCCCCGCCCCTACATTTTGCGGCCGGCGATGAAGTAGAGCACCGGAACCGCCATGCGCGAGAGCAGCAGGGAAGCGACCTCGCCGGCCATCAGCGATAGCGCGAGCCCTTGGAAGATCGGGTCGAACAGGATCACCGAAGCGCCGACGATCACCGCCGCCGCGGTCAGCATCATCGGCCTGAAGCGCACCGCGCCGGCGTCGATCACCGCCTCGCGCAGCGCCATACCCTGCGCGCGGCGCAGCTCGATGAAATCGACCAGGATGATCGAGTTGCGCACCACGATCCCGGCGCCGGCGATGAAGCCGATCATCGAGGTGGCGGTGAAGAAGGCGCCGAGCGCGGCGTGGGCCGGGAGGATGCCGACCAGCGAAAACGGAATCGCCGCCATGATCACGATCGGAGTGACGAACGACCCGAACCAAGCCACCACCAGGATGTAGATCAAGACCAGGACCGCGGCGAAGGCGAGGCCGAGATCGCGGAACACCTCGTAGGTGATGTGCCACTCGCCGTCCCATTTGAGCGCGACGGCGGCCGGATCGGAGGAAAGCGCGGCCGTGAGCTGCTCGATGCGCCGTCCGCCGTCGAGCTCGATGGCGTCGATCCGGCGGCTCATCTTCAGGATCGGATAGACCGGGCTCTCCTCGCGGCCCGCGACTTCGGCGGTGACGTAGATCACACGCTGCAGGTTCTTGTGGTAGATGCTCTTGTCGCCGTGGTCGGGCTCGAAGCGCGCCAGCTCGCCGAGCGGCACCGCCGCGCCCAGCGCGGTCGGGATCGGCAAGGCCAGCAGGTCCTGCGGCGCGCTGCGGTGCGCGCGCGGCAGCTGCAGCCATAGGGGCACGTCCTCCTGTTCCTGCGGCAGGTGCAGCAGACCCAGCTCGCGACCGCTGAGCGCCAGCTCGGTCATGTCGGTCAAGGCCGAGGTCGTGACCCCCAGACTGCCGGCTTTGGCATGGTCGGCCACCAAGCGCAGCCGCGGGTAGTCGTCCTCGCGGTACCAATCGATGTCGACCACGCCTTCGGTCGATTCGAAGATCGCCCGCACCTGTTCCGCGATCCGGACCCGCTCCTCGGAGTCCGGGGCGTAGACCTCCGCGACCAGGGTCGAGAGCACCGGCGGGCCGGGCGGGACCTCGACCACCTTGAGCCGAGCGCCGAAGCGGTCGGCGATCGGTTGGATCCGGTCCCGCAGGTCGCGTGCGATCGCGTGGCTCTGGCGGTCGCGATCGTGGCGCTTGGTCAAGTTGACTTGGATATCGGCCAGCTCGGGGGCCTGGCGCAAGAAGTAGTGACGCACCAGTCCGTTGAACGAGTAGGGCGCGGCGGTCCCGACATAGATCTGGTAGTGGGTGACCTCGGGCACCGCCTCGATGCCGGCACCGGCGGCGCGCGCGACCGTCATGGTCTGTTCCAGCGGCGTGCCCTCCGGCAGGTCGAGCAGGACCTGCAGCTCGCTCTTGTTGTCGAACGGCAGCATCTTGACCACCACCGCCTTGAGCGGCACCAGGGCGCAGGCCAGCAGCAGCACCGCGACGATGCCGAGCAGGAACAGGCGCCGGTTGCGCGCCCTGGCCAGCAGCGGATCCATCACCCGGCGGTAGAGTCGGGTCAGCCGCCCCTCGCCCTCCTCACCGTGGGCGCCGTCAGACTCCGGATTAGCTTGGCCGCTGCCAGCAGCCGGGGGAGTGCGAGGGGAGACCCCTCGCTTCAGGCCGTCATGCACGTTGGATGACGAGGCTTGATCAGGTTGCGATGGAGCGGAATCGGGGTCCTGTCGAAGAATCGGGCGCGAAGCGCCCGGGGGAGTGCGAGGGGAGACCCCTCGCTTCAAAATGCGAATCGAGGCCCACGGCGTGACCACGAACGCGACCAGCAGGGAGAACAGCATGGCGGCGCCGGCGCCGACCGGGATCGGGCGCATGTAAGGGCCCATCAGTCCGCCGACGAAGGCCATCGGCAGGATCGCGGCGATGACCGCGAGGGTGGCGAGAATCGTCGGATTGCCGACCTCGTCGACCGCTTCGACCGCGATCTGGGCCAGCGGGCGGCCGCGGCTGCTCGGCAGGCGCACGTGGCGCACGATGTTCTCGACCACCACGATCGCGTCGTCGACCAGGATGCCGATCGAGAAGATCAAGGCGAACAGGGTGATGCGGTTGAGCGTGTAGCCGTAGAGATAGAAGACCGCCAGAGTCAGGGCCAGGGTTACGGGAATAGCGACGGCGACGATCAGCGCTTCACGGCGGCCGAGCGCGAACAGGATCAGGAGCGTGACCGACACGATCGCGATTCCCATGTGCAGTAAGAGCTCGTTGGACTTGTCGGCCGCGGTCTCGCCGTAGTTGCGGGTCACGATCACCTGCACCGTGGCCGGCAGCCAGGAACGCTCGGCGCCCGCGACGTATTCCAGCACCGCATCGGCGAGGGTGACCGCGTTGGTGCCCTTGCGCTTGGCCAGGGCGATGGTGACCGCCGAATAGGCCCGGCCGACCGATCCGGTCTCGGCCGCGGGTCCGGGGACATGCCAAACGTAGCTCGCGGGCTCTTCGGGGCCGTCGTGGACCCGGGCGACGTCGCCCAGGAAGATCGGCCGGCCGCCGCCGGTTCCGACCACCACCGCTTCGAGGTCGGCGGCGCTGCGCAGAAAGCCGTCGACCTCGACCTGCATCGCGCTGCCGCCCTGGATCAGCTGGCCGGCGAGTTGGCCGCTGTTGTTGGCTCGGAGATGCTGGGCCAGCGCCGCGGCGCTGAGACCGCGGGCCGCCAGCTCCAAGGGATCGAGCTCGATGCGGAGCGCGCGCCGCTGGCCGCCGATCAAGGTGATCTCGGAGACGTCGGGCAGCGACTTGATGCCGCTGGCGAGCTGGGCCGCGATCCGGCGCAGCTCATACCCGTCGTGGTGCTCGCCGCTGAGCGTGAGGGTCAGAAAGGGAACGTCATCGATCGAGCGCGGCTTGATCAGCGGCTGGCTGGCGCCGGGCGGGATCAGGTCGAAATGGGAAGCGAGCTTGTTGAACAGCTTGACCAGGCTGTCCTCTTCGTCCTGGCCGACCTCGAAGCGCACCACCGCGAGCGCTTGCCCCGGGCTGCTGGTCGAATAGATGTACTCGACTCCGGGGATTTCCCATAGCAGGCGCTCCATCGGCCCGGTGACGCGCTGCTCGACCTCGGCCGCCGAGGCCCCGGCCATGGCGACGAAGATGTCGACCATCGGGACGATGATCTGGGGCTCTTCTTCGCGCGGCAGGGCCCAAAGGGCGGCCAGGCCCAGCACCACGGAAGCGGCGATGATCAACGGAGTGAGCGGCGAGTCGATGAAGGCTCGCGCGATGCGGCCAGCCAGGCGCAGCTCGCTCACCGGCGCGGCTCCAACCGGCTGCCGTCCGCGATCCGGGCCGGGTCGGAAACCACCACCCGCTCGCCGTCCTGCAGTCCGGCCAGCACTTCGTAGTGACCGTCGATCAGCGGGCCGGTGCGGATCATGCGGCGCTCGGCGCGCCCCTCGGCGCCGAGCACCAGCGCGAGCTCGAGCTGCCCCTGCGTCCAGCGCGCCGCTTGCGGGATCCGCAGGCCGGGCTCGGCCGCGAGCTCGAACAGCGCCCGAGCGACGCCGCCGGCGCGCCAGGGCCGGTCGGCGGGAAGTCCGACTTGAACCTCGATGGTGCGGCTGGCCGGGTCGGCCGCCGGCACGATGCGCTCGATCTTGGCATGGACCGGCTCGATGCCCTCGGATTCGATGCGGCAGATCCCGCCGGTCGCGAGTCGGGCCGCGCGGGCGGCGTCGATCGTGATGTCGGCGCGCCAACCGCCGGCGCCGGCCAGGGTGAGGATCGGACGGCCCGGCAGCGCGAGATCTCCGGGATCCATCTCGCGGGTCAGCACCCGCCCGGAGCTGGGCGCCGTGATCCGGGAATAGCCGAGGATGGCCGCGGCGGCGGCGAGCCCGGATTCGGCCTGCTGCTGCCGGTTGCGCGCCGCTTCCACCCCGGCCTGCGCTTGGGCCAGCGCGGCCTCGGCGACCCGATTTCGAGCCTCAACTTGATCGTGCTCCTGGCGCGAAACCGCGCTCTTTTCCAGCAGCCGGCTGTAACGCCCGTAGGTCGTGCGCGCCAGCTCCGCTTCGGCCTCGGCCAGATGCAAGCCTGCTTCCGCTTGGCGCAATCCCTCCTGCGTGGCGGCGTGCTCGGCGGCCGCGGCGCGCTCCTGAGCCGCGAGCTGCTGGTCGTCGAGCCGCGCCAGCAGCTGGCCGGCGCGGACCGGATCGCCTTCCTGAACCGGCAGCTCGATGATCACTTGCTGGATCCGGCTCGAGACCTGGGTCCAAGATCGCGGGCGCACGGTTCCAACCCCGAGCAGGTGGCGCGGCAACGGTTCCTGCCGGAGTTGGATGACCTGGACTTTCAGCGCCGCCGTGGGCCGCGCTCGCTCCGCTGGCGTCGAGCACGAAAGCAGGGCAAGGACCGCGGCGATGCCGGCCGGGAAGGAAGCGGTGTTCATGGTGCACCTCGCAGCGCGTCGGTGATCGGGCCGATGTCTTCGAGCTGACCGGCGGCGAGCAGCGCGCGGGCATAGCCGAGCAGCGCGCCGTGGCGGGCCAGGCGGCGGCGCTGGCGCGCGTCTCCCAACGCGGATTGGGCCGCCAGCAGCTCGGAAATGGTCGAGAGACCGGCCGCGTGCCGTTCGCGCACGATCGCCAGCGCCCGGTCGGCTTGGCCCTCGGCGCGTGCGGCGACCTCGAGCTGGGCCTGGGCGCTGGCTTGGTCGGCGACCGCTTCGGCCAGCGCGGTTTCGACCTGGCTCAAGGCCGCGTCGCGCTCCGCCGCGGCGCGGCGCACCACGGCCGCGGCGCGCGCGCGCCGATCCGCGCGGCCGGGATCGAACAGATCCCAGACCAGAGCCAGCCCGATGGCATAATCATCGCTGCCGGCCGAGAGGCCGTCGCTGCTGTAGCCCCACTGAGCAAAGCCGTCGAGACTCGGAGTCAGCTCCAGCAGCGCGTGGCGCCGGGCGGCTTCAGCGGCCGCGAGGTCGCTGCGGCGCTGCTGCAGGGTCGGGTGTTGCTGCTCGGCCGCCTGAAACAATTGGACTTCATCGAGAGCGGGCAACTGCGGGTCGATCCAGGGTGTGTCCGCAACCCTGGGCGCGGGTCGCAAGCCCAGCACATCGGCCAGTCGCGCCTCGGCGACTCGGAGCGCGCCGCGCGCGGCGATCCACTCTTGGCTGTAGCGGGCCTCGATCACCTGAGCCGAGAGCAGATCCGATTCCACCAGCAGGCCCTCGTGATGGAGCTCGGCCAAGCGCCGGGCCTCGGAGCTGGCGGTTTCGAGCGAGGCCGCCGCGCTCTCGAGCCCTCCGCGCGCGCTCAGAACCCCCAGATACGCGGCGATGGTGGCGAACCGCACGTGCTGCTCCATGGCGGTCTGGCCAGCCCGAGCCGAGAGCGCACCCGCCGCGGCGGCGCTGATCTGCTGCGGGCGCCGGCTCAAGTCGAGCAGGCGGGCATGCAGCTCGATGTTCGAACGCAGGTTGGTGAGCGGCTCGGGCCGATTGAGCGCCTCGAGCTCGAAATCAGCGCTGTCGAAGCGGCCCTGCTCGAGCTTGGAGCCGAACGCGAAAACCGGATTGTCGCTGCGGGTCAAGGTTTCTTTGAGTTGAAGATTGGGCAGATAGGACCCGCGGGCTTCGCCCTCGGCCGCTTCGGCCGCGTCCAGCGCTGCCTGCGCCGAGCGCATGGCCGGCGAATGCTGCAGCGCCAGCTCGACCGCCGCGGCGAGATCGATTTCGGCGGCGCTTTCTGTCGATTGGGGCGCTGCCGCCGTGGTCGAAATGGCAAAACCTGGGAGCGCGAGGACGAGATAAAGGTTGCGATTCAATGCGAGGGGCTCCTTCCTGAACTCAGGTCGAGCAGGATAGCAAGATCCACGCCCGCGGCGGCAACTGGAGCCTTGCAGCTGCTGCCCCGCCTTTTTTTGTCGATGATGGACGAGGCCGCCACGACGGGTGGCATGGGTGGCCGAAGGCCGCCCATGGACGACCTCGGCATCATGGGCGGATCCGAGAATAGCACGGGCCGTCCCAGCAGTTTGCCGCTAACCTCCAAAAGCGAAAACGGGCCGCGCGCCGTTGGACGCGCGGCCCGCTCGAAGAGCGGAGGTCTGTTACCAGAGATAGCGTAGGCCGAGGCGGATCTGGCGCGACGGGACCAGCTCGGCGGCCTCGTTGAAGGTCGCGCCCGAGCCAATCACGTTGTCGATCACCGCGTCGGCGTTGAGCAGATTGAAGAAATCGACGCTGAAGCCGAGCGTGCCGCTGCTGCGGTTGTTCCAGGCCTGACCCGGCAGGTCGAACTGCTTCTCCAGCCTCAGGTTGATCCGGTGCACAGTGGGCAGGCGCTCCGAGCCGCGCTCTTCGGCCAAAACACGCTGGCGCTCGCCGGCGGCCGAGGTGATGCTGAAGTCGCGGGT
>DASWHO010000036.1:0-5445 GCA_036398155.1 Acidobacteriota bacterium
GCCCTGCCCCAGTTCTCGCTCAATTATGATCCGGTCCTCGGCCGCTACTGGTGGGAGTAAGACGGCGGATCTGCCGCCATCTGCTTCGTTGCGTTCGGTCGGGCTCCTCCAACGTACCTTTCGGTACGCTTCCGTCGCCCTCCCTTCACGCGCCTCGCAGCTGACGGCATCTCCGCCGCCCGCCGCGCTTTGCACTGGTGCTGAGGAGGGCCGCATTGCGCGTTCGGGTCGACTTCGCTGCGCTGGTCTCCGTCCGGCGGTATTCGGCTGCCCGAGGCGCCGTGCCGCGTCGTCATTCCGGCGCAAGCCGGAATCCAGGACGGCCCGGCGCCCAACCGAACGCCCGATCGCATTCGGGCATGGGGTTCGCCTGGCTAGTCGGTTGAAGCGCGCGCTTGTTCCAAGGCGCTGACCGCGGCGTCGAAGCGCTCGATCAGCGCCGCCGCCTGCTGTTCCCAGAGCTGCGCGTCTTTCTCCTTCAGCGCTTGAGTGAGACCCGGCAGCGGCCACGGCGCGTAGCCGGTGGTGAAACCCGGGGCGTACACGGCGTGACGAAACCAGGGCCGGCCCGGCAGCCCCTGCGGCAGCAGAAACGCTCTTTCGATTCTCCCCAGGGCACGGTTGAGCGCCTGCAACCGATCAGCCGCCAGGGGCTCCGGCGCTTGCTGCAGCTCGACCAGCCGCTGGTCGAGCGCCTGCGCCGCACGGCTCAGCCGCTGCTGGGCAGCGCGGACCGGCGTCCAATCGACCTCGAGCGGTGCCCGCTCGGGGGCCTTCTCGGCCGCGGCGGCCTGGCGCCGGCTGCGCAGCGCTTCGCGCTCGAGCTCATCGATGAACTTCAGGATCTGGGCGGCGTAGGGCGCGAAACGCAACGGCAGAATGTCGGCGCTGGCGGCCCGCAGCGCCATCAGGCCGTAGAGCTGGGCGGCCGCCGTGTGGTAGAGGAACTCGGGATCGCCGAATCTCTCCATCCAATAGAAGTCGTCGTAGATCGAATGGTAGACCCCGTAGCGGCCTCCGAATCCGAAGCTGACGGAAGGCACTCCCAGATGGTCCAGAAAGACCGTGTAGTCCGAGCCCGAGCCCAGCGGATCGAGCCGCAGCTCGAAGGATTCCTGCGGATGGTCGAGGCAGATCGGGCTGCTTTCGGCCCACTCGACCTGCAGGCGCCCGCTCCAGGTTTTCAGCAGGCTGCCACCGCGGCGCGGCTCCGGCACGTCAGCCGCGCACCAGGCCACAAAATCGCGCAGCGAGCCGACCCCGTCGACCCCGAGATCGGGACCGGAAACGGAGCTGTCCAGATTGACATAGGCGACCAATTTTTCGTCGAGCTCCGCCGCCAGCGCCTCGCCCCACTCGGTCGAGCCGACCAGGCCGTACTCCTCGGCGTCCCACGAAGCAACCACCAGGCTGCGGCGCGGGCGCCAGCCGGCGCGGCGCGCTTCCGCCAAGCCGCGCACCATCTCCAGCAGTGAGGTGGTCCCAGAGTTCGGATCGACCGCGCCGTAGGTCCAGGCATCGTGGTGGTTGCCGAGCAGGATCCACTGATCCGGCTCGACCGCGCCCTCGAGCCGCCCGATCACGTTCCAGATCGGGCGCACCGCGTAGTCCATCTCGACCTCGATCCGAACCTCGACCGGACCCGGGCCCAGGTGATACGCGAGCGGCAGCCCGCCTTGCCAACCATCCGGCACGTTGTCGCCGCTCAACCGGCTCAAGATCCGCTGCGCGTCGCCGTACGAGAGCGGCAGCGAGGGAATCCGAGCCGCGATCGCCTGGCTCCACTCCACCCGCTCGCTGCTTTCGGAGGAGGCCCAGCCCGGGGTCGAGGGATCGCCGGTCGCCACCGAGATGAACTGGACCGAGCCGCGCTGCAGCGCGCTTTCCGGCCGGAATGGGCCATCCGGATAGACGTCGCCTTGCGTGTATCCGTCATCGGCCGGATCCGAGTAGATCAGGATGCCGGCAGCGCCGGCCTCTTGGGCCTCTTTGACCTTGAGGCCGCGGAAGTTGCCGCCGTAGCGGGCCAGGACCACCTTGCCCTGCAGCGAGATGCCGAGCTCTTTGAGCTTCAGAAAATCATCATGGGTCCCATAATTCGCATAAACCACTTGGCCCTCGGCCACGCCCTCGGCGCCATAGCCATGAAAGCCTGGGAAGACCTCCTGGCTCATCGAGTCTTTGTCGGCAACATGACCGGCCTCGCGCAGCGACAGCTCCTCGGCCTCCGGTTGGGTCAGCCAGGCACCGACGTGTTTGGGATAATTGAGCAACACCGGGATCTCGAACAGCTCGGCCTCGAATCCCGCCTCCGCCATCGCGGCGCGAATCTGTTCGGCCACGCGGCGGCCGGCTTCGGTCCCCGCGACGTGCGGCTCCTCGGTGAGAGCGCGCAGGGTCTTGCGCGCGCTCTGCGGCGTCGGGGCCGAGAGAAACAGTCGTTCCCAGCGCATGTGCTCGGCCCAGCTCGGGGCGTAGAAACCGATCGGCCCGTCGTTCGCCTCCGCGGCGCCGGCGCTCAGCGCCGCGCTGACCAAGCAGATTTGAAGCCTTCGTCCAGCTCTCGATGCCATGGATCTCACCCCCGTCTCGCGCGGCAATCGCGGAGTGCTAGCCTAGACGCCACGCGGCGAACCCGTCAACCACGATTGCCGCGGCCCGCGGCGCCCCACTACAATGACCCTGGCTGTGGCCCAATCCGGGCCCCGAGGAGCGCCCTTGATGGATCCCCTAGTCGCGTCCGCGCCGCCGGTCGAAGGCGGCTCCGGCATCCTGGTCATTCGCGGCAGCGGCAACTGCCGGGAGTGGAACGGCATTCACTACAAGCTCGGCATGTCGGCCAGAAACGTCGGCGCCAGACAGCTGTCGATGAACGTCGCGACCATCCCGCCCGGCGGGGTCGCGCGCGCGCACATCCACGTTGACTTCGAGGTTATGCTCTACATCGTCGCCGGAAAGGTCCGTCACGAATACGGACCCGGTTTGACTCAGGTGGTGGATAACCAGGCAGGCGACTTCATCTTCATCGCGCCCGGAATCCCGCACGAAGTGTTCAACCTCAGCGATCGCGAACCGGTGGTGGCGGTGGTGGCGCGCTCCAGCGCCAGCGAATGGGATAACATCATCCCCTACGACCGCACAGCGCCGCGCCCATAGACTCGGCGCTGTGCGGCCTGGAAGGGGCAACCACCCGATGCGCAGACGTTCGCTCTTCCAGCAGCCCGAAAACGCCAGAATCGATCCCCTGCCGTAATCCTCTGTGAGCGCGTTCATTACCGCTCTGTGCCTGCTGATCTACGGGCTCGGCTACGCCTTCTACGGCCGCTTTCTGTCGCGCAGGATTTTCGCCCTCGATTCCGGCCAACCCACCCCCGCCCACCTGCTGCGCGACGACATCGACTACGTCCCGACCCATCGCGCGGTCCTGTTCGGCCACCACTGGGCTTCCATCACCGGGCTCTCGCCGATGCTGGGGCCGGCGGTGGCGGTGATCTGGGGCTGGCTGCCGGCGCTCTTGTGGGTGGTGTTCGGAGCGCTCTTGATCGGCTGCGTGCACGACTTCGGTTCCTTGGTGGTGAGCATGCGCGCTCGCGGCATGTCGATCGGCAAGGTCACCGAGGGCCTGATCGGCCCGCGGGCCAAGACCTTGTTCCATCTGATCATCCTGTTCGCCATCGCGCTGGCGATGGGCGTGTTCGTTTACGTCATCGCGGTGATGTTCTCGATCACCCCGCAATGGGACCCCGAGCGGCCGCTGGCTGATCCCTCCTCGTTCCCCACCGCGGTGCTGCCATCGGGCGTCCTGATCGCCCTGGCGCTGATCATGGGCCACTTGCTGTATCGCAAACGATTTCCCCTGCTCGCCACCACCGCGGCCGCCTTCGTGCTGATGCTGGCGTCGGTGTGGGCCGGCATCCGCTGGCCGCTTCTGTGGATGGACCGCGCCGCCTGGCCAGGCCTTTCGAGCTGGATCGTGATCCTGCTGGCCTACTCGCTGGCCGCCTCGATCCTGCCCGTCTGGCGCTTGCTGCAGGCGCGCGACTTCCTCAACTCCTTGCTGCTCTATCTCGGCCTGCTGCTCTGCTTCGCGGGTCTATTCGTGTGGGCGCCCGAGTTTGCCGCCCCCGCCTTTCGCCCCCATCCCGAAGGCGCGCCGAGCTTTTTCCCGTTCGTGTTCATCATCATCGCCTGCGGCGCCGCCAGCGGCTTTCATTCGCTGGTCGCCTCGGGCACCACCGCGAAACAGATCGCTCGCGAGGGCGACGCGCGCCTGATCGGCTACGGCGGCATGATCGGCGAGTCGCTCCTGGGTCTGATCGCCGTGCTGGCCTGCACCGCCGGCCTGGGCGCCGCCGCCGGCGATTCGGCGCGCGAGGTCTGGAGCCGCACCTATCACGACTGGGGCGGCATGCAGTCGCTCGGCCAGCAGGTCGGCGTGTTCGTCACCGGCGCAGCCCATTTCATCGAGCGGCTCGGGATCGCCGACCACCGCACCGCGACCGCCTTCGTCGCCGTGGTGGTGGTCTCGTTCGCTCTGACCACGCTCGACTCCGCTACCCGCCTGCTGCGGTTCAACATTTCCGAGATCGGAGAGACCTTGCGATTCCGCGCGCTGGGCAACCGCTGGGTGGCCTCGCTGCTCGCGGTCCTGATCATCGCGATGTTCGCCTTCTACCGCATCGGGGGGCAGCCCGCCGGGCTCGCGCTCTGGCGCCTGTTCGGCACCACCAACCAGCTGCTCGCCGGCCTGGCGCTGCTCGCCGTCACCATTTATCTGCACCAGCGCGGCAAGAATCCGTACTTCACCGGCATCCCCATGCTGTTCATGCTGGTCTCGACTCTGATCGCCATGATCTCCAACCTGCGCAGTTTCTGGCAGCGCTGGTCCGAGGGCGGCGGGCTGCTGTTCGTGGTCGGACTCTTGCTGCTGATGCTCGCCGTCTGGCTCAGCTTCGAAGCAGCCCTGGCGCTGCTGCGCATGCGCGGCCGGCCGCCGCTCACCTCGATGCAGGTGCTCTACAACGAGCCATCAGACCGCTGACGGCCAGCGCAGCCCACCCGGCGGCCGAAAGCCGCCGGCTGGAGACGAGCAAAGCGAAGTCGACGCACCACCGCCGAACCGCCCCGAATACCCCAGCACGGCGCAGTGGGCGGCGGAGAGGGTGCCGGATGCTAGGCGGGCGAAGGGAGGCCGACGGAAGCGTACCAAAGGGTACGCTGGAGGAGGCCGAGTGAGCCCAACGACGCAGACGGCGCCTTATCCGCCGTCACGACTACTCAGTGCGGAGGGCGACGACCGGGTCTAACCCCGCCGCCTTCATCGCCGGCACCAGGCCGCTCACGATGCCGACCAGCATCAGCAGCGCGGTGGAGAGCGCGACCGTGGCCCAAGAGATGTGGAGCTGGATGTCGCCGCGGCCCGAGCTGTCCTCATAGAGCGGTCCC
>DASWHO010000037.1:0-5915 GCA_036398155.1 Acidobacteriota bacterium
CCGAGGTAGATCAGGCTGCCGATCAAGGTGCCGACCAGCGACAGGGTCAGGACCCGCAGCAACTTGCCCGTGATCGAGGGCGCGATCGCAACCATGCCTTCTACGATAAGCCGGTACTACCGTCGAGGCCAGTCGCTGTATTTTTCCCTCGCAAAATCCTCTCCCTCTGGGATCCTCTGGGGAGGGTAGGGTGAGGGACTGCCCCTCTCCAGCCTTAATCGATTGCCTGGGCGACGCGCGCTTCCCAGAAACGGCAACCTGTTCCCGAAACTTGGGATAAGTGAACTGTCCCCGAAACCCGGGTTAAGTGAACTGTCCCCGAAATAGGGGGCGGGTGGGGGAGCGGCGGGCGACCTCCTTGAAGCCGGCTTTGCGGAAGGTGGAGGCGAGGCCGGTCCAGGCGAAGGCGTCGGCGGTGCGGCCGCCCTTGGGCTCGATCGGATAGCCTTCCAGGATACGGGCGCCGCGGCGGCGGGCCTCGGCGGCGGCCGCCTTCAGCAGCGCCAGGGTGACGCCGCGGCCGCGCCACGGTCGGGCGATGTAAAAACACGGCACCGACCAGACCGGCTGATCGTCGACCCGGCTCAGGATGCGGGAGTTCTCGAGCACCGGGAGCTGGTCGCGCGGCGCGATCGCGCACCAGCCGATCGGCTCGCCGGCGGCGTAGGCGATCAGGCCCGGGACCGCGCCGGACTCGACCAGCCGCTTGAGCGCGCGGCGGTTGCCGGCGCCTTTCTTCTTTTCGTATTCGGATCGGCGCAGGCGCCAGTACATGCACCAGCAGCCGCCGCACGCGCCGCGCGGCCCGAACAGCCGCTCGAGATCGCGCCAGCGCGCCGGCGTCGCGCGCCGGATCACGAGCTCATCCAGCGGCACGTGCTTCGAAGTTTGCTTGCGGCCCATGACGGCGGCGCGGGGATTCTGGATTGTAGCCGAATACGGCGGCGCTTTGCCGGTTGCGGCGCCGCGCGGGAGGGGACGAGCCCCTCCCCTACAGTGGGCGGCAAAAAAATCGCGTTGGAGTGTAGGGGCGGGGCTTGACCCCGCCCGAGCGAGCGCACCAAACGGTTCTTGAAACGCTTTGCCGGTTGCGGCGTCCGCGCGGGAGGGGACGAGCCCCTCCCCTACATTGGGCAAAACGTCGCGCGGCCGTTACGCGGCGGTGTCAGGGGAGGGGAAGCCTATCAGGTCGTGGCGCGGGTGGGAGGGGGCGGGGCGAGGAAGGGCAATCGCATCAGCAGCCAGGTGAGCGAACCGCCGAGCAGCGCGCCGGCGAGCACGTCGATCGGATAGTGAACCCCGAGCGCGATCCGGCTCAGGCACACGCCGGTCGCCCACAGCGCCAGCGGCCAGCGCGCGCGCCGGTAAGCGCTTCCCAGCCCGACCGCCAGCATCAGCGCGGCGGCGGCGTGGCCGCTGGGGAACGAATCATCCTGCAGCACGCGGATGTTGAACGGCAGCTCCAGCGGCTCCACCAGATAGGGCCGCGGCCGCTGGAACTCGGACTTGAGCGCGGTGACGCAGGCGAACACGACCAGCCCGATCAACGCCATCCGCGGCGCCCAGCGCATTCCGAAAACCAGACCCAGACCGAGCAGCAGCAGATTGGCTTCCAGGGTCCCGCTCCAGCTCAGGATCCGCATCAGGGCATCGAGCGGCGCGAGCGACAGGGCCGGCTGCAGCAGCAGAAACAGAGAGCGGTCCAGGGTCAGAATCGCGGGGCTCATGCCGGCTCACCCCAGCTCCAGTCGGCGAGGAACGCCTTCTGCTCGGCGCTCAAGGCGTCGATCGCGCAACCGAGCGACTCGAGCTTGATCCGCGCGATCCGCAGGTCGATTTCGGCCGGCAGCGGGTGAACCCCGGGAGCGTAATCGCGATGGCAGCGCGCCAAATGATGGGCCGCCAGCGCCTGCACCGAGAAGCTCAAGTCCATGATCTCGATCGGGTGCCCATCGGCAGCCGCGAGATTGACCAGCCGGCCTTCAGCCACCAGGTTGATCCGGCGGCCGTCGCCGAGGCGGTACTGGACCAGATGCGGCCGCAGCTCCTGGCGCTCGACCGCCGCCGCGTGCAGGGCGGGCACGTTGATCTCGATATCGACCCCGCCGGCGTTGGCCAGCACTACGCCGTCCGGCATGCGTTCGAAGTGCTGCCGGTCGAGCACGTGGCGGCAGCCGGTCGCGGTGAGAAAGAAGCGCCCGCGCTGCGCCGCTTCCAGCATCGGCGCGACCTCGAAGCCGTCGGTGTGCGCTTCCAGGGCGCGCACCGGATCGACCTCGCAGACGGTGACCCGCGCGCCCAGCCCCTTGGCCTTGTGCGCCAGGCCGCGGCCGCACCAGCCGTAGCCGGCGACCACCACCTCGGCGCCGCCGAGAAACAGGTTGGTGGCCTTCAGCATCGCGGCCAGCGCGCTCTGGCCGGTGCCGTGCCGGTTGTCGAACAAGTATTTGCAGCGCGCGTCGTTGGCGGCGAGCACCGGATAGTCGAGCCGGCCGGCCTCGGCCATCGCCTTCAATCGGGTCACGCCCGAGGTGGTCTGCTCGCTGGCGCCGCGCAATCTGGACAGGGCCGCGCGCCGGCTTGTGTGGGCGGTATGGGTGAGCTCGCCGCGGTCATCGATGAACAGGTCGCAGCCCAGATCCGCCAGCGCCTCGAAGCAGCGCTGGAATCCGACCCGATCGTGCTCCGAGCTGGCGAACACCATCACGCCGCGCTGCACCAGCGCCGCCGCGACGTCGTCTTGCACGTAGCCGGGCGCGGTGCCGGCCACGGCCACCTCGGCGCCGGCCTGCTTCAAGATCCAAGCCAGATAAGCGGTCTTGGCCTCGAGCGGCATCGAGACGCCGATGCGGAGCCCGGCCAGGGTTCCGTCAGCCAGCGGATCGCGGAGCAGGCGGGTCAGGACCGGGCTGTGGCGCGCGACCCATTCGATCTTCTCTTGCCCGCCGGGCGCGAGCGCGGGGTCTCGAATCAGGCTGGTCATCGCCCCGCAGGTCCTTCGGACCGAGGCGCATTCCAGCGCACCTCGGTCGCGCCGGCGCGGTGGTTGGCGAACCGCGCCAGCACGAACAGCAGATCGGAGAGGCGGTTGAGATAAACCAGCGCGGCGCCGCGCAGCTCCTGGCGCCGGCTCAAAGCCACCACCTCGCGCTCGGCGCGGCGGCAGATCGCGCGCGCTTGATGCAAGGTCGCGGCGAGTCGGGTCCCCCCCGGCAGAATGAAGCTGGTCAGACGCGGCAGCTCAGCCTCAAAGCGGTCGATCTCGCGCTCGAGCGCCTCGACCTGCGCGGCGGCGATCGGCGCGGTTCGCACCGCCTGGTCGACCGGGGTCGCGAGATCGCTGCCGAGCACGAACAGCTGGTCTTGAATCGCCGCCAGCACCGCTTCCACTTCGGCCGGCGGTTGCTCGGCGCGCGCGATTCCGAGCAGCGCGTTGAGCTCGTCCACCGTACCGTACGCGGCGACCCGGGGATCGTCTTTGCCGACCCGCTGCCCGCCGATCAAACCGGTGGTGCCGTCGTCGCCGGTGCGGGTGTAGATCCTGAGCGCCATGCCTTTCCCCCAGATTATTCCAAGCGCCACGTGCCTGTGTAGGGGCGGGGCTGGTCCCCGCCCGAAAACCGCATCCTCCACGATCAATCGGCTCGAACGGCCTAGAAGGGCCCGATCGGGCGGGGGCAAGCCCCGCCCCTACATTTCCACACCAGACGTCGTTCAATGGACGCGCCCTGCAGGCGCCATCCATGAGCGCCCTGCGGCCGCCCATGCCACCCGAGTTGGACAACGCCGGTGGTTGCAGGCCTTACAGACCGTTTGCGCCGCGGGTGGTTTATACTCGCAGCCGTTTTGTGTCCACCGCCCGGGCCGGGCGCGATCAGGAGGGGAAAGCATGACCGAGAGAGAACGCTGGGGGACCCGAATCGGACTGGTCTTGGCGGCCGCCGGCAACGCGGTGGGGATCGGCAACTTGCTGCGCTTCCCGTCGCAGGCGGCTCAAAACGGCGGCGGCGCGTTCATCATCCCGTACTTTCTGTCGCTGCTGTTCTTCGGACTGCCGATGATGTGGGTCGCCTGGACCATCGGCCGCTTCGGCGGCCAGTTCGGGCACACCAGCACGCCGGGCATGTTCGACAAGCTGTGGAAGGCGCCGATCTCGAAGTACCTCGGCACCATCGGCGTGGCGCTGCCGCTGCTCTTCTGCCTCTACTACACCTACATCGAATCGTGGTGCCTGGCCTACAGCTTCTTCTCCCTGACCGGCGACTACGTCAGCACCCCGGAGCGCTACGTCGACTTGGCGGTCTACTACAACGAGTTTCTCGGCGGGGCGCCGACCCACTCCTATTTCCCCGGGCTCAACGCCGCGCTGGTGTTCACCTTCGTCACCGTGCTGCTCAACATCTGGGTGCTCTACCGCGGGGTGGCCAAGGGCATCGAGCTGCTGGCCAAGATCGCGATGCCGCTCTTGATACTGTTTTGCATGATCCTGGCGGTGCGGGTGTTCACCTTGGCCGACGGCGGCCTCAAGGGCACGGTGTGGGACGGGCTCAACTTCATCTTCACCCCCGATTTCAGCGCGCTGACCAATTGGAACGTGTGGATGGCGGCGGCCGGCCAGATCTTCTTCACCCTTTCGATCGGCTTCGGTTCGATCGAATGCTTCGCCTCGTATCTGCGGGAAAATGACGACGTCACTCTGGCGGGACTGACCACCGCCTCGACCAACGAGTTCGTCGAGGTGATCTTCGGCAGCGCGATCGCGATCCCGGCCGCGGCGATCTACTTCGGCCCGGGCCGGATCGTCGAGATCGCCAGCGGCGGCTCCTACGCCATCGGCCTGGTCTCGATGCCCGAGATTCTGCGCAACCTGCCGGGGCTGGGGCTGTTCGGCTCGATCTGGTTCTTGCTGCTGTTCTTCGCCGCGTTCACCTCTTCGGTGGCGGTCTCTCAACCGGTGGTCGCGTTCCTCCAGGATGAGGGCAAGCTGCCCAAGGCGGCCGCGGCCGGGCTGGTGGGGATCTTCTGGCTGATCGGCACTTTGCCGGTGATCTACTTCTACAAGTACGGCGTGTTCACCGAGATGGACTTCTGGGCCGGCACCATCGGCCTGGTGGTCTTCGCGGCGATCGAGGCGATCGTGTTCTCCTGGATCTTCGGGATGGCGAAGGGATGGGCTGAGATGCACCGCGGCGCCCAGTTCCAAGTGCCGCGGCTGTTTTTCTACATCATCCGCTATGTCACGCCAGTGGCTTTGCTCGCGATCCTGTTCGGCTGGTACTACAACGCGATCAGCACCAACGCGCTGATCCCGACGCCGCAAGTGCAATGGGGGGTGGCCGAACGGCACCGCTACCACGGCGAATTCGTCACCCGGGCGCCGGCGCCCGGCTCCCCGGAGGCCGGCGAAGTCCAGCGGATCCAGGATCAGATCGCGCAGGCGGTCGAAGAGGCGCGCCGCGACGTGACCGCGTGGGCCGACGTGCGCCTGGGCCCGAACGGCCAGGTCTCGGTGGTCGGCTTCGAGGCCGATCCGCGGCTGCGGCCCTACTTCTCGTCGGCCGATCTGGAGCAGCTCTTGCGCCTGCAGCAGTTCCACTTCGAACCGGTGGCGGGCCAGCCCGGCGGCGAGATCGAAATCACCATTCCGCTCGAAGGGCTCAACCGCGAGCCTTACATCTACATGATTCGGGTGGTGATGTTGATGTACCTTTTGACTTTCTTACTGCTGACCCGCGCCCTTTGGCAGCGCCGCCGGGCCGGGCACTGAAGGTGAGACCATGAATCCGCTCGCGGCCATGCTGCTGATCCTGTCCTGGGGCGTGATCGCCGTCACCACGGTCTGGTGCTTCTACCGCATGCTGACCGAGAAGAAGAAATAGGGCGGCCGATTCGATGGCGCTGCTGCCGCGCGCCCG
>DASWHO010000038.1:0-3899 GCA_036398155.1 Acidobacteriota bacterium
CAAGCCCGAACTCGTCGCCGCTGGAAATTCGCTACCTGACCCCGTTGCGCTCGCAAGCACCGGAAACGCGGGGGGATGAGAGCGCATCCAAGACCTGAATCGACAGGAGGATACGAAACGATGATGTCCACCCTTCGGAAACTTGCGCGGCTCGGGTTGGGGCTGGCGGCGACGCTGGCGTTTCTGGCGCCGCTCGCGACGCGGTTGGTGCTGGGCCACGAGTTCTATCAGACCGGGTCCGGCAAATGGCAGAACTTCGACAACGTCGTCACCTTCTTCACCGGTCTGGGGATTCCGTTTCCGGCCGCCAACGCGGCCTTCGTCAGCACTCTGGAGCTGGTCGGCGGCATCTGCTTGATTCTGGGCCTGCTGACCCGTTTGATGGCGCTCGGCCTCAGCTCGACCATGGTTGTGGCGCTGATGACCGCCGACCGCGGGGATTTCGTGAGCGCCCTGAGCGGCTCCGCCGAGACCTCGCTGACCGATGTGGTGCCGTTTGTGTTCCTGCTGTTTCTGCTGTGGCTGATCCTGTTCGGCCCCGGCCCGGTCAGCCTGGATCGTTTTGTCGCCAAGTGGCTGGCTCGCGGCGGCGCGCAGCTCAGCGCCCCCCGCTCCCAGGCCGATCGCGCCGCCTAGCCCTCTGCCATCCGCCGGACCTCCGCCGGTCGTAATAGATCGGTGAGGAGGCCCTGCAACTGCCCGCTGGGCGGTGGGGGCGCCGGCGAACAATGTCACGACCTTCGATCACAAGGTTCCTCGCTCAGGGCGGCGCGCTGATTGCGCTTTGGCTCGGCTCGATGACGGGGCCGGCGGCCGCCGCGTCGAGCGCCGGCTCCGGCATCGTCTGGGAGGCCTGGTCGGACGCCGTGTTCGAGCGCGCCCGGCGCGAAAACCGCTTCGTGCTGCTCGACCTCGAGGCGGTCTGGTGCCACTGGTGCCATGTGATGGATCAGACCACCTACCGCGATCCCGCAGTGATCGCGCTGATTCGCAGCCGCTACATCGCGGTCAAGGTCGATCAAGACGCGCGGCCCGACCTGTCCAACCGCTACGAAGACTACGGCTGGCCGGCGACCATCGTGTTCGATCCACGGGGCGGCGAGATCATCAAACGCTCCGGCTACATCCCGCCGCGCCAGATGGCCTCGGTGCTGCAGGCCATCATCGATGATCCGACCCCCGGCCCCTCGGTGGTGCCGCAGCCCGCGCTCCAGTTCGGCCAGAGCGCCGCTCTGCCCGCGGCCCTGCGTCGAGAGCTCGAACAGACCCATGTCGAACACTACGATTTCAAGCGCGGCGGCTGGGGCTTCATCCACAAGTTCCTGGACCCGGCCAGCGTGGAGCTCGCCATCCTGCAAGCCCGCGCCGGCGACTCGCAGGCCGAGCGCATGGCGCGGCAGACGCTCGCGGCCCAGCTCGCCCTGATCGATCCGGTGTGGGGCGGGGTCTACCAATACTCGGCCGGCGGCGACTGGAAGGAGCCGCACTTCGAGAAGATCATGTCGATGCAAGCGGACAACCTGCGCATCTACTCGCTGGCCTACGCCGCTTGGCGCGATCCGGCCGACCTCGAGGCGGCCGAGCGCGTCCGCGGCTACCTCGAGCGTTTTCTGACCGACGCGGGCGGCGCGTTCTACACCAGCCAGGACGCCGATCTGGTTCCGGGGCAGCACAGCGCGGAATACTTCGAGCTCGACGATGCCGCGCGGCGCGCCCGCGGTGTGCCCAAGGTCGACCGGCATATCTATGCGCGCGAGAACGGCTGGGCGATTCAGGCCCTGGCGCAGTTCTATGCCGTGACCGGCCGCGAGCCCGCCCTGCGCCAAGCGCTGCGCGCGGCGCGCTGGATCCTGGCGCATCGCAGCCTGCCCGGCGGCGGCTTCCGCCACGACCAGAGCGACCCCGCCGGGCCGTATCTGGGCGATACGCTGGCGATGGGGCGGGCCTTTCTCAGCCTCTACAGCGCGACCGCCGACCGGCGCTGGTTGGAGCGCGCGCGGCAGGCGGCGCGCTTCATCGAAGAGCGCTTCGCGACCGACTCGCTGGCCGCCGGGCTGGCCACCGCCGCGGCCGGTTCGGCCCTGCACGCCGCGCCGGCGCCGCAGCGCGACGAGAACATCGCCGCGGCGCGCTTCGCCAACCTGCTGTTCCATCATACCGGCGACCCGCGCGACCGTGAGCTGGCCGAGCGCGCGATGCGCTATCTGGCGACCCCGGCGGTCGCGCGGCGCCGGCCCAGTGCCGGCGTTTTGCTGGCCGATCTGGAGCTCTCCACCAGCCCGACCCATGTCACTGTGGTGGGCTCGAGGCAAGATCCGCAGGCCGAGGCCCTGTTCGCGGCGGCGCTGGCCTACCCGTCGACCTATCTGCGGGTCGACTTCTGGGATCCGAGCGAGCCGCCGCCGCCGCACACCGAGGTCGAGTACCCGCGGCTGGCGCGCGCCGCGGCGTTCGCCTGCTCGCGGCAGCGCTGCTCGCTGCCGGCGTTCGAGCCCGATCAGATCCGTCCCCGGATCGATCAGCTGCAACGCGCGGGCCGCTGATCCTGGGGGGAGCGCTGCCTCCGCGCGGCCCGGCCGCGTAACCGCCCGCTTTGGCGCAGCATCGAATGCGCGAGGAAAAGCGGCGATGTGGAACGCCTGGAAACGACACTGGCCCGAATACGGCATGGAGGCCGCCGGACTGGGCTTGTTCATGCTGTCGGCCTGCAGCTTCGCGACGCTGCTCGCGTACCCTGGCTCGGCCGTCCATCTCGCGCTGCCCGACCCGACGCTGCGGCGGGGTCTGATGGGTCTGGCCATGGGCCTGACCGCGATCGGCCTGATCTACTCGCCCTGGGGCAAGCAGTCGGGCGCGCATTTCAACCCGGCGGTCACGTTCACCTTCTGGCGGCTCGGCAAGATCGCCGGCTGGGACGCCGGATTCTACGTCCTCGCCCAGTTCATCGGCGGCAGTCTCGGGGTGATGCTGGCGGCCCAGCTGCTGCGCGACCCGCTGGCGCATCCATCGGTCCACTATGCGGTCACCGCTCCGGGCGGCTTCGGCCTGGGCTGGGCTTTCGCGGGCGAGTTGGTGATTTCCTTCCTGCTGATGTCGATGGTGCTGCGGATCAGCAACAGCCTGCGGCTCAATCGCTTCACCGGCCTGTTCGCCGGCACCCTGGTCGCGCTCTACATCCTGCTCGAGGACCCGATCTCCGGCATGAGCATGAATCCGGCCCGCACCTGGAGCTCGGCGCTGTCGGCCCGCGATTTCAGCGCCTGGTGGATTTACTTCAGCGCACCGCTGGCCGGGATGCTGCTGGCCGCCGAGCTTTACGTGCACACCCGCGGGCGCGGCGCGGTACGCTGCGCCAAGCTGCATCACATGAACCAAAAACGCTGCATCTTTCGCTGCGGCTTCCATGCTCCGGCCCTGGCCGGTCCGGACAGCGGCGGCGCCGGCTCGTAAAACCAGCCGCTCGGGGCGAACCCGTCAAGGAGCAAGCCATGGCTCAAAACAATCACTACGATGTGATCATCATCGGCACCGGCGCCGGCGGCGGCACCTTGGCCTACCGGCTGGCGCCGTCGGGCAAGAAGATTCTGCTGCTCGAGCGCGGCGACTACGTCAAGCGCGAGCCGGCCAACTGGGACACCCGCGCGGTGGTCACCCAAGGCAAGTACCACATCACCGAGCCGTGGTTCGACAAGAAGGGCAAGGAGTTTCACGCCGGCACCCACTACTTCGTCGGCGGCAACACCAAGTTCTATGGCGCGGCGCTGGTGCGGCTGCGCGAAGCGGACTTCGGTGCGGTGCGCCACCACGGCGGGATCTCGCCGGCCTGGCCGATCGATTACGCGGAGCTCGAACCCTACTACACCCAAGCCGAGCATCTCTATCAGGTGCACGGCCTGCGC
>DASWHO010000039.1:0-13025 GCA_036398155.1 Acidobacteriota bacterium
CCGATCGGAGTATTTGCGGCGCCTTGCAACAGACGGGAGGGGACAAGCCCCTCCCCTACATTGGCGCTGGAGTGGGGGACCTCCCCGGGGAACTCCCCCACACCCCCTGGCAGATGGCGGCAGATCCGCCGCCTGGCCTAGTCAAGGGCTTCGCCCTTGGTATCCGCCCCAAGGGTCGCGAATCGGGTGGCATGGGTGGCCGAAGGCCGCCCATGGACGAGGTCCGCGCCGCGAGCGAGGTCGTCCATGGGCGGGCTGCGCGTGCCCATGCCACCCACGCGCGCCCCAGCAACCCACTGAAATCCTGTGCTCCATGTCAGCAAACGAGAACAAAATCCTCATTGCGATGTGCATAACGCACTAAGGGGGGCGAGGGCCCATGTCGATCTTCTTGAGCTGCTCGAGCTTCTCGTTGAGTTGTTGGATCTGGCGCTCCGCGCTGCGGTTGGCGTCCTGCAGCGTCTCGAGCTGGGCGAGCAGCTGGAGAATGAGCTCAGCGTGCGGGCGCAGCTCGCTTTCCGGATAGAGCGCGATCAGCTCCTCGAAGACTTCGCGGGCACGCTTGCGGTCTTGAACCGGCGGCTGCCCGGTCGCGTAGGTCAGCCCGAGCTGGAACATCGCCAAGGTTCGCTCGGCAGCGGGGGCCGCGGCCGAATCGCTGGGGGGGACGGTTGGAGTCGGGGCCGGGAGCTCGACCGGGGACTGCGCCGGCGGCGGCGCCGGCGCGGCCGGTTTCTTGCGGCAGCCGACGGCGCTGCCGATCAGGATGGCGAGCAGGGCGATGGAGCGCCATCGCGGGCCGGTCCTGGCATTCGGCCTCCTCATGGCTCCATCCGCGCGGATCTTACCTGAATTGGCCTGGCCGTGAGCGGCATGGGAACTCGCCGGCTCTATCGCACCGGCTGAAGCGATCGCGGCAGCGCCGGCACCGGGGACGGCTGCCGCAGCGGCAGCAGCACCTGAAAGCGGCTGCCCCGCCCGCCGTTGTCCTCGATCCAGATCGCGCCGCGGTGTTGCTCGATGATGCGGCGGCAGATCGCCAGCCCCAGGCCGACCCCTTGCCCGGCGACCTTGCTGCCTTGTTTGATCTGGTGGAATTTCTCGAAGATCTTGAGCCGGTGCTCGGCGGGAACCCCGGGACCGTGATCGGACACGGCGATCCATGCGAGCTCGGGCTCGACCTCCGCCAGTCGCGCGCGCCAGATCTCGGGCACGGCCTCGGGCAGGCGTGCGGTGGTGCCGGTCCGGACCGTTACGGTCGAGCCGGCCGGGGCAAACTTGAAAGCGTTCTCGAGCAGATTGGTCACCACCTGCAGGATCCGATGGCCGTCGCATTCGACTCGAAGCGGGGGCCGGGCGGTTTCGAAATCGAGCCGCAGGTCGCGTTCGCGCGTGCGCGGCTCGAACTCGGCGACCGCGCCGCCCACCAAGGCGACCAGATCCTCGATCTCGAAGCGCAGCTGGTCGGCTTCGGCCTCCATGCGCGATAGATCCAGCAAGTTGGCGATCATCTTGGACAGCCGCTTGCCGGACTGCAGGTTGAGCGCGAGCAGCCGCGCCTGCTGATCGTTGAGCGGACCGGCCAGCCGGTCGAGCAGCAGCTGGGTGGTCTCTTGCATCGAGGCCAGCGGCGCCTTGAGCTCGTGCGAGACGTGGGACACGAACTCCTTTTTGAGCTGATCGAGCTTGCTGAGTTGGTCGACCATGCTGTTGAAGTCGCCGGCCAGCGCCGCGAGCTCGTCGTCGCCGCGGTCGTCGACTCGATACTGGAAATCGCCGCCCGCCAGCGCGTGGGTGCCGCGCACCAGCTGCCCCAGCGGCCGACTGATCGAGCGGATCGTCAGGTACGAAACCAGCAGGCTCAGCGCCACCGCGACCGCGGCGGCCGAATAGGAAACCAGCTCGGCGCGCTGGCCGGTGCGCTGCGACTGCTCGACCCGAAGCTGGATCGCTTCGGTCGTGGTCTGGATCAGTCTTCGGGTTTCGAGCCGGAGGCGATCGAGCTCGGCCCGTTGGGTCTCGAGCTGCCGCGCGGCGCCGGGGCCGGTCAGATCGCGACTCTGGAGCGGCCGAGCCAGAAAGACGCTCTGGGACGAGCCGCGCCAGGCGGCGGCCAGCCGGTGCGCGGCCGCCTGCTCGGCCGCGGACAGCGCCCGCGCACGGATGATCCCCAGGTGGCGTTCGAAAGCGCGCCGCTCGCTGCGCAGCGGCGCCAGGTAGTCAGGGTCGGAGGTGATGAACAGCTTCTGGGTGAATTCCTCGACCTGTTCCAGATCACTCAGCAGCTGCAGCGAGTACTTGGCCGCGGTGACGTTGGTCTCGGACAGTCCGCGGTTGATCGATTGGAGATGGTGGATCAGCGAGATCTGATACAGCAGCACCGCCACCAGCAGGGCGATGAAACCGAGCTGACCGATCGCGATCCGGGCGGCGATTTTCATTGCATCCCATAAGACTTGAGCTTGTTGCGGATGGTCTTGACGTCGAGCCCGAGGCGGCGCGCGGCTTCAGCCTTGTTGTTGGCGGTCAGCTCCAGGGTCTTGAGAATCAGCTGCTTCTCGGCTTCCGCGAAGGTGGTCCCGACCGGCATCGCCAGCGGATCGCCGCCGTGGAGCGCCGGAGCGCGCAAGTAGGGCGGCAGCTGCTGCGGTTCGATCCAGCCGCGTTTGGCGACGATCACGGCGCGCTCGATCGCGTTGCGCAGCTCGCGCACGTTGCCGGGCCAGGGATAGCCCTTCAGCACCTGCTGGCTCTCCTCGCTGGGCCCGTCGACCTCGGTGCCGTGCTTGCGATTGAAGTGATGGATGAAGTGCTGCACCAGCAGCGCCAAGTCGTCGCCGCGCTCGCGCAGCGGCGGCAGCGCGATGGTGAACACGTTGAGCCGATAGTAGAGATCTTCGCGCAGCTGCCCGTCCGCGATCGCGCTGCGCGGTTCGCAGTTGGTGGACGACAGCAGCCGCACGTCGAAGCTGAGCTCCTGCTTGCCGCCCAAGCGCCGCACCCGGCCGTCCTCCAGCACCCGCAGCAGCTTGGGTTGGAGCGCCATCGGCATCTCGGCGATCTCGTCCAACAACAAAGTGCCGCCGCTGGCGAGCTCGAAGCAGCCCGGGCGCTGTGCGGTGGCGCCGGTGAACGCGCCTTTCTCGTGACCGAAGATCTCGCTCTCGATCAGATTCTCCGGCAGCGCGGCGGCGTTGATCGCGATGAACGCTCCGGCTTGGCGCGGGCTGAGGCGATGAATGGCGCGCGCCACCACCTCTTTGCCGGTGCCGCTCTCACCGGTGATCAGCACCGCGGCGTCGGTCGCGCTCACGGTTTGAACCAGCTCGTAGACCTCGCGCATCGGCGAACTGTCTCCAACCAGCTCATCAAGGCTGAGCTGATCGAGCTGGGCGTCGAGCTGGCGCGACTTCTGACTTTGGACCTGGGCGCGCTGAACCGCCTCGAGGCTGGCTTGCAGCTTGGCGTAGTCGATCGGCTTGGTGATGAAATCGTGCGCGCCCTGTTTCATCGCTTCGACCGCCATGTCGACGGTGCCATGGGCGGTGAGCAGGATGACCGGTCGCAGCGGCGTGCTGCTTTGGAGTCGACGCAGCAGCTCGAGACCGGAAAGCTCGGGCATCACCACGTCGGACACGACGATCTCCGGATCGAACGAGTCGATCTGCGCTTCGGCCTGCTTGCCGTCGCCGGCGAGCGCGACCTGATAGCCCCAGGCTTCGAGCCGCAGCCGCAGCACTTCGCGGATCGCGTCCTCGTCGTCGACCACCAGAACCCGAATCGGAGTCGAGCTCATGACCGCCGCCTCCGCGGCAGATCCGCCGCCGGGCCTTGGGCGTTGGATCGTTGGCTGGGAGTGTACCAGCACAGCGGAGTGGGCGGTGGAGCTGCCGTCAGCTGCGAGGCGCGCGAAGGGAGGGTGACGGAAGCGTACTGAAAGGTACGCTGGAGGAGCCCGACCGAGCGCAACGACGCAGACGGCGCCCTATCCACCGCCGAGCACGCCGCCAAGGCCTCGCCGACCAAGTACAACGAACCAGTCACCACCACCTGGCCTTCCGGCGCGGCGAGGGCCCGAGCGCACCGCAGCGCGCGGCGCGGATCCGGCTCCACCACGGCCTCGAGCCCTCCGGCTTCGACCAGCAGCTCCCGCGGGTCGACTCCGCGCGGACCCGGAGCTCGGGTCAAGACCGCGGACGCCAGCTCCGGTTTGAGCCGACTCAAGAGACCGCGGGCGGCGCGCCGCCGAGTCACCCCGAACACAGCGACGAGCGGGCGATTGCGATGGAAGCGCCGCAGGTGGCGCACCAGCGAGTCCATCCCGGCGGGATTGTGGGCCCCATCGAGCAGCAGCGGCGGCCGCCCGGCGAGCTGCTGGAGGCGGCCCGGCCAGATCACGCTCGCAAGACCGCGCCGGCGCTGCCGCGTGCTGCTCGGAAAGCCGCGGCGGCCGAGATAGTCGGCCGCGCTCAAGGCCAGAACGGCGTTGTCGACTTGATGCCGCCCGGCGAGCGCAAGCCGCACGGGGTGGCACTTGGGCCCGCGGCCCCAGACAAAGCTGTACCGCCCGCGAGCGTCGGCAGCCAACTCGGTGGCGCGCCCGCGGGGCAGCCGCCGTGAGCCCACCGCCCGACAGCGGCGCTGCACCACGGCGCGGGCGGCGGGTGGGATCGGGCCGGCCAGCAGCGGCTCACCGCGCAGCACACCGGCTTTCTCGGCCGCGATCCGTCGCACGGTGGAGCCGAGAAACTCTTGGTGATCGAGCGAGACCGACGTGAGGATGGTGAGAATCGGATCGTGGGCGCTGGTGGCATCGAAGCGCCCGCCGAGCCCGACCTCCAGCACCGCCAGATCGATGCCCTGCTGAGCGAAAGCCAGGAAGCCGGCCGCGGTCAATGCCTCGAAGTAGGTGACCGGACCGAGCGCCCGAGGCAGCTTGCGGGCGCCCGCGAACGTGCTTTCGAGCGCGGCGGCAAAGCGCCGCCGGCTGAGCGGACGGCCGCCGACCTGGATCCGCTCGCGCACGGACAACAGATGCGGCGAAGTGTAGAGGCCGGTGCGGTGACCGGCGGCGCGTAGGATCGATTCAAGCATCGCGGCGGTCGACCCTTTGCCGTTGGTGCCCACCACCAACACCGCCGCGAACCCGCGCTGCGGCGCCCCGAGCCGATCGAGCAGGGCCCGGATACGCTCCAAACCGAGACGGATGCGCGCTGGCCGCAGCGCCTCCAGCCGCAGGCAGGCCTGGGCGTAGGTCATCGGATCACGCGCTGGGAGCTGAGCTGCCGATCCGATCGGGAATTTCAGGCTTGAGCGTGGTCAGGATACGGGGGTTGAGCAGAAAGCCGAGCGCTCGGGCCAGCGCGGACTTGAGCTCGGCGCGCGGCACCACCATGTCGAGCATGCCGTGCTGGAGCAGAAACTCGGCGCGCTGGAACCCGGCCGGCAGCTCTTGGCGGATGGTCTGAGCGATGACGCGCGGACCGGTGAAGCCGATCATGGCGCCGGGCTCTGCGATGTTGAGATCGCCGAGCATGGCGTAGGAAGCGGTCACGCCGGCGAACGTGGGATCGCTGAGCACCGAGATGTACGGCAGGCGCGCCTCGCCCAAACGGGCCAGCGCGGCTGAAACCTTGGCCATCTGCATCAGCGAAAGCACGCCCTCCTGCATGCGGGCGCCGCCGGAGGTCGAGACCAGAATCAGCGGGCGCCGGGTGTCGATCGCCAGCTCGATCGCGCGCGTGATGCGCTCGCCCACCACCGAGCCCATGCTGCCGCCCATGAAGCTGAACTCCATTACGCCCAGCACCACGGGGATCTCCTCGACCTCACCGGTGACCACGACGATCGCCTCCGACGTCCCAGTGCTGGAGGCAGCCTCCTTGACCCGATCGCGGTAGCGGCGCAGGTCGCGAAAGCCCAGCGGATCGTCGGGCTGCACGTCTTCGGCGAACAGCTTGCCGCGGCCGTCATCCAACAGCAGCGCGATCCGCTCGCTGGAGGAGAGCCGGAAATGGTAATCGCACTTGGGGCAGACCTTGAGGTTGCGCTCGACTTCCTTGCGGTAAATGATCTCCTTGCAGCCCTCGCACTTGATCCAGAGATCCTCCGGGATCCGGACCTTGTCCTTGGGAACGGACACCATGGGGCTGCGTTGTTTCTTGAACCACGCCATGAAAGATACCGGGCCTCCAGGGAATCGGAATGCCTGGATTCTATAACAGTTCGGATCCCGAAAGCCAAGATTTTGGATCGCGCTCCCGGCCCGGTTCCGACGGAATGCAGAATCCCACGGCTCGCAGCGCCTGAAGTCGCCTCCAAACAGCGGTTTACCGGTCTTTTCCAACCCGCCAGGGATTAAAATCCAGCCATGATCCAGTCCTTCGAGCACGGCTCTTTCCGGCCTCATCCACGCAGCATCGGAGGCCACCGGCAGACCTTCTACGGCTATTGGGCGCGGCGCCGCCTGCGCTGGGAGCGGCCGGTTCAGGAGCAGGTCGTGAGGGTTGCGGAGGATGTCGCCCTGCTGGTTCGCGGCTCCTGGCAACCGGGGCCGCGGGATGCCTCGCCGGCTCTGCTCCTGCTCCACGGGCTGGAAGGCAACGACCGGGCGACCTACATGCTCTCGACCGGCGAGCTCGCCTACCGCCTGGGCTGGCACGTGGTCCGGGTCAACTGGCGCGGCTGCGGCGGAACCGAGCAATGGAGCCGCCGGATCTACAACGCCGGCGTGGTGGAGGACCTCAAGGCGGTCTTGAGCTGGCTGACCGTCGAGCAGGGCGTCGCGGCGTTGGCGGTGGTCGGCTTTTCCCTCGGCGGCAATCTCGCCGTTCTGCATGCCGGGCGCGACGCGCGGGAGCTGCCGGACGCGCTGCGCGCCTTGGTCGCGATCAGCGCGCCGCTGGACCTCAAGGCCTGCTCGCTGGCGCTGGAGCAGCGCCAGAATCGCTTCTACCAGCACTACTTCGTCTTTCAGCTGCGCCGCACTTACCGGCGCCGCAGCCGCCTGAGCCCCGAGCTCTATCCGCCGGGACGCGAACGGGGCACGGTGACGCTACGCTCTTACGACGATGCCGTGGTGGCGCCGGCCTTCGGCTTCGCCGACGCCTTCGACTATTACGCGCGGGCCAGCGCCGCGCCTCATCTCGGCGCGGTGCGAATTCCGACCTTGATCTTGAACGCCGCCGACGATCCGCTGGTTCCGCCGGCGAGCCTGGAGCAGGCGCTCGCCGGCGCCAGCGATCGGGTTCAGCTCGAGCTGACCTCGACCGGGGGGCACTGCGGTTTCGTAGCTCCCAGCGTCGCGCCCGGAAGCTTCTGGGCCGCCGACCGGGCCCTCGGCTTCTGCACCGCCGCGCTGGCGGCGGCTCCAGCGGCCGTGCGACTCCGGGCTTGACCCGCGCCGCAAGGGTGGATTAAGAAAGGCAAGGTGGCGAGCGAGCCTAAGTCGAGCAGCGGCCTCAATCGGCGCGACTTCCTCAAAACGTTCGGGACCGGAGCTCTGGCCAGCGGCTTGGTGCCGCACGCCAGCGGCCAGCCGCCGGCGAGCGCCGAGCTGCACGGCCCCGAGGCCGTGCCGGTGATGCTGACGGTCAACGGCCGCATGCATCGTGCCGAGCTCGAGCCGCGGGTCACCTTGCTCTCGGCGCTGCGCGATCATCTGGATCTGACCGGAACCAAGATGGTCTGCGATCGCGGCGCCTGCGGCGCCTGCACCGTGCTGCTCGACGGCAAACCCGCGCTCGCGTGCCTGCGCCTCGCGATCGAGGCCCAAGGCCGCGAGATCACCACGATCGAGGGACTGGCGGCCGGCGACCAGCTCCATCCGGTACAAGAGGCCTTCATTCAGTACGACGCGATGCAGTGCGGCTTTTGCACCCCCGGCCTGGTGCTGGCCAGCGCCGCGCTGCTGCAGGAGCACCCGCATCCGACTCCGGAGCAGATTCGCGACGGTCTGGCCGGCAACCTGTGCCGCTGCGGCACCTACCCCAAGGTGTTCGAAGCGGTGGCGGCCGCGGCCGCCAAGCAGAAGGGATAGGCGCGCGGCGATGGCGCAGGAGCAAGCGAAACCGGCGCAGCCAACCAAGACGATCCAGGTCGCCCTGGGACCGGCCGGCCACCAGGAGATCAAGGCGATCGAGGTGCCGCTGGGCGAGCTCGAGCCGTGGACCTCGACCGTGGAGCTGAGCCAAGTCGGCAAGTCGATTCCGCGCCTCGACGGCCGCGCCAAGGTGACCGGCGCGGCCCGCTACACCCACGACATCAACCTGCCCAACATGCTGCACGCGCGGATGCTGCGCAGCCCGCATCCGGCCGCCACCATCGAATCGATCGACACCGCGGCGGCCCGGGCGCTGCCGGGGGTGCGCGCGGTGATCACCACCGAGAGCAAGGAGGTGCGTTTCGCCGGTCAGGACATCGCGGCGGTGGCGGCCGATAGCCCCGATCTCGCCGAGGACGCGGTGCGCCTCATCCGAGTGCGCTATCGGACCAAGCCGTTCGTGGTCGACCTCGAGCGCGCGATGCGGGACGACGCGCCGCGCGTGTTCGCCGATCCCTCCAAGATCGAGGACGAGGCCAGCGAGGGCGATCTCGAACGGGAAGAGTCCAAAGTGCAGCTGCGCGGCAACGTCCGCGGCCCCAACGTGGTCAGCGGTGCCGGCATCCGCGGCGACGTCGCCGCCGGGCTGGCCGCGGCCGACGTCACGCTCGAACGCACCTACAAGACCCAAGTCCAGACCCATGCCTGCCTCGAGACCCACGGCATCGTGGCCCAATGGGAAGGCGACCAGCTCACCGTATGGGCCTCGACTCAGGGGACCTTCAGCGTGCGCGCGGGTTTGGCCGAGGCGCTCGAGATCCCAGAGAGCAAGGTGCGGGTGATCACGCACTTCATGGGCGGCGGCTTCGGCAGCAAGTTCGGACCGTCGGCGGTCGGCAGCCAGTTCGGCATCTGGGCCGCCAAGCTGGCGAAGCAGGCCGGCCGGCCGGTCAAGCTGATGCTGGACCGCAGCGAGGAGCACCTCTGCACCGGCAACCGGCCCAACTCGATCCAGCAGTACCGCGCCGGGATCAACAGGGACGGCAAGCTCACCGCGCTCGAGCTCAAGGTTCACGGCAGCGCCGGGATCGGCGGCGGCGCCGGCGCGGCCGGACCGGTGCGCGGCATGTACCACGCCTGCCCCAACGTCTACGCCGAAGAATCCGACGTGTTCACCAACGCCGGACCGGGCACCGCGATGCGGGCGCCCGGCCATCCGCAAGGCATGTTCGGTTTGGAGTCGCTGATCGACGAGCTGGCCCAGGAGATCGGGATGGATCCGCTGGCGCTGCGCAAGCTCAACGACACCCACCCGGTGCGGCTGCGGCAGTACGACATCGGCGCCGAGGCGATCGGCTGGCAGCGGCGCCATGCCACGCCGGGCGCCGGCGCCGGCCCCAAGAAGCGCGGCCTGGGCATGGCCGGCGCGGTGTGGTACGTGTTCGGCGGCCCGCCGACTCAAGTGCTGGTCGAAGCGCACCGCGACGGCACCGTCGAGCTGCGCTGCGGCGTGCAGGACATCGGCACCGGCATCCGCACCGTGCTGGGACAGATCGCGGCCGAAGAGCTCGGCCTGGAGACCCAAGCGATCGAGGTCAAGATCGGCGACACCAATTTCCCGGTCGGGCCGGCGAGCGGCGGCAGCGTCACGACTTACACCGTCGCCTCCGCCGCGCGCTCCGCCGCCAGCAAGGTAAAAGACGCTCTGCTCGAGCTCGCCGCCGCGGCGCTCGACGCGCCAGCGAGCGAGCTCAAGGCCGGCGGCGGCCGGATCTTCGTCGTCGCCGATCCGAGCCGCGGCCTGAGCTTCCAAAAGGTCGCCGAGCGGATGGAGTCCGGCTCGATCAGCGCCATGGGCGACCGGCTGCCGAGCTGGGAGCTCTACCAGCGGCTGATCAGCGGCGTGCAGTTCGCCGAGGTCGAGGTCGACGTGGAAACCGGCGTCGTGCGGGTGATCAAGGTGGTCGCGGTGCACGACTGCGGCCTGCCGATGAACCGCCTCCAAATCGAAAGCCAGATCTACGGCGGCGTGATCCAAGGCATGAGCTTCGCCTTGCACGAGGACCGCGTCATGGATCGCAACCTCGGCGTGATGCTCAACCCCAACCTGGAGTGGTACAAGATCAGCATGGCGCCTGACATGCCCGAGATCGTCCCGATCATCACCGAGGTTTCGCCGGGCGGCACCAACGCCGGTCCGATCGGCATCGGCGAGCCGGTGGTCGTGCCGACCGCCGGCGCGATCGCCAACGCGATCTACAATGCGACCGGCGCGCGGATGCGCGAGCTGCCGATCACGCCGGCCAAGCTGCTGGCGGCGCTGCGGGAGCCGTCGGCATGAAGCGCTTCGCCTATGCCCGCCCGGCCAGCGTCGGCGACGCCCTGCGCCTGTTCGCCGAGCGGCCCGAAGCGAGCCGCTACAAAGCCGGCGGCGTCGATCTGATCGACCGGCTCAAGGAGCACCTCGACGAGCCCGACCGCGTCATCGCGCTCGACGGCATCCCCGCACGCGACGCGATCGAGGTCGGGCCGCAAGGCTTGCGGCTCGGCTCCGGGGTCAGCTTGGCCGCGGTGGCCGATCACGGCGCCGCGCGCGAGCGCTACGCGGCGCTGGTCGAGGCGGCGCGCGAGTCGGCTGCGCCGCAGATTCGCAATCAAGCGACGGTGGTCGGCAACCTGCTGCAGCGCCCGCGCTGCTGGTACTTCCGCAACGAGCAGCTGGTCTGCATCAAGAAAGGCGGCGCGACCTGCTACGCGATCGCCGGCGACCATCGCTACCATGCGATCTTCGGCGGCGGGCCCAGCTTCATCGTGCATCCGAGCAACTGCGCGGCCGCGCTGGTGGCGTTCGACGCGGCGCTCGAAATCGAGTCGCTGGACGGACGGCGCAGTGTGGCGCTGGAGCAGTTCTTCACCCTCCCGACCGTCGACGTGAAGCGCGAAAACAGCTTGGCTCCCGGCGAGCTGGTCACCGCGATCACTGCGCCGGCACCGGCACCCGGCACCCGCAGCGCCTATCTCGAAGTGCGCGAGCGCGCCCAGTTCGACTGGCCGCTGGCGGCGGTCGCGGCGGTGCTGCAGCTCGACGGCGGCACGGTGCGCTCCGCCCGCATCGTGCTGGGCGCCGCCGCCCCGATTCCGTGGCGCGCCACCGAAGCCGAGCAGGCGCTGGCCGGTCAGACCGTGAGCCAAACCTCGGCTCGAGCGGCCGGTGCCGCCGCGATCCGCGGCGCGACCCCGCTGCCGGGCACGCGCTACAAGCTGCCGCTGTTCGAAACCCTGGTCGCGCGCGCGGTGCTGACCGCCGCCGGCGCGGCCTGAGGAGAAGGATTCCGATGGCGACCTTCGAAGGCTCCGGCGCTCCGATCTGCCGCTGCCTGCGCTCCAAGAACTACTACGTGCTGGGCCGCTCCTACCTCGAGCACCAGGAGGGCAGCAGCACCGCGCAGTTCTGGTGCAGCAAGACCCAAACCACGCTCGGCCCCGACGACAGCTACGTCGCCCCGGAGGTGTGTCACCGCCGCCGCTCCTGCTTCCAAGAGTAGCCCGGCGGCGGATCTGCCGCCATCTGCTTCGTTGCGCTCGGTCGGGCTCCTCCAGCGTACCCTTTGGTACGCTTCCGTCGCCCTCCCTTCGCGCGCCTCGCAGCTGACGGCATCTCCACCGCCCACGATGCCGTGCTGGTGCATGTCCAGAGTACGATCATAAGGTGAGGCCCGGCGGCGGATCTGCCGCCGGCTGCCAGGGCGTGTGGGGGAGTTCCCCCACTCTCGATGCCGTTGCGCTCGGTCGGGGATGTAGGGGAGGGGCTTGTCCCCTCCCGCAAAACGGCGCGAGGCATGCCCATTCCCGTCAAGCGCTACGAGGTCCGTTTCGGCGAAGGCCGCTCGGGCGGGGTCGAGCCCCGCCCCTACATTTTGGCCTTCGCACACTGCACCGGAGCATGGCGTATAGGGCGGCGGAGATGGTGCCGGATGCAAGGCGGGCGACGCGAGGCTGACGGAGGCGTACTTAAGGTACGCCGGAGGAAGCCGAGCTAGCCCAACGCCGCAGACGGCGCCAGATCCGCCCGCCTGGCACCTAGAGGGGGGCGGTGCCGAAGCGGCGCAGCACGGCGCCGCCGCCGCTGGCGCTGCCGGTGACCAGCAGCACCCGCGGCGGAACGTGGGGGTCGGTGTAGGCGTTGGCGTTGAAGCCGTTGCGGCGGTCCCACCAGACGCCGAGCACCTTCTCGTCAACCGCGGCGATGCCGGCGTAGTCGCCGATGAAGGTGCTCGGGGTCGAGGCCGCGCTCGATACGACGGTCTCGCGCCAGGTCAACCCGCGGTCGAACGAAGCCGCGGTGTACCAGCGGTGCTGAAAGTTGTTGGGATCGCCGCGCCGGTCGTGCCAACCGGCGTAGAGCACGCCGCTCGGCGTCACCGCCAGCCACGGGTAGTACTGGTCCTTGCCCGCTGGATCCTGGTTGATTTTGATCGGCCCCGAGAAGCTGGCGCCGCCGTTGGTCGAGCGCCGCAGCAACGTGTCGCTGTGGCGCCCGTTGGCGCCGCCGCAGCTGTAGGCCGACTCGAGCTCGCCGCCCGAGTAGACCATGTAGACCAGCGCCGGGTCGCTCGGGTCGAGCCCTAGGATCGGATGGCTGCGCGAGCGGAAGGTGTCGCCGTCGGCGTTGATGCAGAACTCGCCGCGACCGGCCTGCATCGGGCGGCAGACCCCACCTTGAACGATCGGGACCACGGTGTGCGAGAAGCTCGCCCCGCCGTCGGTCGACTTGGCGACCACGTTGCGAACCTGGGTCGCGCAGTTCGGCGTCGCGCTGGCGTACTCCTGGTAGCCGACAAAAAGCGCGCCGTCGGCGGCGACCTGCGGATCGCTGGCCTGCTGGTAGCCGCCGGCCAGCGGCGCTCCGACGAAGAAGGCGGCGCCCCAGTTGACCCCGCCGTCGGACGAGCGGTAGCCCTTGATCCGGCCGCTGACGCCGTCG
>DASWHO010000040.1:0-3599 GCA_036398155.1 Acidobacteriota bacterium
CGCCACCGGTTCCCGGGTGGTCAGCGATCGACCCAGATCGCCCCGCGCCAGCCGCTCCAGATACAGCGTGTAGCGCACCAGGACCGGTTGATCGAGCTCGAGCTGAGCCCGCCATACGGCGCGGCGCTGCGGATCGATCGGCCGGCCCCAACTTGCGGCCAGCGGGTCGCCCGGCACCAGCAGCAGCAAGAAGAAGCCAAAGGTGGCTGCGCCCCACGCGACCGCGAGCACGCGGGCAAGCTGTTTGAACAGCAGCGTTACCATACTGCGGCATGATAAGTTCAGGAGGCTTCGGTTTCACGGGTTGTCGCCCGGCGCGGTGCTGGTACTCTTATTGCAGTGCTTGGGTAGCGAGGGCGACAGAAAGAGCCGAATGAAGCCGACAGAGGACAACATGAGACAGGAAGGGAACAGAGCCATGCGGAAACATACCGGGCGATGGGGTCGAGTGATCGCCGGCGCGACGCTGCTGCTCCTGCTGCTGCCGCTCGCGGCGGACGCGGCCAAGGGCAAGAAGAAGAAAAAGAAGAGCGGCGATCTGGCCCAGGCGATCGCGCTTTATCAAGCAGGCCAATACAACGAGGCGATCGGGCTGCTCGATACGATCACCCAGTCCGAATCCGAGAATCCAGAAGCGTTCTTCTATCTCGGCATGTCGCACAAAGGCCTCGATCACTACGATCCAGCGGTGTCGAATCTGCAGCGCGCGGCTAGTCTCGATGCGGACCATTTCGAAGCGCGCAAGGAAGCGGGCGGCTACCAATTCGAGCGCCGCGACTACGCCGCGGCGCGAGGCAATCTCGACGCCGCTTCGCGGATCAAGTCGAACGACGCGACGGTGGAGTATCAGCGCGGCGCCAGTGCCTATCTGCTGAACGACTACAACGGGGCCAAGGTGCCGCTGGAGGGCGCGGTCCAACTCAACGCCGCCCATCCCCACTCGCACTACTTTTTGGGGCTGACCTACTATCAGCTGAGGGATTTCGGGCGTGCCATCGAACAGCTCAGCATTTTCGTCCAGCAGGCGCCCGAAGCGCCCGAAGCCGCGCAAGCGCGCCAACTGCTCGCGGCGCTGCGCAACTGAAAAAACTCAGGTCCGCAGCGCCGCGCGGAAAGTCTGATCGCGGCGCTGCGGACCTGGGGATAAAAGAATCTTGGTCCGAACCTAAACCGCGCGAATCCGGACCGGTTTCCGGGCCAGCCGCTCCAAGCGCCTGAGCGAGCGCTCGATGTTGCGGGTGCGGCGCTGGAGCCGACGGAGCTGGGTTCCGACCTGCGATAGCTGGCGACCGGCGAGGCCCGCCGCTGCGCCGCCACGCTGTCCGCCCGGCTTGGGCCCGCGCCGACTTTGGGAGCGCATCTGTTGAAACGCGCTCATGGCTGCGGGATAGTAACGCCGCCGCCGGCCACGGCCCTCCGATGGAAACTTACGCGGCGACTGGCGGGCGTACTTTGCTAAGGTCGCCATGGCAATGCCGGTCTTGCGGTGGATCTCGCTGAGCGTGATGAGCTTCTGAGCGCCACGGGCGGAACGCCGTGTTCCGGCCTTTTTTCTACGCGCCATTTGGGAAATCTCCTTTCACCTCTTCGGTGTCTGTGAGCATGTTAGTCAACCAAATAGAGGGTTACAAGCCTAAAGAACCGCTGATCGCGGAATTTGATAAACCGAAGACCGCAATCGATTAGAACATTTCTCCGAATGAAAAGAACCATGTCGACCTAGGTTCGTTTCCCTTTGGGTCTAAGTTAAAGCCCCAATCCAGCCGCAAGAGTCCGAGGGCAGAGTCGTAGCGCAGTCCGAGACCGGCCGAGCTGCGCAGCTCGAACGGCCGCAGCTCGCGCAGCCGCGCAAACACGTTGCCCGCGTCGTAGAACAGCACCGTGCCGATGCCGTGCCACAGCGGCGATCGCAGCTCCAGGCTGGTGAGCATCAACGCGTCGCCCTCGGTGAGGACGCCGGCTTGCTCGACGCCGATGGCGTCGCGCTCGAAACCGCGCAGGCTCGTGCCGCCGCCAGCTTTGAAACCTTCGAGCGGCCGATCCCCGCGCAGCCCGATGCTGAAACCGAAACGCAGCGCGCCGGCCGCGATCCAGCCGGCGCCGATCCGCTGGTAGGCGAACAGCTGCTCCAGGCCGCGCAGATAGCTTTGGCTGGCGCCGAGCACGTTCTCGTGCCACTCGAGGCTCAAGCTTAGAAAGCGGCCGCGACTGGCGCGGATCGGGTTGTCGCGGTTATCGGCTATGTAGTTGGCGCCGAGCGCCGCGTCGAACCGCGTGACCGGGGGGACGAGGATGACGCCGAACTCGGGTGAGATCAGGGTCGATTCCGAGCGCACGCGTTTCCAGCGGTAGCCGTAGAGCAAGATCTGTCGATCCGTGATCGCGAGCCGCTGCTCGACGGATAGGCCGAAGGACTTTTCCAGGAGCGTGGTCATCGCTCCCGGTGCGGGAGTTTGAGTCTCGCGGCGCCATTCCCAAAACCCGCTCAGCAGGGTCGGCAGGCGCCAACCGAAGGGGAAATCTTCTCCGATGCCGCCGCGCACGGTACGAAAGTCGTCGCTCACCAAAGCTTGCAGCAGGCCTTCGCGCGCGCGCCCGAAGAAGTTGCGATCGGACCATTCGACGTCGACCTGAGGGCCGCGGTCGCTGTCGTAGCGCGCGCCGTAGTCGACATGGTACGGGGCCTCCTCGATCAGCTCGACCCGGATGGTGCGCTCCGCGGCATCGGGTGGCACCGCGCTGATCGATACCCGGCGATACAGACCGGTCTCGAGCAGGCGCTGTTCCGCCTCGCGCAGCCGATCGGGGTTGAGCGGGTCGCCGACTTCAAGCTTCAAGCACTGACGCACGATCGCGTCGCCGGTGCGCGGATCCCCGATCACTTCGATCCCGGCCACCCGCGCCGGCGCGCCGGGTTCCAGTCGGTAGCGCAGCTCGACTTGATCGCCCCGCTTGGTCCACACGGCGTTCCAGCCGACCTTGGCGTCGGCGTAGCCGGCTTGGCGCAAGCGTTCGCCTAGCAATCCGCGGTTCTGCTCGGCCAGCTCCGGCCGGTAGCGATCGCCGGCGCGGAGCCGCAAGCTCTCGCGCAGCTCCGGCTCCGGAAGCGGCAGCGGACCCTCGAACACGATCTTCACCACCGGCAGCGGCCGGGCGTCATCGATGACGATTCGGGCCACCACGTCGCCGCGCTGCGGATCGAGATTGGATTCGATGTTCGCGAGCGTGGCGCCCAGATAGCCTTCTTCTTCGAGCCAGGCTTGGATGACTCGTCCGATGCGCTCCGGGTTGGTCGCCAGATCGACCAGCGCCGGGCTCCACTCGCCGCGCTGCAGATCGAGCAGCTCGCGCAGCTCCGCGGCGGCCTCGGGCTCGAGCCCGCTGATGTCGAGCCGCCCCAGAACGTAGCGCGGACCGGTTTCGACCTGGAGCCGCAGCTCGCGCGGTTGGCCCTCGATCACTTGGTGGTGGATTTCGGGACTAAAGAAGCCCTGCTCGACCAGGTGGCGCCGGATCAGCCGGGTGACCTCGTCGAGATACTCCTCCCATCCGAGCCAACCGAGCGAGACTTCACCCAGCTCCCGTTCGATCGCTTCGGG
>DASWHO010000041.1:0-5327 GCA_036398155.1 Acidobacteriota bacterium
CGCGAGCTGCTGCGCGGGGTGATGATCCGCAACACCCGCTCGCTGGTCGACCTCAAGCTGCCCAAACGGTTTGCGGTGACCCTGGTGGTCGAGCCGAGCGAGCCGGAGCGGGACATCTACGCCGCGGTCAGCGAGCTGGTCCGCGGCGATGCTGAAGCGCCGCGGCCGGCCGGACACAAGAGTCTGCTAACCACGCTGCTGCGCCAGGCCGGCAGCTCTCCGTTCGCGCTGCGCGAGACCCTGCGGCGCTATCCATCGAGCCAGACCGAGGCCCTGGTCGAGCGCATCGGGCAGCTCCAGGACACCGAGAAGGGAGTCCGGCTGGTGGAGCTGCTCCAGGAGAAGCCCGGCGAGAAGGTGATCGTGTTCACTCAGTTCCGCCATACCCTGGCCTATCTGGCCGGGCTGCTCGAGCGCGGCGGGATCGACTGCCGAATCTATCACGGCGGGCTGGCGGCCGCCGACAAGGAGCGCGCGCTGCGCGAGTTCCGCGGCGCAGTGCCGGTCCTGCTCGCCACCGAGTCGGGCGGCGAAGGGCACAACATTCACTTTGCCCGCACCCTGGTCAATTTCGATCTGCCCTGGAACCCGATGCGGATCGAGCAGCGCATCGGCCGCCTGCACCGGATCGGCCAGACCCAGGATGTCTTCGTCTTCAACCTCTGCCTGCGCGACACGCTCGAACACTACCTGCTCGAAGTGCTGGATCAGAAGATCAATCTGTTCGAGTTGGTGGTCGGCGAGGTCGACATGATCCTGGGCCATCTGGACGAGGAGCGGGATTTCGGCGACCTGGTGTTCGAGCTGTGGCGCGGCGCGCGCGACTCGTCCGAGGCGCGCTCCCGCTTCGACGTGCTGGGCGAGCGGCTGAAACAGGCCAAAACCCAATACCTGGAGACCCAGGCGCTGGACCAAGCGCTGTTCAGCGACGAGTTCGAGGCCTAGCCCGATGCCCGCCGAGCCCCTGCGCGACTGGTTTCAGCAGCTGCTCGAGCTGGAAGGCGTCGAGTGCGAAGCCCATGGGGATTCAATCGATGTGGTGCTGCCGGCCCGGCTCGCCGAGCGGCTCGGCTGGGGCGAATTCGAGCGCTTCTCATTCGCGCCCGAAGGGCCGGGCAAGCTGCTTTCATTCCACTCCGACGTTTTAGAGCGCGTTCGGCCCCTGATCGAAGAGCGTGGCGGCCAGGCACAGGCGCTGCTCCCCGCCGTTCCAGGCCGCCGCCCGGATTTCGAAGCGCTGCTCCAAACGGGCTTCGGCTTCACCAATGGAGTGGCGCGGATCAAAGGCGTCAGCGAGACCTCGGCCTGGTACCTGATCCTCTATCTCAAGGCGATCGCCGTGTCCGAGGAGAAACGCGAGAGCCTGCTGGCCCTCGCCTTCAACTGCCGGACCGGCGCCGCGGTCGACGAGCTGGCCCCGCTGATCGAATCGCGACTGGCCGGCGACTCGAACGGCGGCGGCAGCGAAGCGCCGCCCCGGCCGCCTGATCTGTCGCGCCGGATCGCGGCGCGGGCCCAGCGCGCGGCCCGGCCGCTGTTTGCCGACTTCGAACGGAGCCTTTCGCGCCGGCTCACGCGCGATCTGCAGCGGCTGATCGAGTACTACACCGACATCGCCGGCGAGCTGGAACAGAAGATCGCTCGCAAGCAGCAGGCGGGAGAGCCGGCCGACCGGGAGCGGGCCAAGCTCGAAGCGACCCGCCAGGAGATGGCCCGCAAGCTGGCCAATCAGCGCACTCGCTACGCCATGTCCATCCGCCTGGAACCGATCGCGGCGCTCTGGGTCGGGCTCCCCGTGCCGCTCTTGGAGCTGACGCTATGGCGCCGCAAACGCTCGCGCGAGATGAGCTGGGTCTACAACCCGCTGCTCAAGCAGGTGGAGCGGCCCGCCTGCGAAGCCTGCTTCGAGCCGACCCGCCAGATCTGGCTGTGCGACGATCACCTGCACCTGCTCTGCCTGACCTGCGCCGCCTGCCCGGACTGCCGCAAAGAATCCTGCCGCCTCTGCCACCCGCGCGACTGCCCCCGCTGCCACGCCGGGTGTATGCTTTGATGTCTCTGACGTGTATGCTATGATGTTTCTGTGCGTACTACGATTACACTCGACGACGATCTCGCTGCAGCATTAAAGGAGGCCGCTTTCCGCTCTAAGACCTCGTTCAAGGCTGTCCTCAACCGGGCGTTGCGCGCCGGGCTGTCGCGCGGTGCACCCGCGCGGCGGCCCAAACGCTATCGGCTCGACCCCGTCCATCTGGGAGGAGTGGTGCCCGGGATCGACCTCGACCGCGCGCTGCGGCTGGCTGACGCCCTCGAGGACGAAGCCCTCGCGCGCAAGCTCGAGTTGCGCAAGTGATCCTGGTTGACGCGAACCTGCTGATCTACGCCATCGATGCGGATTCACCTCGCCACCAGGGCGCTCGGCAGTGGCTGGAGGAGACGTTAAGCGGGTCGATTCAGGTTGGGTTCGCCTGGGTGGTGATTCTTGCCTTCCTGCGATTGACGACCAGAGCTGGAATCATGCTTCGCCCGCTGTCTCCTGCGCAGGCGCTGGCCTACGTAGACTCTTGGTTGAACCAGCCGTTTGTGGAAGCTGTCGGCCCGGGACCCCAGCACTGGGCGATCCTGCGCAACCTGCTCCGATCGGTCGGCACTGCGGGCAACCTGACCTCCGACGCGCACCTGGCCAGCCTCGCGATCGAGCGAGGAGCTGCAATCTACTCGACCGACCACGACTTCCAACGGTTTCCGGGCGTGGACCACATCAACCCACTGGCCTAGACATCTTTCTAGCCGGCGGATCAGGGGCAGGTTGGCAGCTCGGAGTAGAGCTGCCGGTAACCGTCGCACTCAGCTTCGAGCTGGTCCATCAGGTGCTGGAAGCCGACGTCATGGCGCAGGCGGTCCAACAGCCGGTCGCGGGCGAAGAAGGAGTGACAGGGATAGCCGTTACGGGCGGCTTGGCGGAGCCATTCCACCGCCTGTCGCGGCTCGCCCAATAGCGCAAAGATACAGGCGGCGTCGTATTGGGCGTGGTGGTAATGGCCGTAGCCCTTCTTCTCGGTCTGCGCCATCAGGGCGACTTGGCGCCGGGCCTCCTCCGCGTCTCCTCGGCAGACAGCGATCAGGCCGCGGAGGGATTGCGCCGCGGGACGGTCGGGCAGCTCGCGGCTCAATCGGTCCACGGTCAGCTCGGCTTGATCCAGATGGCCGAGCTGAATGTGGCAAAGAGTCATCAAGTTATAGCCCCAGGGAGCCGGCGCGCGCCGCACGGCCGCCTCGGAAAGCTCCAAGGCTTGCTGGAAGCGTCTCTGATGATAGCGGCAGGAAGCCAAGTGGAGGTGGGCATGGGGATTGTCGGGGTCGATGGCCGCCGCCGCTTCGAACTCCCCGAGGGCTTCCTCGACCAGCCCGACGTGGAACAGGACCATGCCCAGGAGCACACGGGCCTCGCCGAGTCCCGGACGGGCGGCCAGGGCCGCCGCCAACTCACGCATGGCGCCGGCATGGTCGAAACCGCCTTCCGGGCTCCACAGCAGCCGACCCCGCAGGTAGCGGCCTTCGGGGAGCGCGGGGTCGAGGGCCAAGGCTCGATCGCACATCTCGCGAGCGCGGCCGTACCAGAGCGTTTCCGGCTCGAAGTCGAAAGCCATGCGAGAGTAAGCATCCGACAGCGCGGCCCAAGCCAGCGCGAAGTTCGGCTCGGCGTTTACTGCCGCCTGGAATGACTCGATGGCGGCCCTGAGATCGGGCAGGGTCTCGCGCAACAGGTGAACCCGCCCTTTGATGTAGAGCTCGTAGGCGGCACCCCCGAGCCGGCTGGTCCGGGCCAGGCGTCGCTGGTCGGCTGGCGTCAGTTCGATCTGGAGCGCTGTGGCGATTTTGCGCGAAACCTCGTCCTGCATTCGGAAGAGATCCTCCAGCGAGGTGTGGATCTTGGCGCCCCACAGCGATGTCCCGTCCGCGCTGCCTACCAGTTGCACTGTGACCCTCAGATGGGGGCCCGCGCGCTGGAAGCTGCCGTCCAGGACGGCGTCCACGCCAAGCTCGCGTCCCGCCTGCGCTGGATCGACGGGACTATCTTGGTACCGCAGGATGGCGGCCGTGGGACGCACTAGGAGCGACTTCACCTGCGCCAGTTCGGTGATCGTGGCGTCCGCCAAACCCACGCCCAAGTGGGCATTCTCCGCACTCCGGGCCAGGTCTTTGAAGGGAAGCACCGCCACCGATCGCTTGCTCCCTCCACCCGCCGGCGCGCCTGAGGGGCCGGCGGCAGCGGCTACCGCCTCGAGGGCGAAACCAAAGTCGCGCGCCGACTGAAACCTCTCCTCCGGCCGTTTCTCGAGGCAGCGTCGCACGATCCGATCGAGGGCTGCGGGGATGCTCGGGTCGATCTGGGCCAGCCCGGGCGGCTCGGCCCGCAGGATCGCGTGCATGGTTTCGACGTTGGAGCTGTCTGAGAAAGCGCGCCGACCGGCGAGCATTTCGTAGAGCACGGCGCCCAAGGAGAAAATGTCCGAGCGCTGATCGGCCGGCCCGCCGCGCACCTGCTCCGGCGACATGTAACCCACCGTGCCCAGGACGGTGCCGGCGGCCGTGGGCGGGTCGCGGGTCGGAGTGTCCGGACCCGACGGCGTGGCCGGCGACCGTTTGGCGAGACCGAAGTCGAGGATCTTGACCCGGCCCTCCGCAGTAATGAAGAGGTTGGAGGGCTTGAGGTCGCGGTGAATGATTCCCTTGTCGTGCGCCGCAGCAAGACCCTGGGCGATCTGGGCCGCGACATCGATCGCCTTGCGGGGCGGTAGGGGGCCTTGCTGCAGGCGCATTTGGAGGGTTTCACCTTCGAGCAGCTCCGATACCACATAGTGACAGCCTTGATAGGTGCCGAGATCGTAGACCGCTAGGACGTTGGGGTGGCTCAGTGCACCCGCTGCTCGCGCCTCCGACTCGAAACGGCGCAGGCGGTCAGCGTCCTGAACCCACTGGGCCGGCAATACTTTGACCGCGACCTCCCGGTCCAACCGCGGATCCCTGGCGCGGTAAACCTCCCCCATCCCCCCGGCGCCGATGGGGGACAGGATCTTGTAGGGACCTAATTGGGTGCCCCGAGAAAAAGCCACTGTGGGTAGGATTATAGCGCCGCAGGCAAGTTGGGCATGTTGGCGCTACGAGCCGAAAGCTTGGGAGCGCGGTGAGCTCGGCCAGGGACTTCACAGGTAACCTATGACCTGTCCCCTTTAGGACCCGAGGAGCCGAGTACAGAGCTCGGCAACGTAGTCGAGGTTGCTGAGCGCCCGCTCCGCGTCCCTCTGGTCGAAGAGATCCTGAGG
>DASWHO010000042.1:0-3041 GCA_036398155.1 Acidobacteriota bacterium
GGACGTCGAGCTGGTCGACCTGCCGCCCGAGGAGTTGCTCGATCGATTGCGCGAAGGCAAGGTCTACGTCCCCGAGCTGGCCCAGCAGGCGGTGCGGCGCTTCTTCCGCAAGGGCAATCTGATCGCGCTGCGCGAGCTGGCTCTGCGCCGCACCGCCGAAAGGGTCGACGAGGACGTGCGCGACTATCGCCGCGCCCACGCGATCGAGCGCACTTGGCCGGTGGCGGAACGGATCTTGGTCTGCATCCGCCCCAACCCGGAAAGCGGGCGGCTGGTGCAGGCCGGCCGGCGCCTGGCCGCGCGCCTGCGCGCCGAGTGGATCGTCGCCTGCGTCGAGAGCCCATCCCAACCGGCGCTCTCGGCGGACGAGCGCCAGTCGCTGGCCGCCGCCTTCAAGCTGGCCGAGAACCTGGGCGCGGAAACCACCGTGCTGCGCGGCGCCAGCATCAGCCAGGCGCTGCTCGACTACGCCCGCGCCCACAACGTCAGCAAGATCGTGGTCGGCAAGCCGGCGCGGCCGCGCTGGCGCGATCGGCTGTTCGGCTCGCCGGTCGACGCGGTGCTGCGCGGCAGCGGCGAGATCGATGTCTACGTCATCTCCGGGGCAGAAGAGCCGTCGCCGACCCGCGTGCCGCGGCCGCCGCCGCGCCGCCCCAAGCTCGCGGCCCACCTGTGGTCGGTCGCGGTGGTGGTGCTCTGCGCCTTGGTGTGCCGGGCCATGCTCGACTACTTCGATCGCTCCAACTTGATCATGGTCTTCCTGCTCGGGGTCGCCTTCGTCGCCACCCGCCTGGGGCGCTGGCCGGCGGTCACCGCCGCCTGCTTGAGCGTGGCCACCTTCGATTTCTTCTTCGTTCCTCCGTACCTGACTTTCGATGTCCACGACACCCAGTATGTGGTGACATTCGCGGTCATGCTCGGGGTGGCGCTGCTGATCAGCAATCTGGCGGCGCGCGCGCTGGACCAGGCCGAGGCCGCCCATCAGCGCGGCCGCCGCACCCAGCTGCTCTACGCCACCAGCCGCGAGCTGTCGGAGCTCACCGAGCCCGACTCGATCGCGAGCGCCGGCAGCCGGCACGTGAGCGACGTCTTGCGCGGTCCGGCCAACGTGCTGCTGCCGGGTCCCGCCGGCCGTCTGGCGCCGGCCGGTCCGCTGTCCGCGGAGCTGTTCCAGGATCCGCGCGAGCTGGCGGTCGCAGAGTGGGTCTACCGCAACGGCCGGCGCGCCGGACTGGGCACCGATACGCTGCCCGGCGCGGCCGCGCTCTACGTTCCGCTGCCGGGCAGCGAGGAGCCGGTCGGGGTGTTGGGCGTGCGACCCGATCCCGGCATGCTGCCCCTGGGCCCGGGCCAGCTCGATCTGCTCGATACATTGGCGCGTTTGATCGCGGCACCGCTCGAGCGCGGCCGGCTCGAAGCCGCCGCCGAGTCGGCTCGGTTGGAGGTGGAAACCGAGCGCCTGCGCAGCACCTTGCTGAGCTCGGTCTCGCACGACTTCCGCACGCCGCTGGCCGCGATCACCGGCGCGGCCAGCGGGCTGCTCGGCGGGGCGGAGCTTTCGAACGGCGCGCGGCGCGACCTGATCCAGACCATCTACGAGGAGGCCGACCGGCTCAACCGCCTGATCGCCAACCTGCTCGACATGAGCCGGCTCGGATCGGGCGCGGTCCGGCTGGCGCGGGAGTGGCATTCGTTCGAAGAGATCGTGGGCTCGGCGGCGCGGCGCATGGAAAAGGTGCTCGCGCGCCAGCGGTTGGAGATCGCGCTGCCCGACGATCTGCCCTTGGTGCAGATGGACGCCGCGCTGCTGGAGCAGGTCCTGGTCAATCTGCTCGACAATGCGGCCAAGTACACGCCGGGGGGAACCACCGTCCGGATCGCGGCGCGGGCCAAGGCCGGAGAACTGCAGGTCGAAGTGAGCGACGAGGGGCCGGGCCTGCTGCCGGGCGAGGAGCTGCGCGTCTTCGAGCGCTTCTACCGCCGCGCCGGCGCCCAGGGCGGATTCGGCCTCGGGTTGGCCATCTGCCGCGCAGTGATCGAGGCCCACGGCGGCCGGATCTGGGCCGAAGCGCGGCAGCCGAAAGGCGCCGCGTTCCGATTCACCCTGCCGCTGGCGCCGCCGCCGCCGCCGCCGCCCGAGGAGTCCGCCGATGCCGCCGCCGGCTGATCCGGAGCAGCCCAATGCGCCGCTGCTTTTGGTCGTAGACGACGAGCCGCAGCTCAGGCGCTTCTTGCGCGCCACTCTGCCGACCCACGGCTATCGACTGGTCGAGGCCGCTACGGCGGCCGAGGCGCTGGCCGAAACCGCGGCCCGCGCGCCCGACTTGGTGCTGCTCGATCTCGGCTTGCCGGATCTCGACGGAGTCGAGGTCACGCGCCGGATCCGCGAATGGAGCGCGGTCCCGATCATCGTGCTCTCGGCCCGCGAGCAGGAGCGCGACAAGGTCGAAGCGCTGGACGCCGGAGCCGATGACTATCTGACCAAGCCGTTCGGGACCGGCGAGCTCTTGGCCCGCATCCGCGTGGCGCTGCGCCACGCCGGAGACGCGGCCGGAGCCGAGCAACACGTCTTCCAGGCCGGCGCGCTGAAGGTGGATCTAGGCGCGCGGCGCGTCTTCGTCGGCGCGACCGAGGTGCGCCTGACCCGCACCGAGTACCGCTTGCTGGCGCTGCTGATCAAACACGCCGGCAAGGTCGTCACCCAGCGCCAACTGCTCAAGGAAGTTTGGGGACCCAACGCCGTCGAGCACACCCATTACCTGAGGGTCTACATGGCCCAGCTCCGCCACAAGCTCGAGGCCGATCCGGCCCGCCCGCGCTACCTCCTAACCGAAACCGGCATCGGCTACCGCCTGCAAACCGAATAACCGAAGGACAACCGATCTTGCGATACACCTCGCGACCTGATATCATACACATCATGAGAACGAACATCGTTCTGGATGACGAGCTGATCGAGAAGGCGCGGACGCTGACCGGCCTGAAGACGAAAAAAGCCGTCGTCGAAGAGGGTCTACGCACGCTCATCCGTCTCAGGCAGC
>DASWHO010000043.1:0-4112 GCA_036398155.1 Acidobacteriota bacterium
CAGAACCCGGCGTCCCGCGATCGCGCGCCGGCGCGCAACCGCGGCCGCGATCGCCCCGGCATCGGTGTTGTCGCCGATCCACTTGCGGCCGCGGCGCAAGATGGTGTTGACCGCGCCGGCGTGGGCGGCTCGCGGCGTGAGCCGATCCAGGTACGCTATCACCTCTTCCTTGAGCGGCACAGTGACGCTGAGCCCGCTGAACGGCAAGCTGCGGACGATCGCGTCCAGCGCCGCCGCGCTGTCGACCTCGAGCGCCAGATAGAGCGCCGGCAGACCGTGCCGGCGCAGCAGGTGGTTGTGGATCCGCGGCGAGAGCGAATGAGCCACCGGCCGGCCGGCGATGCCGAAGAAACGCCGCGCAGCGCGGAGCTGATCGATGCTGGTGAGCTCGGCGATCCGGTCCCACGCCGGTTGGCCGGCCGCGGCCGGCGCCGCGCCCGGAGCCGCGGCGTAGGTGGCCCAGGAACCGAGCGCCGGCGCCAGGGTTCGGCTCGGCGCGCCCGCGGCGCCGGCGGCGAATCCGATCCAGCGCCGCCGCGTCGCGCGCATCTGTTTCATCCAGCTCAAAGTGGTCGCCAGATCGGCGCTGCTGCGCGCCAGCGGAATCAGCTTGATCAGCTCGCCTTTTTGGGCCAGCGCGGCGGCCTGCGCCATGAGCTCCGCAACCGCCGGCGTGTGATCCAGGTGCTGCGAGATGATCCGCCGCGCGCCGCCGAAACCCGCGCCGGCCAGGCTGGAATCCGCCTCGACATCGATGAACGCGGCGCCGGCGGCGGCCGCGCGGCGCAGCAGAGCGAGCCGCTCCTCCTCACCGCCGGCCCAGCCGCCTCCGGACCCGATCGGCCGGCAGGTGGCGATCACCGGAACGGCGGCGCGCGGAATCAGCCGCTCGGGCGCGGGCTGCCGCAGCGCGTCCAGCCTCAGCTCGACCAGATCGGCCGCGCCGGGCAGCCGGGCCAAGCGCCGCAGCATGCCGCGCGCGGTCGGTTCCCGCAGCGTGATGACCAGATGGCCGCCGCGCCTCACGCCACGCGCCGGAACCGCAGGCCGCGCGCCGCCGGGCGGCAGCGCCGAACGCGTCCGCCGCCATGGCGAGCCAGCACCTTGCGCATTTGGGCCTCGACCTCGGGCGCAGGCCCGCGGACGAAGGCGAGCACGGTGGGACCGGCTCCGCTGAGGCAGACGCCGAGGAGCCGCTCGCAGCGCAGCTCGAGCAGCTCCTTGAGCTCGGGAACTTGCGCCATCCGAAACGGCTGGTGCAGCTCATCCTCGAGCGCCGGCCTCAGAGTCCCCGCCCGCCCCCGCGCGAGCGCGGTCAAGAGCAAACCGAAACGCTGCAGATTCGAGACCGCGGCGCCGAGCGGCACGCGCTTCGGAAGCAGGGCGCGGGCCGCCGCGGTGTCGAGCCGGCGGTTGGGAATCGCGAGCAGCAACCCGAGCCGCCGATCGATCGGCAGGCGAACCGCGCGCCAGGTAGCGCCGTCTCTGGCGACCAGCGCCAAGCCGCCCAGCAGCGCCGCCGCGATATTGTCGGCGTGGCCTTCGAGCCGGCTGCCGAGCTCGAGCAGCTCTTGAGGCTGCGGCCGCCGCCCGGCCGACAGCGCGCTCAAAGCCAATCCCGCGACCACCGCGGCCGCGCTGGAGCCCAGGCCGCGCCCGATCGGAATCGCGCTGCTCGCGTGGATCGCCAGGCTTTCCCCCTCGCCCCAGTGGGCCCGCCCCGCCGCCAGGCCCCGCAGCAGCAGATTACGCCGATCGAGCGCCAGCTCGCCCGCGCCTTCGCCGCTCCAGACCAATCGATCCCGCGGCGCGCCGAGCCGAGCTTCGATCCGGAGACCGAAGTCGAGGGCCAATGCCAGCGCATCGAAGCCCGGGCCCAGGTTGGCGCTCGAGGCCGGCACCGCGAGACGCCATATGGCAGCGGTCGAGCCGGTCTTTTTCGTGGCGCGCGGCATGGCGGGACACTAGTGTCCTGGTGCCGATGCCACGTTGCAACGGGCCGCAGAGACCGCTAGGATCCGCCCAGCATCCCAAGATCGATGGAAGCTCCCGGCGCCGCTCGCGGCGCGACGACTCCTATGGGCAAGAGCAAGCGCCCAGCGCAGCCACAGGCGGCCTCCTTGGCCGCAACCAGTCGCGAAGAGATCGAAGCCGTGCGACCGCGCTTCGAGCGCGCGCTGGATGCGCTGGAGGCCGGCCGCGAGCCGGCGGCCGAGGACCTCGCCGCGATCGAAGGCACCGGCAGCAGCGCGGCTCTCGCCGCCCAGGGCCTGCTGGCCCAGCTGCCGGAGACCCGGCTGCTGCGCCTGATCGAGCTGTTCGAACGGTTGGGTTCGGTCGCGTTTCACGAGCTGGTCAAAGAAGCCTCGTTCAGCGAGGAGTTCAGCCTTGATGTCAAAGCCGCGATGGTGGCGCTGCTTGAACGGTGGCAGGATCCGCAGGCCTATCTCTACGACGAGATCGAGCAGGCGCGCGGCTGGATCGCCCGGATCGAGCCCCAGCTCGACGCCGGCCCGCTCCCCGCCGGCGAGCGCGAGCAGCTGCATCAGGCGGTGCGCGGCTTCAGCTCGTTCACGCGCCAGTCGTTCGCGCGCCAGATCGTGCTCGATCTCGGCGCGCGCGCGGCGCGCGCATTCGAGCTGCTGCACGGCGCCGACTCCGACCTCGACAACCAGTTGCTCGCGATCATCGAATCGCTGCGCGCGCCGCAAGCCGCGCAGCTGCTGGCCACCTGGCTGACCCAGGCAGACGACAAGGCGCAGCGCAAGGCGATCAAGCGCGCGCTGCACAAGCTCGAATCCGCCGGGGTGCCGCTGCCGGAGCTGGATCAGCCCCGCGTGGTGCTGGCGCCGGCCCCGAGGGACGAGCGCCGCGCCCACTCGAGCCATATCGACAGCCTGGGAGACCGGCTGCTCTGGTACGCGCGGGTCCATCCGCCCGAGGGCTTGGTCGTGGTTCAGGCGCTGGTCAACGATCGTGCCGGGCTGGGCAACTTCGAGATTTTCAAGAGCAGCCGCAAAGGCTATCGCCAGATGCTCGCCGACATGAAAACCGATCCGCTGATGATGGTGATCGAGCTCGATCCGGATCACGCTTTGCGGCTGATCGATCGAGCCGCCGCTCGCAGCCGCGAGCTGGGCAAGGAAGTGCCCGAGGATTTCGCCCGCCACCGCGAGCTGCTCGGGACCGGAGCCGGCGAGCCCGAGTCGGCGCCGATCTACCGCCGCTTCGAATCCGAGCAGATCGAACCGCTGCGCCACGATCGGGCGCGCGCCGCGGCCGCGCTCGAGCTGTCGGAAATCCGCGGCTGGATGATCCACGTCCGCGATCTCGAGCCCTATTTCGATCGGATCATGGCGGCACAGAAGAGCCCGATCATCACCTCGGAGCTTAGCAAGTCCGAGCGCCTGGCCGGCCTCTATCGCGACGTCACCGACGAGTTTTTCAGCAGCGAGTCGGGCGCGCCGTATCGCGGCCGGCTCGAAGAGATGGCCGAGCTCTACGCCGCGGCCGGCCGGCTCGACGACGCGCGCGCGGCGCTGGCGGCGGCGCTTTCGCTGACCGGCGCGCCGCACGACAGCCCGTTCGCCGCCGGACTGATGAGCCGCTGTCTCGATCTGGTGCTGGAATTACAAAAGAAAAACCAGGAGGGCTCGTTGATTGTCTCGCCCTATGACTCCGATGCCTCGTAGCCTGGCGGCGGATCTGCCGCCATCTGCTTCGTTGCGCTCGCTCTGTACTGTAGGGGAGGGGCTTGTCCCCTCCCGAGGGCGGGCCACGGCTCGCCCTGCTCTTCCGCCGGCCGCATTAGTGAGCGGGGGACTCCCTGGTGCGGGTCCGAGTGGAGATCATCAAGAAGTAGATAGGTTGGCCGGATCGCGTCGCAGCCTTTCGAGCAGCGGGCGGTCGGCTTCGAGAAAATCGAGCGCCGCCAGCTCGGGCGCAGTGCACCAGCGAACCTCCTCGAAGGCCCGGTTGATCAGCCGGCCTCGATAGCGCTGAACTTGATAGAACGTGAGCTCGAAGAGCGAACCGTCCGGATAGCGGTGACGGGTCGCGGCCAGCACCGGTCCGATCACCGCCGAGATGCCTAGCTCCTCGCGCAGCTCGCG
>DASWHO010000044.1:0-4529 GCA_036398155.1 Acidobacteriota bacterium
CTCGGATCGACCGGGTTCACCGGTCGCTCGTCGGCCGGCGCCGGCTTGGGAGCCCGGGGGAACACCAGCAGCAGGGTCTTTAGCACCTTCAGCATGTGCCGCGGTGTGAGCAGCACGGTGTTGAGCCACTGGTTGGCCAGCGGGCAGGCGCAGTTCTTATCGGCGATGTAGCGCCGCGCCGCCCGCGCCGGGGCCGAGCGCAGCAGCGCCTGGATGTCGTAGTTCCATTCCCGCACCCTGCCGAGCGCCTGATCGCCGCCCAGGACGCAGCACGGCCAGATCTCACCGTTGTAGTTCATGTGGATGTTCGAGATCCCGCCGTAGCAGGGAGTCACCTGGCGGCGCTGCTTGAGGATCTGGACCGCGAGGTCGTAGTAGACCATCCGCACCGCTTCGGTGGTGCGGGTGAGGAGCGCTTTGCTGCGGATATTGCGCAAGATCTTCGCTTTGAAACCTTGGACCAGACGCTCGTAGGTCTCGGCCGAGGGCGTGATCGGGTCGCCCAGGTTGTGGAACTCGGCGCGCTGCTCGGCGATCTCGTGGCGATAGGACTCGATTCCGCGGGCGTGCACCCAGTCCTCGATCTGGTCCAAGTGGTGCAGGTTGTGGTTGGAGATCACGGTGCCGAGATCGACGTGGAGCCGCGGGTTCTCGCGGCGAATCTGCAGCAAGAGGTCGATGGTCTTCTCGAGCAGGGCGAAGTTGCCCTTGTAGCCGCGCACGTAATCGTGCATCGCGCCGATGCCGTCGATCGAAGGCTTGATCGAGATCGGCACCGAGGCCGGCAGGTGCCGGCTCATGACTCCCAAGATCTTGCGGGTGGTCTTTTCGATGTACTTGGGCGCGATCCCGTTGGTCGGGATGTGAATCAGCCGCGGCTTGAGGTGGACGCAGGCGAGCCGAATGATCTCGGGCAGCTCCGGTCGCATGAACGGCTCCCCGCCCGAGACGTTGAAGAAGTAGATCGGGCCCAGGGAGCGGAAGACCTTTTCGATCTCCTCGAGGCTCAGATTGTCTTTGGCCAGCTCCGGATTGGCGAGATAGACGTTACCGATGTTGCAGGTCTTGCAGCGGCTCTGGCAGGCCGCGGTCACCGAGAAGGTCAGGGTCAGCGGGTTGATCGGCTGGGTCCAGCCGCGGCGGGTGGCTTCGTACCACAGCGCCCGCGGCGCGACTCGGGTCAGGTAATCGATCAGTCGCATGGGGTTGTAGGCAACGGCGGCGGGGTCCGCCGCGGGCCGCCAAAGAGCAGCATAACTCGGGTCATGCCGGTCGCCGAGGGCGCAGCCTGCGCACGGGCTTGGAACCGAATCGCTGCGGAACAGGCTCTTTGCTGATCAAAATGTCGTCCGTGGGCAGAGCAAAGCTTGCCCACGGCACCCGTTTGTGCCGGCTACGGGAATCGTCCAAACTGACCCACGACATGTCGGTTCCTGCGTTTGGGCACAAGTAAATTCAATGCTAGCATAAAGTTGCGGTTTCGCGCCGCGCCAACGCCGATGCGAAATGACTCATCGCTACGGGTTCGCCCACAGCGGAACGTGAAGCGGGAGCGGCTCCTGCGCGCCGCTCTGGCCGGCGCGGCGCTCGCTGGCCTGGGGGGCGATGCGCTCGCGGCGCACGCGCGCCCAGAGCGCCTGCCGTGGCACGGCCAAGGCGTTTGGCTCCAGGGTGACCCGCACCTGCACAGTTTTCTGCTTTTCAGCCAGGGACCCGGCATCGTCCAGGCGGCGGCCGACCACAAGCTGCACTTCATCATCTCCGCCGAGCACGCCGAGCGCGCGTTCGTCGCTCACGTGCGCAATCGGCTCTCGACGCTGCGGCGCGTCCACCCCGGGTTGATCATTCTGGCCGGCATCGAGTGGAACATCCCCGGCGCCGGACATGCGACGCTGGCGGTGACGCCGGCGCCGTGGGAGCTGGCTTGGCTGCAGTCCTTCAGCCAGCAGTTCGATCTCAAGGTATCTCGGAGCGCCGATTCGATGGCCGCCGAAGGCGAATCGGATTCGGAGGACGGCGCGGCGGAAGGCGATGTCGAACCGGCGCTGGCGGCCTTCGATTGGCTGCGATCGGAAGAGGAATCGGGCGGGCTGAAAGCCGTGGTCTATCTCAATCACCCCTCCAAGAAAGAGTGGCCGAGCGACGAGGTGATCGCCCGCTTGCAGGCGGCCGGACTGTCCGGGGTCGAGGCCGGGCCCGGGCATCAGAAATGGGAACACCCGGGCACCGACCGCACCATCGATCGCTATGATCCCTATGTCGCGTTGATCGGCGGCGGCTACGATCAGCTCCTGGCTCGAGGGCGCTATTTGGGTCTCATGGCCAGCTCCGACTTCCATACCGAGGAGAGCTCCTACCTGCCGGGACAGTTCAGCCGCACCTTGGTCTACGCGCCCGAACGCTCTGGCCGAGGGGTGATCGAGGGGCTGCGGGCCGGCTGCACCGCCACCGTGATGGGTGGGGTGGTGAGCGCGGTGGAGACCCGCACCGAGCGCCCCGGCCAAACCGAATCCGTCTGGATCAGCGAGACCCTCACCGTGCCGGTTCACGCTCGGGTCGAGTACCGTATCCTGCTGGAGGTGCCGGAGCAGGATTTCGAAGGTCAGCCCAATCGCCTCGATCGGGTCGAGGTGATCTCGGACTTTGCCGGCGCGCCGGCTTTGGTCCACAGCTTCGAATCGATCGGCCCCGGCAAGGTCGAGCTGCGTTTCTCGCTGCCGCCCGAGGCCACCGCCGCCCCGCGGAGGTTCTACCTGCGCTGCCGTGGCCGGCGCGTGGTCGGCGGTCCGGAGCATGACCGCGGCAACGCGGACACCCTGTTCTACACCGGCGCCACCTTCGTTCGAGTGGTGAAAAACACATGACTCGACCGGCAGCCGGATTCCTTGTGCTCGGCGCCGCGGCGCTGATTGGCGCGGCCCGGTCGGCGCCGGCGCCGATCGAGCCGGCCAGCGCTCCGACCGTGGTGGTGCTGGTGATCGAAGCGCTGCGCCACGACTATCCGGAGCGCGGCGCGGCGCCGAACCTCATGAAGATGGCGGCCGAGGGGGGCCGCGCCGACCGGCTGACGCCGGTGTTTCCGCCCAATTCGCTGCCGAGCCAAGCCGCGATCGCCACCGGCCGCCATCCGAGCGGCAGCGGCGTGATCAACAACCGCTTCTACGATCGGCGCCTGCAGCGCAAGCTCGAAGGTGAGCCCGAGGATTTCTCGACCATGCTGCTGACCGAGCCGATCTGGGTCGCCGCGGCGCGCGCCAAAGTCCCGGTCGCCGCCACCAACTGGATGGCAACCGCCGGTCAGCCGGGGGTGCGAACCACCAGCGTGCACGAGGACGGCAGCGACGCGCAGCGCATCGAAGAGCTGCTCGGTTGGATCGCGGAGCGCGGCCCCCAGGCGCCGCGCCTGATGCTGGTCTATCTCGAAGGCCTCGATGACGTGTCGCACAAGCGCGGGCCGGATGCCGGCGAAACGCTGCGCGCGGTCGAGGGCTACGACGGCTTCGCCGGGAAAGTGCTGGACGCGCTGCGGCGCCATCGCGCGCCCCACGCCACCTTGCTGCTGCTCGGCGATCATGGGATGGCAACGGTGAGCCGCTGCATCTACCTCAAGGCGTTTCTGCGCCGCAGAGGCTTCGATGCGGATCCCTACTCCACCGGCGGCAGCGCCAACGTCTACTTTCACTCCGCGGCGGATGCCGCGCGGGCGCGCGAGGCGCTGCGCGGCGAATCGGCGCTGCTGCAGGCTTACCTGCCGGCCGAGCTGCCCGAACGCTTCCGCTACCGGCAACCCGACCGGATCGGGGACTTGATTCTGATCGGCAAGCCGGGTACCTATTTCCGCGATTTGGGGGGTGAATCGAATCCGGTCGGTCCGGCGCGGATTCCGGGGGCGCACGGTTTTGCGCCCGACGATCCGAGCATGGCGGGGACTCTGTTCGCCTGGGGCCGGGGCATCGCCGCCGGGAGTCGCTGGTCCAAGGTCCAGGTGGTCGATGTCTATCGCACGGTCTGCGCGCTCCTGGGGCTCGAACCGGCCACCGGGGCGGCCGGCCGGTCGCTGGCCGACCTGCGTCCCGCGGCGCGCTCGAGCATGAACGGCGCTGCGCCGGCCGCCGCGGTCCCCGGGCGGAAATGAACGATGAGTCGCTCTAAAGCCCGCCGCTCGAGCCTGAACAAAGGCGCCCCGCCGCCGAGCCCGCTGAAACCGGAGGCCGCCGCAACCATCCGGCCGCGTCCCCACTTGGGGCTGTGCCTGCTGGGGCTGGCGACCCTCTACCTGTTTGTCTGGGGCATCGGATCGTACTCCCTCAACGATCCCTGGGAACCGCGCTATCCCCAGACGGTTCGCGAGATGATCGAGCGCCACTCGGTCGTGACCCCGTATTTCAGCGGCGACGTGCGCTGGACCAAGCCGATTCTGGTCTATTGGGGCATGTATCTGCCGATCCTGATCTTCGGCAACAACGAGTTCACGGCGCGGTTGCCGTCGGCCCTGGTCGGGGTTTTCGGCGTGCTGGTGATCGCCTATG
>DASWHO010000045.1:0-2444 GCA_036398155.1 Acidobacteriota bacterium
TCCAAGACATCGTGACCGAGGACGCCCCGGCCTTGGTGCTGTGGCCGCCGTTGATTTCTCCACCGGCGTCGCCGGTCTCGACGTTCCAGCGCTCGGCCTGTTCGGCCGCCGCGGTCAGCGATTTGGCATCGCCGTTGGCCCCGACGATGTCCACCACCAATTCTCGGTCGGCGCTCGAGGCGGCCACGGACGCCGTCACGCTGGTTCCACTGGCTGAGACGAACGAGCCCAATGGCACGGTCTGATGGACGTTGTTGTACGAGACCGCGCCGGCCACGATCTTGGACTTGGACGAGACGCTCACCACCACATTCGCGGTGCCTTCCGGCGGGGCGATCAAATACCACAGCGTGACTCTGTTTGCGGTTGAAGGGCCGACTTCCTCGCCGATCAGGGTCAGCGCCGCACCCCCATAAGTGACGCCGGTAATGGTGCGGGTGCCGTCGCGATGGGCGGTGCCGACGATCAGGATCCGGTTGGTGCTGGAGCCGACCGTGTGGGAAAAGGTCAAGCTGGCCGTGTCGCCGGTGGTGCTGCTGACCCCATTCACGGAGATCCCATTGGCCGGATTGGTGGGCTTGAGGACCACCGCCCCGATTGCCCAGTTCCGGCTCGCCTCCAGGGTCCAGGACATGTTGATGCTGCCGCCGGCGGCGGGCGCCGGCTCGGTGCTGCCCGCGCCCGGCGTGTTCTCGCCGGCGCTCGAACTGGTGGTGCGATCGTTCCAGCGCTCGGTCTGACCCGCCCCCGCGATCGGCAAGGGGTTGCCGGTGGCGAGGTTCTCGTTGGCGATCGTGTCGATCACGACTTCGCCTTCGAGCAGTCCGCTGAGATCCACCGTCGGGGTGGTGCTGCTTCCGGTGTTGGAGGAAAACGCGCCCAATGGTGCGGACTGGTCGACATCAGTAAAGGAAGCCGCGCCGGCGACGAAGCGCGCTGCGGCCGACATCGTGACTTCCACGTCGTTGGCCCCGGTGGCCGGCGCCACCAAGCGCCAGATCTCGACCCGGGCCTTATTCGAATTGCTGATCGCCCCGACCTGGGTCAGGCCGACGCCGCCATAGGTCACGCTGCTGACCGTCTGGCTGCCGCTGTTGCGGATCGACACCCCGACGATCAGAAGCCGATCGACGCCCGTGGCGCCGACGGTATGCGAGAAGGTCAAGCTCGCGGCGGTCGCGGTTCCGGTGTCGGCGCTGGTCGCGGCGTCGAAGCCGATGCCTTGCTCCTGCGCCGCGGAGGGCAATCCAAAGGCGAGCCCGGCGACAAGAAGGAGAGCTGGAAAACCGGGTCTACATCGCATCGGGGGCTCCATCGGGGCGCGAACACCGCGCCTTGCTACTGCTCTAGGATTCTGATGTCGACCTGCTATTGCAGCGTCATGGACCGAGCGCTGCTGTCGCTCGAGTCGGTTTCGTTCGCTGCTTGGGCCGCGCCGGGGAGGTTCTTCGAGAAGTAGGGCCGCATGTATTTGGTGACGTAGCCGTAGTAGTAGCGGCCGTAGCGATGGCGCTTGACGTCGACCGCGTTGAGCACCACCCCCAGAATCCGCGCCTGAATCCGGTTCAAGGTCTCCCGCGCCCAGACCGCGCCGCGCCGCGAGTCGGTCTCGGCCTTGACCACCAGGATCACGCCCTCCGCCAGCACCGAGAGAATCAGAGCATCCGAGACCAGGCCCAGCGGCGGCGAATCGATCAGGACGTGGTCGTAGCGGGCGCTCAAGGACTCGAGCAGCGCCGGCAGCCGCGCCGAGCTGAGCAGCTCCGAGGGGTTGGGCGGCACCGGCCCGCTGGGCAAGAGATCCAGACCCGGGATGCAATCGTGGTAAACGGCGGCCGGCTGCTCGGGCGAGGCCAGATGGGTGCTCAGGCCGGCGTCGCTTTGGACCCCGAATTCCTGTGCGCAGCCGGGATGGCGCATGTCGGCGTCGACCAGCAGCACGCGGCGGCCGGCCTGGGCCAGCGAAATCGCAGTGTTGATCGCGGTCGTGGTCTTCCCGGCGCCGGCGGTGTTGCTGGTGATCACGATGGTGCGCGGCGGCTGCGCGCCTGACGCGAGCAGCACCGACGTGCGCAGCGAGCGGTAGGACTCGACGAAAGCGGGCTCGAGCAGCGCGCCGCTCTTGACCAGGAGCGGGTTGAGCGCCGGCTTTTGCCCCAGCCATTCCTTGAGCTGGCCGGCTGCGCCGCGCGCCCGCGGGATCCAGCCCAGCGCTGGAAGCCGGAGCATGTCCTCGACGTCTTCCACGGTTTGGAGCTTGTCGCCGTAGAACTCGATCACGAAGGCCAAGAACAGACCCGAAACCAAGGAGACGAAAAAGCCCATGAACAGCAGGATGGTATTCGGCGGCAGGGCGGCGAGCGGAACCTCGGCGCGATCGATGATGCGGATGTTGGTGTTGCTCGCCAGGCTGCGCATGAAGCCGGCTTCCTTGAGCCGCAGCG
>DASWHO010000046.1:0-2305 GCA_036398155.1 Acidobacteriota bacterium
GGCTCCGGCGCCACGCACAGCGCCACCGCGCTGCCCGGCAGCCACAAGCGCGGCATGGTGAAGGGTTCGAGCGCCACGCTCTCGACCCCGGCGGCGCGGAACTTCTCGGCCGCCCACTCGATTGCGCGCTCGCAGGCCGCCGAGCCGGTCAGCCGGCCGCCGATGCGGTCGCACAGCTCGCGCAGATCGTCGAGCAGCGGCGTCTCGCCCAGGGCGCGCCCGATCAGCCGCTGCGCCGCGTCGGCCGGCGGCGCGGCTTGCGCGAAGCCCGGTCCGACGCCGGGAAGGAGCATCAGCGCTGCCGCGCAGGTTCTGGACCTCCAAGCGAGCGTCATCCTCGACCTCCCGAGCGGCCCAGGATAGCAAAAAAGCGAGACAACTCCCGGATCAGGCGGGGTCGGGGCGACCCGGGTCGGATTCGGCCCTGCGCGGCAGCAAGCACAGCGCTCCGGACGAGAAGCCTTCCGCTTCGATGCCCAGGGCGTGGTCGAAACGGGCGCGGTAGTTCTCCCAAGCCAGCGCCGAGGTCAGCTCGACCAGCTGGTCGTCATTGAAAACAGCGCGAAGCTGGCTGAAGAGCTGGTCGGACACCTCGACCGGGGTGTCGGTGATGGCGTCGGCGTAGCGCAGCACCGCGAGCTCGGTTTCGCTGAAGGCGCCGCTGCTCTGGTATTGCGGCACGGCCTGGAGCTTTTCCTCGGTGAGGCCTTGTCGTCTGCCGACCGCAGACCCGATGTCGATTCAAAACGGGCACCCGATGCGAAGCGCGACCCGAATCTGGGCCAGCGACTTGATCGCGGCCGGCAATTTCCCGGCCTTCTCTTGAGCCAGCTCCATCTGGCCGTAGCCGAACAGCAGCGCGCTGTGCAGCGCGTGGATCCGCACCGGGACCACCACTTTGCCGACTTTGCGCTTGGTAGCCCAGAAAGCGAGCCGGGCCAGCAGGCCCTTGGCGGATTGCATGCCTTGGATCCGAGGCACAGCCCTACTCTACATAGATCGGCGGCGCCGCGGTGTAATATTCGCTGGGCGCGTATGGGTGGCATGGGCAGGGTTGGATTGAAGGATCGTTTCGATGCCTGAACCGCTGCATTTGGCCTTGCTCGGCTGCGGCTTCATCACCCGGGTGCACAGCCGCCAGCTCGCGGCGCTGCGCGGTCAGATCGTGTGCCACTACGCCAGCCGCGACCGCGCCAAGGCCGAGGCCACCAACCGGCGCTTCGGCGGCGGCGGCAGCTACGGGAGCTATCTGGCGGCGATCGAAGATTCCGGGATCGATGCGGTCCTGATCGCGATCCCGCCGCGTTGGCATCTCGATCTGGCCTTGCAAGCCTTGGCACATGGCAAGCACGTGATCGTCGAAAAGCCGGCTTTCTTGCAAATGGCGGATTACAAGACGGTGGCCCAAGCCAGAGACCGCGCCGGACGCGTGGTGCTGGTCGGCGAGAACGATCACTACAAACCGCTCGCCGTCTGCCTGCGCCGGCTGCTGGCCGAGGGGCTGATCGGCGAGCTGGTCTTCGCCCACTTCACCTCGATCGCCAAGCGGCTCAAGCCCGGCGACGATTGGCGCAACGACGAGGCGCTGGCCGGCGGCGACGCCTTTTTCGAGGAAGGGATCCACTGGCTCCATTTGGCCGGCAGCCTGGGCCCCAAGATCACCGCCATCCACGGCTACCGGCCGGGGCGCTCGGAGTGCGGGCCGGACCGGCGCTGCAAGAGCATGATGGTCGCGTTTCAGTACGACAATCAGGCGGTCGGCGCGCTGTATTACTCGCGCGAAATCCCGTCTTTTTTCCGCGGCCTGCGCCTGTCCAAGCTGTTCGGCCGCGGCGGGGTGATCAGCTTCGAATCCAACGGCCTGTTCGTGATCGCGCGCGGCCGTGGCCTACCGCGGCTGCTGCTGCCGGGGCTGCGCGACATCCGCGGCTACCGGGCGATGTACCACGATTTCCTGGGCGCGATCCGCGAGCGGCGCCCGCCCGAGATGAGCCTGGAGCGGGCGATGGAGGACCAGGTGTTGATGGACCAAGTCTATGCTACGCTCTCGCCTTCCTGAGGGCCGGTGGTCGGCACCGAGCCATGCGCAGCGTTAGCTTCGATCTGGTGATCATCGGCAGCGGTCTCGGCGGCGGGACCGCCGCCTGGTCGCTGAGCACCAGCGCGGCGCGGATCCTGATTCTGGAGCGCGGCTCCCAGGTGCCGCGCGAGGAGCAGAACTGGTCGCCCGCGGCGGTGTGGAAAGAGCTGCGCTACCGCACCCGCGAGCGCTGGCTGGATGAGCGCGGGCGCGAGTTTGTGCCCT
>DASWHO010000047.1:0-2181 GCA_036398155.1 Acidobacteriota bacterium
GCGGCGCCGCAACCTGCGCGGCGCCTTTGGCGCGCGGCCCCGCCGCCTGCGCGGCGCGCGGCGGGTCATCCTGGTCGACGATGTCTGGACCACGGGCAGCACGTTGATGGAATGCGCCCGCACGCTGCGCCGCGCTGGCGCGCGGTACGTCTATCTAGCCACCATCGCCCGGGTCCTATAGCTCGACGGTAGCTCGGCGGCGGATCTGCCGCCATCTGCTTCGTTGGGCTTGCTCGGCCTCCTCCGGCGTACCTTTCAGTACGCCTCCGTCAGCCTCGCGGCGCCCGCCTCGCAGCTGACGGCAGCTCCACCGCCCACCGCGCCGTGCTGCGTTTCTCGAGCGGACCTTGTCGGCCGTTCGGTCGACATCGCTTCGCTCGTCTCCGGCCCAGGTCTTCCAGATGCCCTACGGTGCTCATACGGGCCTTGTCGGTCGTTTGGGTCGACATCGCTGCGCTCGTCTCCATCACGCGACGATCGGAGTGGCGCCTTTCGGGCGGGGACAAGCCCCGCCCCTACATTTGTAGGACCCTTTTCACCAACCGCCGCGTGTAGGACCCTTTTCACCAACCGCCGCGTGTAGGACCCTTTTCACCAACCGCCGCGTGTAGGGCCCTTTCCACCAACCGCCGCGCTCTGCGGGTTGCGTGATTTCTGCCGACCGGTTGGGAAGTGGGGGTGGTAGAGTTGTGTGGACATGAATCTTTTGGTGCTCGGGAGCGGAACGCTGTGTCCGCGGGTTCAACGCAGCAGCGCGGCGTATCTGCTGCGGGTGGGATCGGAGCGGGTGCTGGTCGACTGCGGCAGCGGCACGTTGCGCCGCCTGCTCGAGCTGGGCGAGGACTACGGCGCCATCGACCGCGTCTGTTTTACCCACTTGCACGTCGACCACACCGCCGACTTGGCGCCGCTGCTGTTCGCGTATCGCTGGGACCGCCGCGCGCGGCGCCAGCGAGCCCTCACGCTGCACGGCGGCCCGGGCTTTCTCGAATGGATCGCCGCGCTGGATCAGCTCTACGAGGGTGGCTTGCTCAAAACCGACTATCCGCTGCAGCTGGAATCGTACGGTGAGCGGCCGATCAGCGCTTCGGGTTATGCGCTGCGGACCGCTGCGGTGAACCATGCGCCGCACAGCCGTGCTCTGCGTTTTGAAGAGGATGGCGGCGCGACCGCAGTATTCACCGGCGACAGCGGACCGAGCCGCGAGCTGGAAGAGCTGGCGCAGGAGGCCGACTTGCTGGTCGCGGAATGCTCGTTTCCCGATGCGATATCGGTCCCCGGTCATTTGACCCCGACCTCGGTCGGCGAGCTTGCCGCGCGCGCTCGACCGCGCCGGCTGCTCTTGACCCACCTCTACCCCGAAGTCGATACGCCCGACCTGGCGGATCGAGTGCGCGAGAAGTTCGGGGGGGATGTCGGCGTCGCTCAAGACCGGATGCTGGTCCGCATCACGCGGCGCTCCAGAAGGTGAAGGGCTCCGAGGAGAGCCGGCTTTTCCTGGGCCCACTTCCCGGCCGCCGGGTTCCCTGTGACGGATTTTGTGTTAGGGTAGGCGGCGACGTTCTGCTTGACATAGTGGATCGTAGGGGCATAGTTTAGAAACATCCTAGATTGTCGGGGATTCGTCGAGTTGAGTGGCGCGCAAGAACCGCGATGCGCAGTCGCTATCGCGGGAAGGAGGGGTCGCTGTATGAGTGCTTTCTTTCCGTCCAGAGGCTTTTCGGTCGGGTGTTCTCAACCATTTACCCAGGGAGGTTGCACAATGCGTGAAGTCGCTTGGTCTCGAACGATTCTGGCTGTGGCTCTGGGCCTGGCCCTCTCGACCGCCGCTGGGGCGGCCGATTCGAAAGGCTCGCTCGCCGCGGTCGACATGGGCGCGACGACGATCAGCTTCCAGCCGCTGGGGAGCTTCGGTGGCATGACCTTGACCGTCTCCGGGCCGGGCGACACCTACGTGCAGCAGGATTTCGCGGCCGGCGTGAGCCCCGCGATCGATCTGATCGGTGCGCCGGACGGCGGCTACGTCTACGAGCTGAGGGCGATTCCCCTGCTCGATGACCGCACCCGCGCCGAAATGGCGGCGGCGCGTGAATCGGGCGACACTGCAGTGGTCGAGGCGCTCAAGCAGGCCGGGCTGATTCCCAGCCAAGATCTGGTGCAATCGGGATCGTTCCGGATCCA
>DASWHO010000048.1:0-6512 GCA_036398155.1 Acidobacteriota bacterium
TGCTGACCCAGGCACACGCACCGGCAAGAAAGCAGGCCAGCGCCAGGCGCACCGGGGTGCTGAGGAACGGCCCGAAATTGACCAGAATGCCGCCGATCAGGCCGCCGAAAATCTCGTTGGGCCCAACCACCCCCAGCAAGGTACCGGAGGGTACGGCATGGGCACTGAAGCCACCGACGCCGGGAGGGTTATTGAAGAAGGTGGTCTGGATGGGCGACCCGATCGGCAGGAGCGTGGGGCCGAGCGTCGATCGGAAGAGGTTGGTGACGCCTGCGAACGTGCACGCAACCAAGAACTGCAGGTTGTTGTCGGTCAGGCGCGCCACGGCGTAGGCGCTGACGTAGACCCCGAGGTTGGTGAGGTTGAGCACCGCGCCCCAGTCGCGCGCGGCGCTCTCGATCACGCCGATGGCGCGCGAGCCGCCCGGCTCTTCGCGAATGCCGAAGGCAAACATGCGCTGGACGCCAGGGTGATAGAGCAGCGTCATTCCATGGATGTCACCTTCCCCTGGGGCCGGCGGGATCACGAAAAAGGGCTCTCCCTTGATCGTGCCGTCGGGATTCAACATCACGCCGCGGACCGCGTTAAGGGTGTTGTCGTCCCAGATCGCCAGATACTCGTCCCGGTCGGGGTTATAGGCGATCGCGGGATCGGTTTCGTCGTTGGCGCTGAATGCGATCGGAATGATCGGCCCCAAAGCGTTGCGCGAACTTGCAGCGGAAGATGGTCCGGCGCCGGCCTCGGCCCAGGCGTCCGGGGCACCCGGTCGGACGCTCCGCTGGCGATCCGGCGGTCCGCTCGCCGCCTCGACTGCACTCAACAGCCAAGCCGCCCCCACCGCGAGAGCCGCGCAATTCCAACCCGACATGACCGCCCTCCTCTGCCTGACCCAGCAGGCCAACCTTGGCACTTTGCTCCTGAGTCTAACACGGCGGCCGGCGGTCGTGCCGCGCCGGCGCAGCCGTAGGGCCCGTCGCTCGATCAGCCGCCGAAGGTCTGAACCGCTTGGACATGGGTCGCAACGGATGGAATCGCCGCAAGCGCGTTGGCCAGCCGCGTATCGGCGGTGATCATTCGCGTCTCAACCAGGAGATCCGAGACCGCCAATGAATTCGACTGCTGAGTGCCCTAATCTAGGCTTCTTCCGCCATTTTCGACAGGGCCAGCGTGGTGTTCCAGTTCCGGATCGTCATCGACTGGTAGATGGGCAGCGCCGTGATGCGCGGCAGGCGGCTTTGCGAGGCCTTGGCAATCAGGCGTGAAAAATACAGGGCGCCCGGGCCGGCAAAAACCCGATCGACGCCCGGCTGGACCGGCACCTGCTTCAGCGCCGCGGCGGGCTCGAGCGTGTCCTTCAAGAACAGGACGTCATAACGGAATTCGGCCGGCTCGGAGCCGAAGCCTCGGGGCGCCCCGGCCACGGTGTCGCGCATCTGCCTGGCGGAACGCAGCACCACGCTGGCCCGGTAGTTGAACGCGGCGGTCAGGGCCTTTTCAATTTGCGAAACCAGCCGGGCCTGCGCCGCCCCCGCCTTGAACACCACGTTGCCACTTTGAATATAGGTCGCCACCCCCTGGAAGCCCTGGCTTTCAAAGCACGCCTTCAGGTCGGCCATCCTGATGATGTTCTTGCCGCCGACGTTGATGCCGCGCAGCAGGGCGACGAAGGAAGCCATGAAGTACTACTCGTAGCGCAGGGCGATCATCGGATCGACCCGGGTGGCGCGCCGCGCCGGGACGTAGCAGGCGAGCAGGCCGACGGCGAGCAGGAACAGCGCGATCGCTCCGAAGGTCAGCGGGTCGGTGGAGGTCACCCCGACCAGCAGGTTCGCGAACAACCGGGTCAGCAGGCCCGCCCCCGCCAGCCCCAGCAGCACGCCGAGCGCCGCCAGGATCATGCCCTGGCGCACCACCATCGCCCGGATCCGGCCGCCGCTGGCGCCGATCGCCATGCGGATCCCGATCTCGTGAGTGCGCCGGCTGACCGAATAGGCCATCACCCCGTACAGCCCGATGGCGGCGAGGATCATCCCGATCAGGCCGAAGGCACCCATGAGTCCGGTGCCGATGTCGAACAGGAACATCTTGCCGTTGCGGATGTGGTCCTGCATGCTGCGCACATCCCAGATCGGCATCTCCGAGTCGAGCGCGCGGATGACCGAGCGCACTGCGGCCGCCATCGGAACCGGATCGCCCTGGGTGCGGATGTGCAGGATCCGGTCGGAGCGCGGCAGCTGAGAGAACGGCATGTAGAAAGCCGGCGTCGGTCCCTCCGCCGGCAGCATGTACTTGCTGTCGCGCGCCACCCCGACCACCTCGAGCAGCTTGTCTTCGCGGTCGATGCGGAAGCGCTTGCCCAGCGGATTCTGCCGCGGCCAGAACTTGTCCGCGAAGGTTTGGTTGATGATCGCCACCTGAGGGCTGTCGGTCCGATCCTGCTCGGTGAAGGCCCGGCCCTGCTGGACCTCTAGCTTCATGGTGCGGAAGTAGTCGGTGCCGACCAGGTTGTAGATGGCTTGGGGCGGCGACTGGTCGCGGTTCACGTCCAGCCCTTCCGGTTCGACCCCGTAAACCCCATTGCCGAAGCCGATCGGCAGGAACCGAGCCGAGCTCACGTCGACCACGCCCGGCAGGCTCCGCACCCGCTGGTCCAGGTCGCGGTAGAAGTCTTGGGATCGCGCTTCGTCGTAGCGGCGCAGATCGGTGTCCATCGCCACCAGCAGCAGGTGAGTCTGGTCGAAGCCCAGATCTTGCTGCGCCGCATTCATCGTCGAGCGCACGAACAGGCCGGTGCTGATCAGCAGCACCAGCGACACGCTCATCTGCGCTACCACCAGCGAGCTGCGCAAAAAGCTCCGCGACCGTCCTTCCGCGCCGGTCCAGCCTTCCTTGAGCGCGGCCGCCGAATCGGTGCGGGCGGCTTGCAGCGCCGGAACCAAGCCGACCAGGATGCCGGTGAGCACGGTCACCGCCAGGGTGAACGCGAAGACCCGGTAGTCGAGCGTGAGGCTGAACTGCAGCGGCAGATCGGTCGCCGGCCGCACCGAGGACAAGACCCGGATCGCCCACTGCGCCAGCAGCCAGCCCAAGCCCGCGCCCAAAGCCGACAGCAGCACGCTCTCGGTCAGCAGCTGCCGGATGATCCGCCAGCGGCCGGCGCCGAGCGCGGCCCGGATCGCGATCTCCTTCTTGCGGCCGGTGGCCCGCGCCAACAGCAAGTTGGCGACATTGGCGCAGGCGATCAGCAGCACCAGGCAGACCATGGTCATGAAAACGATCGCGATCGGCGGCATGTAGCGGATCGCGGCCGGCTCCATCCGCGCCATCGGCTCGGGAACCACTAGCGCGCTCTGTTTGCCTTGGGTCTCGGGATATTCTTTCGCCAGCCGCGCCGCGTGCGTCTGCACCGCGGCCCGGGCCTGCTCCAAGTCGGCGCCGGGCTGCAGCCGAGCCACCATGATCCAGCCGCCGACGCGCGCGCGATCCTCCAGGGTCTTGCTGGCCTCGGGGATGACGTAGTCGATGCCGCTGAGCGGCAGGTAGCCCACCGGGGTGAAGAATCCGGTCGTGCCCTGGAACTCTTTCGGGGTCACGCCCACGATCGTGAACGGCTCCCCGTTGAGCTCCACCGCCGCGCCGATCGCGTCGGAAGAGCCGCCGAAGCGCTGCTGCCAGAAGTCGTGGCTGATCACCAGCACGTTGCCGGCGCCCATCCGCTCCGCTTCTTCACGACTAAAGGTCCGACCGCGCGCCGCTTTCACCCCCAGGACATCGAAGTAATCACCGGACACCAGCAGCGGCAGGATGCGCTCGGGGCTGCCGCCCTCCGAGCTGAATTGGGCGTAGATCGAAGTGAACACGGTCGCCCCGCTGAAGACATCCTTGAGCGAGCTGTAGTCGCGGAACGAGGCATAGGAGAGCTGATGCGGATAGGTGCCCTCGGGCTCGGTCAGGGCGATCGAGACCAAACGGCCCGGATCTGCGGCGCCCGGCAGCGGACGGAAGATCAGCGAATAGATGACGCTGAAAATAGCCGTATTCGCGCCGATCCCCAGCGCCAGCGCCAGCGCGGCGACAACGGTCAGCGCCGGATTCTTGGCCGAGGTCCGCACCGCATATCGAAGATCCTGCATCCAGTTCGCCACCGAATCCTCCTCCTGACCCGTTGAGAGGTCGATACTCTTGATTTACGGAACCGGCGCCCGCTAGGTTTCACCTGCTGGCGCCCAGGCCGGCTTTGGGCGGCCGCGCGGGTGACGGTGTTCGACGCCGCCCGGCGAGCGCCGACGCTCGTCACGGCCTTGGGGCGCGGTACGGAGGCTGACCATGCGCATCGTGATGATCGGGGCCCTCATTCTATGCTGTTCGTCGCTGTTGGCGCAGGGGCAAACGCCGGCCGCCGCGCCCGAGCCGAGCGTGGAGTTGCCGCCGGAGCTGGCGCGGGTCCTGACCGATTACGAGACCGCCTGGCGTGGGCGCGACGCGGCCGCGCTGGCATCGCTGTTCGCGGAAGACGGTTTCGTGCTGCCCAACGGCCGGCCGCCGGTGCGGCGCCGCGCAGCGATCGAGCGCTACTACGCCGGTCACGGCGGTCCGCTGTTCCTGCGCGCCATCGCCTTCGCCGCCGAAGGCGACGTGGGCTACATCATCGGCGGCTACTCCGGCCAAGCCGGCGCGGCGGATGACGGCAAGTTCACTCTGACCTTGCGCCGCGGATCCGACGGGCGCTGGCTGATCTTCTCCGACATGGACAGCTCCAACCGCCGCCACTAGGCGGCGGAGCAGGCGCCGGCTGCGGCGTTGCGCTTGCTCGGGCTCCTCCAGCGTGTTTTCTGTACTGTAGGGGCGGGGCTTGGCCCCTCCCGGGATGCGCTGCAAACGTGACTGCGGCCGCATGGGCGGGGACCAGCCCCGCCCCTACATTTGAAGAAGTCGCGCGCCTTGCATCCGGCACCATCTCCGCCGCCCACTGCGCTGTGCTCTGGTGCTTGCGCATCCCTCGCCGCTGGCTGCAAACCCGGAATCAAGGACGGGCAGGAGGCGCGCATGGGTGGCATGGGCACGCGCAGCGCGCCCATGGACGACCTCACTCTCGATGGAAAGCTCGACCATGGGCGCCCTTCGGCCGCCCATGCCACCCCATTCGCAACCACGGTGACTGATCATGTGATACGGCGACACAAAAGCCGGTCGGCCACAGGCCCTTCCCCGTGGGCCGTCACGCCAGCTTGCGCCAGCGCAGGTGGGCGAGCAGGCCGGCGACCGCGAGCGCCGCCACGCTGACGCCCGACAGCGCCATGAATCTGGAGTACAGCGCGCGACCCATCAGATCGAAGAGGGTCAGCCCCATGAACGCCAGCGCGGCGCCGGTCAGCCAGCGCCAGCCTGGCGTCACGTCCGCCCAGCGGTCCAGCACGCAAACGACCGCCGGGGTCCCGAGCAGCAGGACATAGTCCCAACCTTGCGGCGAGATCAGCGGTATCAACAACATCAGCAGCGCCCACTCGAGATACTCGGGCCGGTCGATCCCGCGCCGCCGGCGCCACACGACCACGACCAGCCCCAGCGCCGCGATCGCGGTGGCCGCCGCCAGAGCGCTCGCGGTCGATCCGGGTCCGATCCACTTGGCCCACATCGCGGCCAGCGAGACGTTGTCGATGCCGAGCAGGTTGGAGGCGGTGGAGCCGGTCGCCGTGCGATACCAGCCGGCGAGCAGATCGAGGTTCGCAGTCCAGCCGTAGATCGCCGCCGGCGCCAGCAGCCCGATCAGCAGGACGGCGAGCGCCGGCAGCGCCGCGACCAGCCCGCGGTCCAGCGCCAGCCACGGCAGCAGGATCAGGGCGTACGGTTTGACGAAGGCCCCTAGGCCGACCAGGAGCCCGGCGACCCGCGCGCGGTCGTTTTGCACCGCGAGCAGCGCCGCGACCAGCAGGGTCGCCAGCAGGATGTTGGCTTGCCCGAGCGTCAGCTCATGAGCATAGAACTTGCCCATCAGCAGCACGGTGAGCCCGGCCAGGACCGGTGCCGAGCGCCTCCGGGCCGGCAAGCCGTGCAGCGACCAGCGCACCGTGACCAGCAGCAGGGCGACGGAGAGGGCGAACCAGAGCGCCTGGGCGGTCTCGACGCCGAGGATCGCGAAGGGCGCCATCCCGACCGCGAACGCCGGCAGATACTTGAACTGGTAATGACCGTCGGCCGGCCGATAGAGCTCTTCGGCGGCGAGCGCACGCGCTGCGGCGGTCCGGTAGACCTGGAAATCCATCATCTCGTCGGCGATGCGAGCCCGGTAAGCGGCCGCGGCCAACAGCGCGATGACCAGCGGCAGGAGCAGCGGTCTGACCCGTTGGATCACCGGCCGAGTATACCGGCCGCCATCGATCGGGGTGGCATGGGCGGCCGAAGGGCGCCCATGGATGACCTGTCCATCGTAAGGCGAGGTCGCCCATGGGCTTGCTTCGCACGCCCATGCCACCCGTGCGCGGGTCTGCAGCGGACTGGCATCCTGTGCTCTT
>DASWHO010000049.1:0-6214 GCA_036398155.1 Acidobacteriota bacterium
TTTGACTCCCACCCAAGCGCGCCGCCACAATCCCGCTCGTAGACCTTTCACGCTCAGCTCGAGCTCAGCGCCCCGATGCCTTTTCCCCGCTTCCCCTCCCGCCGCTTCCAGCGACGGCTCTGGATTACGTTTCGGACCGCCGCCTTGGGGGCCCTCGGCGCTTGCGCCGTCCCGCCCGCGCCGCCGGCGGCGACCGCGAGCCCGCAGGTCGATTTGATCGACGTCGCGCGGTTCGGCAGCTCATTCGGATCGCCGTTTCGAATCGATTTCGCGCCTCAGGAAGGCGGCCGGTTCCTGGGCCGCGGCTGGGGCAAGGTCGAGGAATCGTCCGGCGCCGCAACCGCGGCATGGGCGATCTCGCGCCAGGCCCGGCTGCGCCTGATGGCGCTCGACTCCAGCGACCAGGAGTTGATTATGCGCTGCGCTGCGGCGCCCAGCCGCGAAGCGGCGCCGCAATCGGTGAGCCTGCGGCTCAACGGCGCGCCGCTGGGAGCGTTGATCCTGCCCGCAACCTGGGAGACGCACCGGATTGCCGTGGCTCAAGGGCGGCTGCGATCCGGCCTCAACATCCTCGACCTCGAGTTCACCCGGCTCTCGGCCGGCGGCGAGGGCGGCGCGGGGCGGGCGCTGGCCGCGCAGTTCGACTGGGTGGAGCTGCGCCGCCTGCAGGACGACCGGTCCGAGCCGCCGCAATCCGCGGTCGCCGTTTCGCCCGCCGCCGTAATCCAGAGCGGTCCGAGCCAGCTCGATCTGTTCTCGACCATCCCCGCCGCCGCTCGCTTAGCGGGCCAGGTCTCTGGAGCGCGGCACTCCCGGGTGCGAATTCGGATCCAGCCGGAGCGCGGAGCGCCGGCGCTGCTGGCCGAAAGCGACCGGTTGCCGTGGCCTATCGAGGCCGACCTCTCCGCTTGGGAGGGACAGCGGGTCCAGCTCTCGTTCCAAGTCCTGGATCGCGGGGAGGTTCGCTGGTCAAAGCTCCAGATTCAGGGCTCGCGAACCGAGCCGGCGCGCGCCCAGGCGGCGCCCGAGCTCCCGCGCCTGTCCTCCGAACAAAGCGTGATCTTGGTCGTGTTCGACGCGGCCAACGCCTCGCACTTCGGTTGCTACGGCTATCCCCGCGCCACCACTCCGGCGGTGGACCGCTTCGCCAGCGAGCCCGAAGCGGTTTTATTCGAGCGCGCCTACGCCAACGCTCCCTACACCCTGGCCTCGACCGGCAGCCTGTTCACCGGCCTCTACCCGGAGCGCCACGGAGTGATCGAGCGCGAGTTCAGGCTGGATCCGGCGGCCGAGACGCTGGCCGAACGCTTGCGCGGCAGGGGCTTCAGCAGCGCGGGATTCAGCATGAACGCCTTCGCCTCGGGCAAGTTCGGCTACCAGCAGGGGTTCCAGTCCTTCGCCAAGCAGCGCCGCCTGCTGGCCGGATTGCTCGCCTGGCTAGATCGGAAACCTAAGCCGCCGCTGTTTCTGTATGTGCATTTCATGGATCCGCACGCGCCGCACCGCGCCAAGCCGCGATTTCGGCAGCGCTTCGTCGATCCCGCCTATCCCGGGCCGGTGAGCGGCTCGATGCCGTATCTGCGGCAGATGGACCAGGGCGGAATGCCGCCGCCGGCTGATCTGCAACAGCTCAAGAATCTCTACGATGCCGATTTGGCCGCGGTGGATGAGGAGTTCAGCACCCTGCTGGCGGCGCTCAAGCGTTACCGCCTGTACGACGACGCCCTGATCATTCTGACCTCGGATCACGGCGAGGCCTTTTTCGAGCACGGCCAGCGCGGCCACAACACCACCGTCTACGAAGAGATGGTCCGCATCCCGCTGATTCTCAAGTTCCCCAAAGGGCTGCGCCCGGACCGGCGCCGTATCGCCGAGCCGGTCCAGAGCGTCGATCTGCTTCCGAGCCTGATGGCGCTGGCCGGCGCGCCGATCGATCCGGCCAGCGTCGACGGCCTCGACCTCAACCCCTTGATCTTCGAGGGCCGCCAGACCCCCGAGCGCTTTCTGCTGTCGCGCTCGAGATTCGGGCCCCAGTTCGCGATCTGGGACCGTCGTTTCAAGCTCATCGTGCGCCCGGTGGCGCCGGGGCTGGAGCTCTATGACCTCGAAGCCGACCCGGCCGAGCGCCGCAATCTTGTCCACCGCAATCCGGTCCGCGCCGGCTACTTGCTCCAAGCTCTCTCGCAACTCCGCGGCGCGCCCCCCGCCGCCTTCGCCGCCCCCAACCAAGTCGACGAGGAGACGCGCAAAGAGCTCCGCGCTTTAGGGTACCTGTAGGGGAGGGGCTCTAACTGGAGTAGTCGTAAAAGCCGCGGCCGGCCTTGCGGCCGTTGTAGCCCGCCAGCACCATGCGCTTGAGCAGCGGCGGCGGGGCGAAGCGCTTCTCGCGGTACTCCTGAAACATGATCTCGGCGATGTAAAGGGTGGTATCCAGGCCGACGAAGTCGAGCAGCTTGAGCGGGCCCATCGGGTAACCGCAGCCGAGCTCCATGCCGCGGTCGATGTCCTCTTTCGAACCGACCCCCTCCTCCAGCGCCCGCACCGCGTCGAGCAGGTAGGGCACCAGCAAGCGGTTGACGATGAAACCGCTGCGATCCTGGCAGCGGATCGGCGCCTTGCCGAGCGATTCGGCGAACGCGACCAGCTGATCGACCACGGCCGCGTCGCTCGCCACCGTGCGCACCACCTCGACCAGTTTCATGATCGGCACCGGGTTGAAAAAGTGCAGCCCCAGAAAACGCTCCGGCCGCTTGGAGCCGACCATCAGCTCGGTCACCGACAACGAGGAGGTGTTGGTGGCGAAGATCGTCTCGGGGCCGCAGAGCGACTCGAGCGTGGCGTAGATCGAGCGCTTGAGCTCGAGGTTCTCGGTGATCGCTTCGATCACCAGGTCGCAATCTTTCAGGTCCGCCAGCTCCAGGGTCGGCTCGAGCCGCTGCTGGGCCGCGCTTTTCTGATCGGCGCTCAGCTTGCCCTTCTCGACCAGTTTGGCGAGCGACTTCTCGATCCCCGCGAGCCCGCGGTCGAGCAGCTTCTGTTCCACTTCGCGCACGCGGGTGCGATACCCGGCCGCGGCACAGACCTGCGCGATGCCGCTGCCCATCAGCCCGCATCCGACCACTCCAACGGTTCTGATCGCCATCTCGTGCTCCCTTGGAATCCTTATCCGAACGCTTCGACGACCATGGCGATGCCTTGGCCGCCGCCGATGCAGGCGGTCGCCAGCCCGTAGCCGCCGCCGCGCCGGCGCAGCTCGTAGAGCAAGGTCAGCACCAGCCGCGCGCCGGTCGCGCCGAGCGGATGCCCCAGGGCGATCGCACCGCCGTTGACGTTGACCCGTTCGCGATCCAGACCCAGCTGGTGCTCAACCGCCAAGTACTGGGCCGAAAACGCCTCGTTGACCTCGACCAAATCCATCTCCTCGAGCTTCTTGCCGGCCGCCGCCAGCGCCCGCCGGGTCGCCGGCACCGGCCCGATCCCCATCAGCTTGGGCTCGACTCCGGCGATTCCCCAGGCCACGATCCGGCCCCACGGGTTCCGACCCAGCTTCTCGGCCGCGCGCGCGCCAGCCACCACCAGCGCCGCGGCGCCGTCGACGATGCCGCTGGCGTTCCCAGCGGTCACCACGTCGGTGCCGAACGCCGGCGGCAGCTTGGCCAGCCCGGCCGCGCTCGAGTCCGGCCGCAGGTGATCGTCCCGTTCGATCCGGATCGTGCCGCGTTTGTGCGCCACCTCGAGCGGCGCGATCTCCTCGGCCAGCTTTCCGCTGCTCTGGGCCGCCGCGGCGCGCTGCTGCGAGACCAGCGCAAAGGCGTCGGCCTGCTCGCGCGTGATCCCCATCGACACCGCCAGATTCTGCGCGGTACCGGCCATGGTCAAGCCGCAGTGAGTGTCGAGCAGCGCGACCAGCAGGCTGTCCTCGAGCTGGCCTTGGCCGAGCTTAAACCCCTTGCGTGCGCCGCGGATCACGTGCGGCGCCTGGGTCATGTTCTCCATGCCGCCGGCGACCACGCAGGAGGCCTCGCCGAGCTGGATCATCTGGGCCGCGCTCACCAGCGCCTGGATGCCGGAGCCGCACAGCCGGTTGACCGTGAGGCACGGCACCTCGACCGGCAACCCGGCCTTGAGCGCAACGTGGCGCGCGCCGTAAATCGCGTCGCCGCTGGTTTGCAGCGCGTTACCCATCACCACGTGATCGACCGTCGCCGGATCGATCGCGCTGCGCTCGAGCGCGGCGCGGGCGGCGTGCGCGCCCAGCTCGAGCGCGCTGATGTCGCTCAGCGCGCCGGCGTACTCGCACATCGGCGTGCGGGCGCCTCCCAGAATCACGACCTCATCCTTCATCACCCACTCCTTTACTTTTTCCAGTCCATCAAGCGTCGGTTCGAGCCATCTGCGAGCTCATGCGACCCGGCGCAGCTGGTCGCGCACCGCCGCTCCGGCCGCCTGCGTGCTCAGCGAACCGCCGAGGTCCGAAGTGGTCTGGCCGGCACGGATCGCAGCCACCACCGCGCGCTCGATCAGCGCCCCCGCCTCTTTGAGACCGAGATGCTCGAGCATCAGTTGGGCGGTCAACACCGCGCCCAGCGGATTGGCCACCCCCTTGCCGGCGTACTTGGGCGCGCTGCCGTGGATCGGCTCGAACAGCGACACGCCGTTCGGGTTGATGTTGCCGCTGGCCGCGACCCCCAGCCCGCCCTGCAGCTGGGCGCCGAGATCGGTCACGATGTCACCGAACATGTTGCAGGTTACGATCACCTCGAACTGGCCGGGGTCCTTGATCATCTGCATCGCCAGCGCGTCGACGAACAGGTGCCGCGCCGCGATGTCCGGATATTCGGCGGCGACCGCTTGGAAGCAGCGCTGCCACAGGTCGTGGCCGAAGGTGAGCACGTTGGACTTGTCGCTCATGACCACTTCCTTGCGGCCGGCGGCGCGGGCGCTGTCGAACGCGTAGCGCAGCACCCGCTCCACCCCCTTGCGGGTGTTGACGTCTTCCTGAATCGCGACCTCGTCGGGCGTATCCTTCTTGAAGATGCCGCCCATGCCGACGTACAGCCCTTCGGTATTCTCCCGCACCACCACGAAATCCACATCCTCGAGCCCACGGCCCTTGAGCGGGCAGAGCCGCTCGTCGAGCAGCTTGACCGGGCGATAGTTGACGAACAGATCCAGCTCGAAGCGCATCCGCATCAGGATCTCGCGCCCGTGGCGCATGTCGCGAATCCGCGGATCGCCGACCGCCCCGAACAGGATCGCGTCCTGCTGGCGCAGTTCGTCGAGCGCGCCGTTCGGCAGCCCGATTCCGGTGCGCAGATACTCGTCGGCGCCCCACGGATACTCGGTGAGCTGGAAGCCCTGGCCCAACAGCTCGCCGAGCAGCTTCAAGACCCCGACCGCTTCGCGGATCACCTCGGGGCCGATCCCGTCGCCGGGAATCACGGCGATGCTGAGCGCGCTGGATCGCGGTGCCGCCATCGCGGTCAGACTGGAAACGTGTACATCAGCCAACCGGCCAGGATCGAAAGACCGAGAAACAGGCCGAACAGCTTGAGCCCGTAGCGCAGCTGAGCCGGCCGCGAATCCTGGCCCAAGACCCCGAACACCATCGAGATCAGCGCCGCGCCCACGGTCAAGATCAGAAAGTGGCTCACTCCGCCGCGCTCCCGCCTTTGCGGCCGGTGCCGAGATCGTACACGTCGAGCAAGGCGAGGATGTTGAGCAATCCGGCGATCAAGGTGAAGGTGCGGCCGTACTCGAAGCCGCGCCCGATCGGTTGCCCGGCAGCGAGCCCGGCGTACTGGGCGATGAAATAGCTGGCGCCGACCCCGAGGGTGCCGGCCGCGCCCAAGAACGTCAGCGGTTCGGCCGGCAGCGGCGCGTACATCCCGCCGCGCAGCAGCAGACCGAAGACGAACAGGCCCAGGATCCCGAGCGCCAGGACCGCCGCGCGGCCGCGCTGGCGCAGCAGCAAGTGCCCGGCTCCCGGAACCAGCCAAGCCAAAAGCAGGATCGCTCCCAGGCGCGGCGGTAGGGCGGCCGGCTGAGTGGTCGCCTTGGTGCTCATCGGTCGAGCGGATGTTAGCAGCTCGAACCTTAGGGGGCTAGGAGCCAGCGCGGCAGAAGGGATGGGTCGCGTTATGGGCGCCGCCAGGTCAGCCGCAAGGCGCGGCGACGTAGACAATGCCGTAGCATTGTCGAGGAGCCGCAACGC
>DASWHO010000050.1:0-2063 GCA_036398155.1 Acidobacteriota bacterium
CGGCTACATGGTGCTGCGCTACGGCACCACCACCTGGCCGCCGCCCGGCCAGCCGTATCTGCCGATCGCGATCACCTGGGCCAACACCTTCGTCCTGCTCGCGAGCGCGCTGACGATGCAGCTCGCGGTGCGCTCCGTGCGCCTCGGTCGCCGCCCCAGCGCCCTGCGCCTTCTGGTGCTGACCACCGCGCTGGGCGCTGGGTTCCTCGCCATCCAAGGCAACGAATGGATCCAGCTCCTGCGCCACGGCCTCACCGTCGCGCACGGCACCTACGGCGCTTCCTTTTTGTTCCTGATCGGCCTGCACGCGCTCCACGTGCTCGCCGCCGTGCTGTGGATGATCGGCCTCACAGCCTACCTGCTGCGCCAGCGCTTCCTCGCCGCCGCGCTGCCGGCGCTGGACTTGGGCCGGATCTACTGGTTTTTCGCCGCCGGCTTGTGGCTGGTCCTGTTCAAGGTGGTCTACCTCGGATGAGCGTCCCGAGCGCCGTTGACAGCTCTCGACTCGGTCCGGATAATCCCACCGTGCCGATCGCAACTTCGCGCCGGAGCCTGATCCTGCTGCTCGCTCTCTTCGTGCTGGTTGGAGCGGCGGTTCCGATGCTGCGCGCGCAGGGCTGCTCGATGTGTCGCGAGGCAACCGGCGGTGCCGACGATCCGCTCGGGCGCGCGCTGCACTGGAGCACCTTGTTCATGGTCGCGATGCCCTTTGTCGTCGTCGGGCTGATCGCCGGCTATGTCGGTCTGGCGCAGCGCCGCGCCTTGCGCCGCGGGCCGCATACCAACTTCAAGCCCGCTTTGGATCGCAGCTCCCAATCGATGCTTTCGCCACGGAGAAGCTCATGAGCCAAGCCGCCATTCTTCACGCCGATCCGGCGGAAACGCCGCTCACCCCCGAAAGCTGGGGCAAGCTCGGCATGTGGATCTTCCTCGCCGGCGACGCGATGTCGTTCGGCGGGCTGATCGCCGCGTACGCCGCCCTGCGGATCGGCACCCCGACCTGGCCGGTGCCGGCCACGATCCTTGGGATCCAGCTCACGGCGCTGATGACCTTCCTCTTGATCTGCAGCAGTGTCACCATGGTCAAGGCGCTCTCGGCCATCCGCCACGGCCACCGCGCCGGCCTGACCAAATTCCTGTCGCTCACGATTCTCGGCGGCCTTCTGTTTCTCGGCATGCAGGCCTACGAATGGCACCACCTGATCGTCGAGCAAGGCATGGCGATTCAGAACAACCTGTTCGACGCCACCTTCTTCATCCTCACCGGCTTTCACGGCTGCCACGTCACCGGCGGCGTGCTCTATCTATCGGTGGTACTGTCCAAGGGCTTGGCCGGCAAATACTCGGCCAGCAACTACAATGGGGTCGAGCTGGTCGGGCTCTACTGGCACTTCGTCGACCTGGTCTGGATCCTGATCTTCACCTTCGTCTATTTGATCTGACAAGGAAGCAACCATGACCGACGCACACGCGGAACCCAACTATATGGCGATCTTCTGGTGGCTGGCGGCGCTGACCGCGGTCGAGATCGGCGTGATCTACCTCCCAATAGTCAAGCTGGTGATCGTGATCCTGCTGGTCGGGCTCGCGATCTCAAAGGCCGCTCTGGTCGCGATGTACTTCATGCATTTGAAGTTCGAGAAGCGCAGCTTGGCGCTGATCGCGCTGAGCCCGGTCGGCCTCTGCATCCTGCTGACGTTCGCCTTGCTGCCCGATCTGGCCCATTTGCTTGGCCCGTAGCGGCGGGGTGACGAGACGGCCGCCGCGGCGCCTCGGACACCGTTTTGACCTTGAGCACCGACCCAACGATATGGCCGCGCCGGAGCCTGTGGGCCGCGGCCCTCGCGGTTCTGGGCCTGGCGACGACCGCCGCCATCCTGCTCGGGCGGCCCGGCGCCGCGGTCCGATCCGCCGATCCGACCCCGCCGCTTCTCGGCCGAGTGCCCGACTTCGAGCTGACCGAGCGCAGCGGCAAGACCGTCAGCCGCGCGCAGCTCGCCGGCCGGCCTTGGATCGCCGGCTTCATCTTCACCCGCTGCGGCGGAATCTGCCCCGCCCTGTCC
>DASWHO010000051.1:0-13279 GCA_036398155.1 Acidobacteriota bacterium
GTCGTTTTTGGGCCGCACCATCTATTACAGCCCGGTCGACGGCAAGAACCTCAACCGGGTCTATCCCGGCAAGGTCGATGGAACGGTCAGCGAGCGGATCGCCGACCTCATCACCCGCGAGGTGATCGAGCGCGCCGATTACGTCGCGGATCTGCACTGCGGCGACGGCAACGAGGCGCTGCGTCCGTACGTGTATTGGATGAAGAGCGGCGCCGCCGCGATCGATGAAGGCTCCCAGCAGCTCGCCCTCGCCTTCGGGCTCGACCACATCGTGATCGACACCGACCGGCCCAACGATCCCAACGCTTCGGTCTACACCGCCAACACCGCGATCACCCGCGGCAAGCCGGCGATCACCAGCGAGACCGGCCGGTTGGGACAGACCGATCCGGAATCGGTGGCGCTGGCGCTGCGCGGCGCCTGGAACCTGCTGCGGCACCTGGACATGGTCGCCGGAGAACCGGTCAAAGCCGAGCCGGTGGTCTGGATCGAGCGCTACGAAGTGCTGCGCAGCCCCGAGACCGGTGTGTTCGCGGCCGCGGTGAGCGCCGGGCACTCCGTCGCCTCGGGCGCACTGCTCGGTACGTTGCACGATCTTTTCGGCGATCCGCTGGCCGAGATCCGCGCCCCGTTCGCCGGCGTGGTGCTCTACGTGGTGGCGACGCCCCCGGTGAGCAAAGGCGAACCCCTCGGAATGATCGGCAAGATCCAATCCAAGCCGTAGCGCCGCACACGTTTCCGAAGCGGGTGGCATGGGCGGCCGAAGGGCACCCATGGACGAGGTCGTCCATGTGCTTGCTGCGCACGCCCATGCCACCCCTGCGCGCCCCCGCAGCCGACTGGGCTCCTGGGCTCGGGCCCAACAACGAGAACGATCTTTCGTTCAACCCTGAGAGGACCAATCGCCGAGGGCTTGGGCCATGCGCTCGAGGCCTTCGGCGAGGACCTCGGAGCGGCCACCGATGCCGAGGCGGAAGTGATCGGGCAGCTCGAAGAAAGCTCCGGGCACCACCGCCGTTTCATACTTCTCGCGCAGCAAGGCACAGAACTCAGTCGCGCTGCCTTTACGCAGGCGCGGGAACAAGATGGTTCCGTGCTCGGGGCGGAACACGTCGAGCTGGTCGCACGACTCGAGAAAGCGGTCGAGCAGAACCCGGTTGGCCTGCAGGATCGCGCGGCTGCGCGCGGCCAGGCGCTCGAGATTCTGCAGCACCGCCACACTGGCCCGTTCGGCGAGATGGGCCGGGATCACGCCGAACAGGTCGTTGAGCCGCCAGAGCCGCCGCGCCAGCTCGGGCTCGGCCAGCGCCCAGCCGCAGCGCAGGCCACCGAGCCCGTAGGCCTTGGTCAGGCTGGAAGTGGCGACAAACGATGCCCCGAGATGGAAGGCGGAGGGCGGCGCCTCGGAGTAGAGCGTTTCGAGATAGACCTCGTCGACCAAGACCCTCGCGCCGACGCTCCGCGCCAGCTCGCCGACCTGCTTCAGGGTCTCCGGTCCGGTCCGAGCGCCGGAGGGATTGTGCAGATTGCTGATCACGATCAAACGGGTCTTCGCGTTCAGGCGGCGGGCGATCTCCTCCACGTCGATCTGGAAATCGGAGTCGAACCGGCGGTCGAAGCGCCGGATCTCGGCGCCCAAGTAGCGCGCCGCGGCGAGCAGCGGCTCGTAGGTCGGCCGCTCGATCAGGACTTGGTCGCCGGCCTCGAGCAGTGCGGCCATCACCAAGTGGTTGCCCATCGAGGTGCCGGTCGCGGCCACCACGCAGTCGGGGGCCACGCCGCACTTGGCCGCCAGCAGCGCTTGCAGCGGCTCGTAACCGTAAAGGCTCGGGCCGGTCAGCTCGAGCTGCTCGAGGCGCAGCGGCAGCTCGGCGAGCGGCAGGTCCAGGACGCCGCTGGTCGCCAAGCTGAAACGCGCCTGCGAGCGCAGCTTGGCCCACTCCATGTACTCCGACTGTCGGGTCGGTCGGCTCGAGCTCATGTCCGGCTCGCGCGCCGCCACAGGAGATACACGGGAACGCCGCTCAGCACCAGTCCCAGGCCGGTGAGGCTTTCCATCGGATACTTATAGAAGGTATTGGCGACCACCAAGAAGGAGACCGCGATGAAGAACAAGGTGGTCCACGGATGGCCTGGGGCGCGGAACCCGATCGGGCCGGCCGCGGCGGCGGCTCCACGCCGGCGAAACACGAACAGACAGGCGGCGGTGGTGCCGAAGAAGATGAAGTCCATCGCGACCACGTAGCTGAGGATCTGCTCGTAGCGGCCCGAGATCGCGATTACGATCGCGGCCGCGGCCTGCAGCAGGATCGCGACCAGCGGGACCCGGGTGCGCGCGCTGACCCGCCCGACGCGCTTGAAGAAGACTCGGTCCTGAGCCATCGCGAAGTAGACGCGTGGGGCGGTGAGGATGGACTGGCTCAAAAAGCCCAGGGTCGAGATCGCGATGCCGATCGCGATCAGGCGCGCGCCGGGTTCCCCCAGCAGCGCGCGCATGACTTCGGAGGCCGGCGCGGTGGTGGCGGCGAGGCCCTGCGGCCCCAGCACGAGGACGCAGACCAGGTTGACGCCGACGTACAGCAGCACGACCCCGGCGGTGCCCAGCACCAAGCCGCGCGGCAGATCGCGGCGCGGCTGGCGCAGCTCGCCCGAGATGAAGCTCGAGGTCTGCCAGCCGCCGAAGGCGAACAGCACCGGAATCAACGCGGCGCCGAAGGCGGTCAGCAGATCGAAGGACAGCGGCTCGCCCACCACCGGACGGCTCAGGCTGTGCGGCTGCTCGGCCAGCAGCAGGCCGCAGCCGATCAGCGCCGCGATCGCCGCGATCTTCAGCACCATAAACACGTCTTGCACCGTGCCGCCGGTGCGGACCCCCAAGCAGTTGATCAGCGCCAGAACGGCCAGCGCCAGCGCGGCGACCGGCTTTTCCATCCCGGCCGCGCCGATCAGCTCCAAGAAGTAGCGCGCGAAGGTCACCGCCACCGCCGCCATCCCGCCGCTCTGAGTCACCAGCAGCAACCCCCAGCCGTAGACGAACGCGACCGCCGGATGATAGGCCTCGCGCAGGTAGGCGTACTGGCCGCCGACCTGCGGGCAGCGCGCCGCGAGCTCGGCGTAGACCAGCGCCCCGGCCAGCGCCACCAAGCCGCCGAGCGCCCAGGCACCGAGGATCAACGCCGGCGTGTGCACCTGGCGCGCGACCACGTACGGGTTCATGAAGATCCCGGCGCCGACCATGCCGCCCATCACGATCATGGTGGCGTCGAACAACCCGAGCCGCCGCGCCAGCCGCGGCGCGCCGGCGTCGGCGGGCGTGTTGGGAGGTTCGACGGTGCTCACAACCTTAGGCGGGCGCAAGACCCAAGCGGCGGCTAATGGCTACTGGTGCTCCCCGATCGTTTAAGAAACCGAGCAGCTTCACAGCTCGCCCGAGTCGGGGAGTATCGAGGGCGGAGCCCTGGCTGGTCAAAAGAGTCGCTCGTCCCATGGGACCTCAAAGGCGGCTCCGCGAACGATTCGTCCGGCATCGGGGTGCAGCAGGTTGATCAGCACCGTCCGTCCCACCGGGCGAGAGGGCAGCGCTGGTACCACCAGCACGCTCGAGCGCGCGTCCGCCAGCCAGCGGTCGCCGAACGCCCGCGCCTCCGGAGAGCTCGGGCGATTCCAGCCGGACAGAAGCAGGGGATCCAATCGTTCCACGAGATCGTCGGGAATGTCGACGCGAACCGCGTGGTGCGGGCCCGGCAGCGTACGTGGGCGCGCGCTATGGACCAGGATCTCCAGGATCGAGCCGGCGAACGAGTCGGAGGCGTATACCAGCGGGCGTCCCGGAGAGTTCCAGCGCCCGCCTTCGAGCGCCGCCCCGGTGCCATCGTAGGGGTCGTATCGCGTCTTGCAGGTACGCCAGGCCAGCATCGCCGCTTCAGGCGGGCAAGGCGTATTCGAGCTTCATGAGCAGCTCCTCGACTTGGCGTGCGCCCAGATCGCTGCGCGCCAGGTCCACGGGCCGCTCGCCGCCGAGCTGCGGCTGGGCGCTGGTAAGAAACTCGTTGGCCAGCTCGGCGTCCTCCCACACCCATTCCGCGAGCGCGGTGATGCGCGCCAGGCGCTCCAAGCGCTCGCTTTCCTCGGCCGAGAGGCGTAGGCGCCGGCGGTGCAGCGTCGCCTTTGGAACCAGGCGGTATTTGAGGTCCGCTGCCGCGCTCTCGGAGCGTGCCAGGCGCCGCACCACCTGGGTGAGGGAAGCCACCGGGAGCCCGGCCTCGACCAGGCGCCGCAGATCCGCCAGGGTCCGCACCCGGCGTCCCAGGATGCTCTCCCCGCCCAGGATTCGCGCCACGCTAGTTGCGCTGACTGTCATGCGGCAGTCTCCTTCGTCTCATTTGGAACAAATATAGGTCTCAAGGGAGACAGTGTCAAGACAGGTGGCCCGCGACGCCCGCGGCCGGCGCCTGCAATCGTGGGCGGGTGGAGGGGCCAGCAAAGGCCGCTCGGAGCTCTTCGGCCTGACGATACTCAAACGCGGCCATAGCCGAGCCACACCGGCAGCTTCTCTTCGCACCAACGCCGATACTCCGCGGTCGTGTCAAAGGCGCGAAACGGCTCGTCGTCCAGGACCGGCTTGTAGGTATGGATGAAACCGTAGCGGAAGCGGGTCTTCAAATCACGCCGCGCCGCAGCCTCGAAGGCTTCGAGCCATTCCGCCGGAATGGTCTGAAGAGATGATGAAGCGCTCATAAGCAGACCAGGCCATTATACAGCGCTGGGATGGATTCGGCCGACGTTCAATCGACTTGATAGGTGCGGCAACCAGTGGCTAGGACCCAGGGAAGAGCAGTGGATCCTCGGCGGCGTTGCGCTCGACTCGAAATTCAGCGTCCTGCTTGCGGATGCCCTGGACCAAGAAGTCGAACTCGACGGCGCTGCCGCCGGCGGCCTGCCGGATCAAAAGCCGGCGCGGCGATTTCTCGGCCACATAGAGCTGGCTCCAGCCGCCGACCGGCGTGAGCTGCACGGTGAGCCCGCGCTCGTCGGCCAGCTTCGCGAAGTGCTCGGGCAGCTTGATCACGGCTTCGGCTCCAGAAAGTCTCGCGCTGCCGCGGTAATAGATGCCGACCTCGGGTCCTTCGAGCGCCGCGAAGTGAATCGAGCGCTTGGCATCCTTCGGGTCGAGCACCGCGCGGCTCAGGAGGCCTCGGACCGAGAGGTCGCCCCAGACCACCAGATCGCCGCCGCTTTTGAACTTCGGCTCTTCGGGCCGCTGGTGAACGGCACCTGGCTCCTGGAGCTCTCGGTCGACCAGCGCGCCACCCTTGACCGAGAACGAGCCGGACTGGGTGAAGGGGCCCTGCGGCAAGGCTCCTTCCTTGCGCAGCGCCTCAATCACGGCGGGATCGCCGCTCTCGCGCGCCTCCGCCAAGCGCTGGCGAAGCGCCTCCTCCACTTTGGGTGCCGCATTCAGCTCGTAGGTGTATGAACCGTCTGGAAGCTCGCGAAACGGACCCTCGCGAAGGTCCAGCTCGAGCGGCTCGCCGGCCGCGAACTCCTGCTGGATCGTCCGGTCCTGGCCGGATACGGTCAAGCGGATCCCTTGGTAGTCGATCCGAGGCCGCCACTCGATTCGAGTGTCTCGGATCTTCATGGTCGCCACCGCTTGGTCGGAGTCTTCCGCGACCCACCCGACCCTGGGAACCGCAACCGCGACGATGGCGATCAGGAGCGCCGCACCCACGCCTTCGAATCTCGACATCATGACCTCCTTTATTGAGCGGGTGTTTTCAAGACCTTATCAGCTGACGCCGGTGACCACCAGCTGGTCGCCGGCGCTCAGTCCGGTGTGGATCCCGAGCTCTTCGCCGGTGAGCTCGCCGACCTCGACCGCTTTGCGGCGCACGGACCATACGCGGTGGTCGGGAAAAGCAAGCCGGGCCGGCAGAAAAAAAGGCGGGAACGCGTTCGCGTTCCCGCCTCGGGCTGCGAGCGGACTGTTTACTTGGCGGCGAAGACGATGGTGTGCTTCATGCCGCGGACGCCGATCTCCTTGATCGGCTTGGGGCCGCCGCCGTTCTCGCCGAACTTCACCATGGTGTAGGGATGCTTGGTCTCGCGATCGACCAGCTTGCCCTCGACTTCCGCGACCACTTCTTTCTCGCGGGTGAAGTCGATGTCGCGGACGAATTTGACCGTGACCTTGGAGCCGTCGCCGTCCCAGCTTACGTCATAGGTTCCCGGCGTGAGCTCGGTGCCGGCCAGCGAAGCCGGCTCGTCGAGCTTGATCTGGGTCGAGTTCTTGGCCAGCGCCGGAGCACTGGCGAGGGCGAACACCGCGAATGCAATCGTGAGAGTGGCCCACAGCTTGTGATGCATGGTCGCAATCCTCCTCTGAGAACATTGAGATGGCTGCTGCTCAGGACCAAAACCGCTGCCAAATGTTACCGACTTGCTGTTCGTTGCCATCGCCTCCTTTCGCTTGGTTCGGCACGCGCTCGGCGCCGTTTTCAGACTGCACGCTTGCGCCCACCACAGACCATGAACGATCGCTGGTGGTTCCGGGTTCCGACCGGCATGCATGCCAGTTTGTCACCCGATGGATCTGCTGCGATTCGTCACACGCGAGAGGTTAATCGTCCCTGATGAAGGGCGCTTTCACCTCCAGAAAAGATCTTGTGATATGGGTGTGTCCTTTCTCACACGATGTATCGATCCAGTGCAATTCGCCGCTGAGCCGCTTCGGGTGCCGTGGGCAAGCTCTGCTTTGCCCACGGCCGGCGCTGCACCAGCAGCAACCGCTCCCAGCATTCGTTCTGGAGTCCGTGGGCAGAGCGAAGCTTGCCCACGGCACCCTGCGGGCGACGCTGCACCCTAGCCAGTGGTCCCGCAGGGAGAGGGGTATTGGGCTGCCCGGGGCTGGACTCTGACCCAATCCGCCGCCAGACTCTTAATGCCGCAGCGAACTTCACGCGGCTCGGCGAGGGAAGCTCATGAACTATCGCAACTTGGGTGCCAGCGGCGTCAAGGTTTCGCCGCTCTGTCTCGGCGCGATGATGTTCGGCGCCTGGGGCAATCCGGATCACGACGAGTGCATTCGGATCATCCACCGCGCGCTCGATGCCGGGATCAACTTCATCGACACCTCCAACAACTACAGCGCCGGCGAGTCCGAGGTCATCGTCGGCAAGGCGCTGCGCGGCCGGCGCGAGCAGGCCGTGCTGGCGACCAAGGTCTGGGGTCCGATGGGGGAGGGACCCAACCAGCGCGGCCTGTCGCGCAAGGCGATCGAAGAGCAGGTCGACCATAGCTTGCGCCGGCTCCAAACCGACGTGATCGACCTGTATCAGATTCATCGGCCCGATCCGACCACGCCGTGGGCGGAGACCCTCGAGACGCTCAGCGATCTGGTGCGGCGCGGCAAGGTGCGCTACCTGGGCTGCTCGACCAACCACTACGGCGGCAAGGGTTTGTGGGAGAAGCAGCTGCCGGCCTGGGAGATTGTCGAGACCCTCTGGCTCAGCCAGCGCCACGGAATGCGGCGCTTCGCGGCGCTGCAACCGCCCTACAGCATCCTGCGGCGGGCGATGGAAGCCGAGCATTTCCCGATGGCGCAGCGCCACGGTCTGGGGGTGATGGTTTGGAGCCCGCTCGAGGGCGGCTGGCTCACCGGCAAGTACCGCCGCGGAGCGGCCAATCCGGGCGACAGCCCGCGCGCCTCGAGCTGGGTCGGCAGCCTCGACAACCCCAAGTTCGAGCGGCGCCTCGAGGTGGTCGAGCAGCTGATCGGCTGGGTCGAACGCCGCGGCCTGCGCTTGGCCGAGTTCGCGCTGGCCTGGGTGCTGCGCCATGCGGCGGTCAGCGCGGCGATCATCGGCCCGCGCACCGCGGCGCAGCTCGAAAGCAGCCTCCAGGCGCTCGAGCTCGAGCTCACGCCCGAGGATTGCGCCGCGGTCGATCGGCTGGTGCCGCCGGCCAGCTCGGTTCTCTGATAAGATCGAGGCGTCTGCCTAACCGTTTGCAAGGAGCGACTCCGATGGAAACCGCGGTCCAGCGCGAAACCCTATCGACCGATCAAATCGTCGGCCTGTGCAAGGAGTACACCTTGTGGTCGTGGTCGGCGCAAAAGGCGGTGAACCCGATTCCGATGGAACGCGCCGAGGGCGTGTACTTCTGGGACGCTGACGGCAAACGCTATCTCGATTTCAACTCCCAGCTGATGTGCGTCAACATCGGCCACGGCGACCGCCGGGTGATCGAAGCGATTCGCGAGCAGGCCGAAACCCTGGTCTACGCCGGCCCCGGCATGGCGACTCGGGTGCGCGCCGAGCTGGGTCCGCTGCTGGCGCGCCGCACGCCGGGCGATCTCAACCACTTTTTCTTCACCCTCGGCGGCGCCGAAGCCAACGAGAACGCGATCAAGTTCGCGCGTTTCTATACCGGGCGCAGCAAGATCGTGACCCGCTACCGCTCCTATCACGGCGCCAGCTTGGGGGCGATCTCGCTGACCGGCGACCCGCGGCGCTGGCCGGCCGAGCCCGGCATCCCCGGGGTGGTGCGGGTATTCGATCCCTACAAGTACAGAAGCCAGCTCTACAGCCCGGGCGACAGCGATGCGAACTTCGCGAAGAAGTGTCTCGACCAGATCGAAGAGGTGATCCAGTACGAGGGCCCGCACACCATCGCGGCGCTGTTCATCGAGACGGTGACCGGCACCAATGGGCTGATCGTGCCGCCCGACGGCTATCTCCAAGGGCTACGGGCGCTGTGCGATCGGCACGGCATTCTTTTGGTCTGCGACGAGGTCATGTGCGGCCTGGGCCGCACCGGCCGCTGGTTCGCGGTCGACCACTGGGGCGTGGTCCCCGACATCATCACCATGGCCAAGGGTTTGACCTCGGCCTACATGCCGCTCGGATGCGTGGCGCTGAGCGGCAAGATCGCGCGCCACTTCGACGACCGCGTCTACCAAGGGGGCCTGACCTACAACGGCCACCCGATGTGTCTGGCGGCGGCGGTGGCGAACCTCAAGGTCCTGGAAGAGGACGATTTGGTCGGCAACGCCGAGCGTCTCGGCCGCGTGCTGGCCGACCGGCTCCAAGAGCTCAAGCTCAAGCACCGTTCGGTCGGCGACGTGCGCTCGATCGGCCTGTTCGGCATCGTCGAGCTGGTCAAAGACCGCGCGACCAAGGAGCCGATGGCGCCGTTCGGCGGCAGCTCGGAGCCGATGCAGAAGCTAGCGGCGTTTTTCAAGGAGCAGGGGCTCTACACCTTTCTCCACTGGAACAACGTCTTCACCAACCCGCCGCTGTGCATCACCGAGGCGCAGCTCCACGAAGGCTTCGAGATCATCGATCAGGGCCTCGCGATCACCGACGCCGCCGCAGCCTAAGCTTGCCCCCTGTCGGACGGGGGCTTTGTTATACTCCGGCCATGCTTTCCGACCGCCTCAACCGCCCGCTGCGCGATCTGCGGATCTCGGTCACCGATCGCTGCAATATCCGCTGCACCTACTGCATGCCGCTGGCGAAGTACGCCTGGCTCAACAAGAAGGAGCTGCTTTCGTTCGAAGAAATCACGCGGCTGGCGCGGCTGCTGGTCGGGCTCGGAGTCGAAAAGATCCGGCTCACCGGCGGCGAGCCGCTGGTGCGCCAGGATTTGGATCGCCTGATCCGAATGCTGGCGGCGCTCGAGGGGGTGCGGGACCTGGCCCTGACCAGCAACGGCATTCTGCTGGCCGATCAGGCGCCCGGACTGCGCGCCGCGGGACTGCAGCGGCTCAACATCAGCCTCGATACCCTGCAGCCGGACAAGTTCCAGCGCATCAGCCAGCGCGGCGGCCTGGAGCGGGTGCTGGCGGGCATCGAAGCCGCCCGGCGCTGCGGCTTCGATCCGATCAAGATCAACATGGTGGTCGAGCGCGGCGTCAACGATGACGAGATTCTCGACCTGGTGGAGTTCTGCCGCGGGCGCGGGCTGGCGCTGCGGTTCATCGAATACATGGACGTCGGCAATGCCAACGATTGGAAGCTCGAAAGAACGGTTTCGAAGCGGGAGATTCAGGAGCGGCTCGGCGCCCGCTTTGCGCTGCGCAGCGCGCCGCGCTCCCGTCCCAGCGATACCGCTGTGCCGTTCGCTGCGTCCGAGGCGCTGGGGGATATCGGCACCATCGCTTCGGTCACCGAGCCGTTTTGCGGCGCTTGCAGCCGCGCGCGGCTGACCGCCGACGGGCGCTTGGTCACCTGCCTGTTCTCGAGCTCGGGCACCGATCTCAAGACGCCGCTGCGCGCCGGCGCCGGCGATGCGGAGCTGGTCGAGCTGATCGAACGCGTCTGGCGCCGGCGCGACGACCGCTATTCCGAGCAGCGCCTCGAAGCGCTCGCCTCGGGCGCCGGCTACGATCCGCACCGCACCAAGAAAATCGAGATGATCTCGCTGGGCGGTTGAGCGCCCGGCCGGCGTTTGTTTCCCCCGCATTCTGTAAGCTTCGGAGCTGAATCGGTTTGCGCCGGCGCGGGCGGTAAATCAGCGGCGCCGGCGCCCGATCCAGACCACGGTGGCGAGCGCCGGAAGCACCAGCAGAACCACGGCGTCGGTCAGCACCACGCTGGCGCAGGCGAGCGCCCCGAGCCGGTGGGTCGGCGGAAAGCCCGAGAGCAGAAGCAGCGCAAAGCCCGCGCCGACGATCAGCGCCGAGACCAGAATCGGCGCCCACAGCTCCGCCAGCGCCTTGCGCCATGCGCTCCACAGGGCGCCGCCACGGCCGTGCGAACGGCGCACGGCGTAACCGAGGTGGATCATCTCGTCGATGCCCATCGGCAGCGCGACGTTGGCGGCCGGGGCGGCGATGATGTCCAGCTGCATGCCGATGATGGCGACCAGCCCGAACAGCGCCAGCGGCACCAGCGCCAGGCAGGCGGTCATCGCCAGCGCAACCCGCAGCGAGCGCGAGGTGAGCAAGGTGATCAGCAGAAACGAGGCCAGCAGCCCGCCCAGCCCGCGCACCACGCTGCCCTTCACCAACTCCGACAGCTCGCCCTGGAGCTTGAACAGTCCGCCGACCAAGGGGACCTCGAAGCCGTGGGCGCGGGCGCGCTCGGCAAGCCGCCCGGCGATGGCTGCCCGCGACTGGCCTCGGCGCTCATGCATTCTCAGAATGAAACGCCCAAGGGTTCGGTCGGCGGTGATGAAGGTTCGGCCCACGCGATCGTGCTCCGGCTGCTCCAGCCGCTCGAGGCGTCCCTCCCAAGAGATCAAGAAGGAGTACCAATAGCGGTCGGTCTCGGCCATCAGGATCGCGATCGAGATCACCGAACCGACCGCCGGATCGGCTTCGAGGTCGCGCTGCAGCGCCATCAGTCGTTCGAAGCTTTCCTCATCGCCCAGGGCGCCGCCCGCGGCGTCGCGCACCACCAGATCGAGCGGGCTGGTGCCGCCGGCGCGGTCGACCGCTTCGAGCCCGTCTCGAATCTCGCCGCCCGCGGCGAAGTAGGAGGGCAGCGGCGGATCGGTATCGACTCGATAGGACCAGGGGGCGAGCAGCAGCGCCCCGGCCGCGACTGCGAGCGCCAGCCACGGGTGGCGGGTGGTGAAGAAGCGCTCGAAGCTGCGGGTCAACCGTCCAGCTTGACCCCGCGGCACCCGCGCCGAGCGCAGAAACAGCGGGTGGATTCCATAGGCGCAGGCGATCGCGGCCAAGGCAGCGATCCCGCCCGAGATGCCGAATTCTCGCAGCGGCTTGGCCGGCGCCAGCAGCAGGCTCAAGAAGCCGAGCAGGTTCGCGACCAGCGACCACACCGAGGCCGGCCCGGTGAGCCGCAGCGCCTGGCTCAGTGCGGCCGGCTCGCCGCTTTCGCGCGCGCTGCGAAAGTAGCTCGCGGTCAGATAGACGACGTGAGAGAGAGTCAGGACGAAGGCGATCGTCCACAGGTTCGGGGTCAGGATTCCGGTTTCCATGCCCAGCGCGGCCCGCAGCAGGAAGGTGATGAAGCAAGCGGTCAGCGCCGCGACCATGGTCCCGACGCTGACCGCCAGCGAGCGGAACAGGATCGCAACCAGAATCGCGAAGCAGGCGATCGCGGCGCCGCTGAAGGTCTTGAGATCGCGCGCCAACCCGCGCCGAATGTGCTCGCTGACGTAGGGGACGCCCGAGATGCCGATGTCGAAATCGCTGGACTGGAAACGAGCTTTCACCCGGTCGATCGCGCTGACCGTGGCGCCGGCGTCCTGCTCCCGCAGCCGCAGCACCACAAACGAGCTGCCACGGTCGCGGCCGAGCAGCAACCGGGGCCAGAACGGGCTGTCGAGCAGGTCCTCGCGCACCTCGGCCGGGTCGCGTTCGAGAACGTCGGCGGGGTTTTCCAGTCCGTCGGTCAGACTCTGGGCGCTGGCCACGCCGGGAATCGACTGGAGCGCGCGCGTGAAAGCGTGCAGTCGGCGCAGCGTGGCGTGCGAAAAAACCTGCTTGGAGCGGACCGCTACGAAGATCTGGCTGGTGGTGCTGAAGCGCTCTTCGATCCGGCGCTCGACCTGGAGCTGCGGGTCCTCGGTCGAGAAGAAGAAGTCGCCCTCGACCTTGGGCTCGAGATCGACGAAGGCGAACACCGCGGCCCCGAGCAGGGCCGCTCCGATCAGCGCCGCCCACTGCGGCCAATGACGCAGCAAGCGGCGCCGCGCCGCCTCGAACTCGGTTGGATCGCCGGCCGGCTTTGACGGCATTGCTTAGAATCTTACCAGCGCCAAGGGAAAATATTCACGGTTGTGACAGAAACTCCTCTTGAACCCGGTTTTGGGGCGGCCCTGGCGCCCTTCCGGCGCGGCATGAATCTTGAAGTGGATCGGAGCTGAAGTGATGCGAATTGTGAAACGCCATGCAGGGAGAATCGTTCCGCCGAGCCATTTCTTGGTTGATTCTCCTGGCGCTGCTCGGGCTTGCGACGGTCGAATATCGCACCACTGAGAAGCTTCCGTGTTGCTCGGCGCCGCGCGCGGCGGCGCTGCGCGAGGCCGGCGGTCGGGGAGTCGGGTCAGCGCTCTCGCGACTGGCGCCGCGACCCGCGGGCTTTCGAGAGCTGCGCGGGGCGCTGAACCGATACCGCAAGCTCATGGCCCGCGGCGGATGGGCTCCGATCGGCGCCGGCGAGGCCCTGCGCCTCGCCTCGAGCGGCGCGCGGGTGCGCGTCTTGCGCCGGCGCTTGGCGGCAAGCGGCGATTTGAAGCTGCCGGTTGATTGGCCGGTGTTCGACGCGGCGGTCGAGGCGGCGGTTCGGCGCTTCCAGGCGCGCCATGGGCT
>DASWHO010000052.1:0-4575 GCA_036398155.1 Acidobacteriota bacterium
GGCGCCGCTGGCCGAGATGCTCGGCGCGATCCCGGCTCAGATCGAGCGCCACGGCTTTGCGCTCGGCGCGATGCGTTCGGTCGAGCGCCGCGACTACCTCGTGGAGTGCAACTGGAAGGTCTACATCGACAACTATCTGGAGGGTTATCACATTCCGATCGCCCACCCGGGGCTGTACCGCGAGCTCGACTACGAGCAGTATCGGGTCACCAATTTTCGCACCTATTCGTCGCAGCACGCGCCGATCCGGCCGGCCCGCGAGGGCGAAGTGCAAGGCCGCGATCGGCGCTATCTACGCTCCGAGGCCGAAGCGCAGGCGCTTTACTACTGGATCTTTCCCAACTGGGTGCTCAACCTCTACCCCGACAATCTCTCGATCAACATCGTCCTGCCGCTCGGGCCGCAGCGCACCCTCACCATCTTCGAATGGTACTTCCAGGGGCCCGGCACCGGCGCCGGCTGGGAGAGCATGCAGCAAGGGATCCAGTTCAGCGACGAGATCCAGCACGAAGACATCGCGCTGTGCGAAATGGTGCAGAAGGGTCTGGTGTCGCGCTCGTACGATCAGGGGCGCTTTTCAGTCAAGCGCGAGAACGGCGTCCACCACTTTCACCTGCTGCTCCACGAATACCTGACCCGCTGACTAGTCAAGGGCTCCGCCCTTGATATCCGCCCCCAAGGGTCGCGAATCGGGTGGCATGGGTGGCCGAAGGCCGCCCATGGACGAGCCATGCGAGGGGTGGGCTTGTCCATGGGCTTGCTGCGCACGCCCATGCCACCCATGCGTGCATCGGCAATCGACTGGCATCCTGTGCTCCTGCCAGAAATGAGAACAGAATCTCTGAACGGGCTGACTTTTCAGTAACGAAACAGGGCCGCGGCCGGAGCCGATGCGGGCAGCTCGTCGGCCGGCAGATTGAACACCGTGCCGCCGTGGAGAAAGGTCTGGATGCAGGCCGAGTCGAGCAGGTCCTCGCCGCCGGCCCGCTCGCGATCGTCCAGCCGCAGCGCGCCGCTCTCCGGATCGAACCCGCCCCACAGCTGCATGCCGCGCGCGACCCAGAGCGTATCGACCCGGCCGTGGTGGGCGGCCGGAACCACCAAACGCAGATCGGATGAAGCGAGCCCGGTCCCGGCCTGCTGGCGATAGCGAGCCAGGGCGTCGTCCTGCTCCTGCCGGAAGTAAGGCTCCACCAGTTTCCAAGCCTGCGCCTGCAGCTCCTCGGCGGAGAGCTCTTCGGGATTTCCGGCGATGCCCTGTTTGAGCACCAACGGATAGCCGCTGGCCTGGCGATAGATCGGAAAATAGTAATCGACTCCGGCCAACACCAAAGGGACACGCTCTTCGCGCAGCAGCGGATGGAGGCCGGCGTCGATCTGCTGGAAGAAGCGCAGCAGGCGTTCCTTGTTGTCCTCCTCGCCGGGCCCGTGGCCGTGAAACATCGCGGCGCGCCCGCCTGCGCCGCCGGGAGCGCCGGTGTGGAACTGGAGCTGCCTCTGGGGAGCGTCGAAGGGCAGCGCTTCGGCCAGGCTGCCGGGCACCTCCTCGATCTCGAGCGGATCGATGCTGGTTCGGGTGGCTTCGTAGAGCCGGACCTGATTCTGGCTCAAGGCTAGGACGAAGAAGCGCCCGTCGCCGCTGAGCAGCGGAAACAGCGGCTTGAGATGAAAACGGTCCCCGACCACGGTCAACTCGTCGAACGGCAGCGCCAGCCGATAACGGTGAAAGATTCCGGCGGTCAGAAACAGGGCCAAGCCGTCGCTTTGGTGAGCCCAGAAGTCGCTCGGGTCGAGCAGCAGCCGGGCCGGCTCGAGCAGCTCGCGCGCCTCGGGGGCGCGCTGCCCGGATTGGACCAGCTTCTCTTCCGCTTCGCGCAGCCGATTCTTGAGCCGAATCGGATCCTGCCGCACCGCAGCGCCGGCCCGATGGGTGGGGAGGAAGATTGAAACGCAAGGACCGTCCTGCGGTCCGATCAATCGTTGCAGATCCGCTTTGGTGAACCGTTCCATGGTGGCGACTCCTCGAGGGTCGATGGGACGGAATGTGGGGCCGCCCGCGGGCGAGCGGTTTCAACCACTCTGCCGCGGCGGAGGCCAGGGCGATGCAACGCGCCGAACACCGATATCAACATATATAGAGACCGCCGCCGATCTTGTCCACGACCTCAGCCGGTCTGGATTCCGGCTTGCACCGGAATGACGAGATCGCAGGCCACCGCACAGCGGAATACTTCTAGACCGAGACGAGCGAAGCCAAGTCGACCGCACGGGCAACAAGGCTCCTCCAGCCACCAGTGCACGGCACCGAGGGCGGTGGAGAGGGTGCCGGATGCGAGGCGGGCGAAGCGAGGCTGACGGAGGCGTACTGAAGGGTACGCCGGAGGAAGCCGAGCAAGCCCAACGAAGCAGACGGCGCCCTATCCGCCGCCTGGTACTGTGGGGAGGCCGGCCTGGACCCAGCCTTCGTAGCCGGTGGCGAGGTCGGCCACCTGGTGGAAGCCGTGCTGGCGCAGCAGGCTGATCGCGATCGAGGAGCGATAGCCGCCGGCGCAGTGCACCGCCAGGCGTTTGCCGCGCGGCACCGCGCGCTCGATCTGGCCCGGCTGATGCATCCGGTTGAGCGGCAGATGAAGCGCGCCGCGGAGGCGGCCGCCCTTCCACTCCAGCGGGGTGCGCACGTCGAGCACCACCAAGTCCGGATCCTTTTCGAGCGCGGCGGCCAGCTCGTTCGGGCTCCAGCGCGGGTGCCAGGCGAGCGCGGGGCCGGCTTCGCGCCAAGCCTCCACGCCGCCGCGGAGAAAGCCGACCACATTCTCGTAGCCGACCCGCGCCAAGCGGGTGGCGGCTTCGTTTTCCTTGCCGGCCTCGGCGACGATCACAATGCGCTCGTCGGCCGGCAGCAAGGTGGCGGCCCAGGAAGCGTAGGTGCCGCCGAGTCCGACGTTGACCGCCCCCGGAACGTGACCGGCCGCGAAGTGGTCCGGATCGCGCACGTCCAAGACCACCGCGCCTTCCTTCCGCAACGCCTCGACCTGGTCGACGCTCAAAGGAGCGTACTTGGCCAGCACCTCCTGCAGCAGGCGCGGGCCTTCCTTGTTGATGGTCGCGTCCAAGCCGAAGTACGGCGGCGCCTCGGGCAGGTCCTGAGTCACCAATTCGATGAACCGCTCCTTGGACATCGGCTGCAGCGCGTAGTTGAGGCGCCGCTGCTCGCCGATGGTGGAGACGCGTTCCTTCGACAGGTTGCGGCCGCAGGCCGAGCCGGCGCCGTGCCCCGGATAGACCTTGATCGAGTCGGGCAGGGTCAGGATCTTGTGGTGGAGCGAGTCGTACGCCATCGCCGCCAGCTCCGCGGCCGGCAGCTTGGCGCCCATCAGATCGGGCCGGCCGACGTCGCCGATGAACAGCGTGTCGCCGGTCAAGATCGCCCACGGCTCGGGCCCGCGCTCCAGGTCGGTCACCAGGATGCAGATGCACTCGGGTGTATGGCCGGGGGTCTCCAGGATCCGCAGCACCGCCTTGCCGAAGCGGATCTCGTCGCCGTCTTGCAGCGGCTGGTGCGCGTATTTCGCCCCGCCGCGGCGGCCGAGGTAGACCTTGGCGCCGGTTTGTGCCGCCAGCTCGAGGTGGCCGCTGACGAAGTCGGCGTGGAAATGGGTTTCGATCACATGCTGGATCTTGAGATGCTGCTCCGCGGCCGCTTCCAGGTAGAGGTCGACATCGCGCTGCGGGTCGATCACCGCAGCCTCCCCTTCGCTGCCGATCAGGTAGGACGCCTGCGCCAGGCAACCGAGATAGAATTGCTGGAAGATCATCCGCCGCCGCCTCCTCAGATCCCGCCGTTCGATGACCCCGGAGAAATCGCTTTGGAGGCTATCTTAGCACCAACCGATCCAGCGCACACCCGTCCGTCCCCACACGACAGATCTGGCTTGCGCCGGAATGACGAACGAAGCGATGCCGCCAGCCTCGACCCGATAATGTAGGGGCGGGGCTGGTCCCCGCCCGTTTTTTGCGGGGCGGGCTTGAGGCCGACCAAGCCCAACGGCATCGCGAGTGGGGGACCTCCCGCACACCCCCCGGCAGATGGCGGCAGATCCGTCGCCGAGCACCTAGTTGCAGGTGAAGACGTCGAAGAAGCACGACTCCTTGCCGCTGCCGTTGCCGCCGCCGGTGACGGTGTATTTGACCTTGAGCTTGTAGTAGCCGTTGTCGAAGCTGTCGATGTCGAACTCGTCGACTAGAAGGAAGTAGCCCGGTCCGCCGTTGAGGTCGAAGAACACGGTGGCGGTCAATCGATCGGCGATGCTCCAGTCGTACTTGACCCGCACCTCGATGAAGTCTTCATAGCTGTAGATCAGATGGCCGTAGAAGATCGAATCGTCGAAGTTGCTGCACATCACGTAGGAGTGGCCTTCCAAGCTCAGATCGTTGAAGATGTCGATGTCCTCGAAGCTGGTCCAGACGTTGTAGGCGTCGATATCGCCGCTGGCCGCCGCCGGCTTGGGAACCGAGCGCTGTAGCGCGCCGAGTCCCTGCGGCGACAGACCGAGATAGACCGCTTTGCTGTGGCGG
>DASWHO010000053.1:0-2813 GCA_036398155.1 Acidobacteriota bacterium
CGATGATCGGCCTGCAAGTCTCGCACTACCGGATTGTGCGCAAGCTCGGCGGCGGCGGCATGGGCGTGGTGTACCAAGCCGAGGACCTCAGTTTGCGCCGGCGCGTGGCGGTCAAGTTTCTGCCCTTGGACATGGCGGCGAACAAGGAAGCGCTCAAGCGCTTCCAGCGCGAGGCGCGGGCCGCTTCGGCATTGAACCATCCAAACATCTGCGTGATCCACGAGATCGGGGAATACGAGCAGCAGCCCTACATCGTGATGGAGCTGATGGAAGGGCAGACTCTGAAGCATCGGATGGCCGGCAAACCGATGCCGGTCGAATCGATCTACGAGCTCGGCGCGCAGATCGCCGACGCGCTGGACGCGGCCCACGGCAAGGGCATCATCCACCGCGACATCAAGCCGGCCAATATCTTCGTCACCGAGCGGGGTCAGGCCAAACTGCTCGATTTCGGTCTGGCCAAGCAAACCCTGGAGATGCCGGTGGTCGGCCAGGACGAAGAGACCACCAGCAACATACTCGACGAGGATCTCACCCAGATCGGGAGAGCGATGGGGACGATCTCCTACATGTCCCCCGAGCAGGCGCGCGGCGAGGAGCTCGATTCACGCTCGGACCTGTTCTCGCTGGGGGTTCTGCTTTACGAGATGGCCACCGGAAGCAAGCCGTTCCCAGGGTCCAACAACGCCGAGAAGCTCGACGCCGTGCTGAATCACCGCCAGACGCCGGTTACCAGCTTGAACCCGAATCTGCCCGAGCAGCTGGAGCGGATCATCGACCAGGCCCTGGAGAAGGATCCCGAGCAGCGCTATCAGAGCGCGGCGGACATCCGGTCCGAGCTGGAAAGGCTGCAGCGCGACGCCTCCGCGCAGATCCTGCTCAGCGGAGTCTTGGCCGCGTCGGCTCCCGCCAAGCGGCGGCGGCTGGCCGTCGGGATCGCCGCCGCTGCGCTCTTGGGACTGGCCGCCGCCTTCCTGGTGCTCCAGCTCGCCGACCGGCGTTCCGCCACCGCGGTCGAAGGCCCTTCGATTGCGGTCCTGCCCTTCGTCGACATGAGCCCGAACCAGGATCAACAGTACTTCTCCGACGGCCTCACCGAAGAGCTGCTCAATGTGCTGGCCAGAAATCCCAAGCTGCGGGTGGTGGGGCGCACCTCCTCGTTCCAATTCAAGAACCACAGCGGCGACCTGCGCGAGATTGGCCGAAAGCTGAATGTCTCGACCTTGCTGGAAGGCAGCGTGCGCAAAGACGGCAACCAGGTTCGCATCACCGCCCAATTGATCAACGCGGCCGACGGTTTTCACCTCTGGTCGCAGAGCTACGAGCGCGAGCTGGGCAGCCTGTTCAGCGGGCAGGACGAGATTTCGAGCTCGGTGGCGTCCGCTCTGAATGTAGCCTTGCTGGGCGAGCCGGGAAGCGCCGGGCGTGCTCCGATTCATCCCGAGGCCCACAACGCCTATCTGCTGGGCAAGTACTTCGACCCGCGCCGCAGCCGGGAGGGATTGGAGCGGGCCGCGGCCTACTTCCAGCAGGCGCTCGCGCTGGATCCCGATTACGCGCCCGCCTGGTCCGCGCTGGCCTTCACTCACATGCACCAGGCGGATTACGGTTTCGTGCCGGTCGACGATGGCTACCGGCTGGCGCGGCAGGAGGTCGAACGGGCGTTGGCGTTGGATCCGAACCTGGCCGAGGCCCATGCCGCCATGGGCTGGATCCATCGCTCTTACGACTGGGACTGGACCAAGGCGGATGAGGCGATCCAGCGGGCGCTCAAGCTGGAGCCCGGCAATGCCTCCATTCTGCGGATCGCGGGAGTCTTTGCGCGGACGGTGGGCCGGGTTGGGCAGGCCCTCGAGCTGGATCGCCGAGCGGTGAAGCTCGATCCGCTGTTCGTCCCGGCGCATACCAACCACGGGCTGCACGCCTACTACGCCGGCCGTTTGGACGAGGCCGAAGCGGCGTGCCAAAAAGCGCTGGAGCTCAATCCGGATGATCGAGGGGCGCACAATTATCTAGGCCGAGTGCTGCTGGCGCAGGGCCGAGCGGAGGCGGCGCTGGCCGAGATGAAGCGCGAGCCGGAGCCGATCTGGCGCCGCCAGGGACTGGCCTTGGCCTATCACGCCCTGGGGCGGCGGCAGGAGTCCGATGAGGCGCTGGCCGACCTGATCCGCGAGCACCAGGACGAAATGGCGGTCCAGATCGCCCAGGTCTACGCCTACCGCGGCGAGGTCGATCCGGCTTTCGAGTGGCTGGAGCGCGCCTACGCCCAGCGCGACGTCGGGCTCTCGGAGATCAAGGACGACCCGCTGCTCAAGAACCTGGAGTCCGACCCGCGCCATGGCGCTTTCCTGCGCAAGATGAAGCTTCCGGCCTAGGAGCCGGCGCGGCCACAGGGACCAGGCGGAACTCTATGTAGACCTGCAGCGGCGGGCCGTCGCGGTTCCTGCTCGGCATGGATTCCGGCTTGCGCCGGAATGACGGGCGGCGGGTCGTGAATCGGGTGGCATGGGTGGCCGAAGGCCGCCCATGGACGAGCTCCGCAAAGGAGAGTGAAGTCGTCCATGGGCGCGCTGCGCGTGCCCATGCCACCCAAGGCCGCTGTCCCATGCTCTTGCCGGCGCTTGGAACGGGGTCATTTGACGCGCCGCGGGCCCGGCTGTATCCTCGGTCGCGGTGATGAGCCGGACCGGTCACGCCCGTTTCGAGAGCTACGCGTACTGGTATTTCTGCGCCCGGCGTCCGGATCGCCCCTAGAGCTCCCGCGATCCGGTGGCGCCGGCGAGGGCCGGCGCCCGCCGTACCTCGAGCCCAAG
>DASWHO010000054.1:0-7662 GCA_036398155.1 Acidobacteriota bacterium
TCATAGTTGGTTGGCGCGCCGGCGCTGACGATCGCAGCGATAAAAGGCCAGCTGAAGGGCACCGTTTCGTGGCCGCCTACGATTCGAGGATCGGGGGTCTGCTGGGCTGCCGACCGATCCCCAGCGGCCAATCCGGCGGCAAACGCAAGACTCAGAAGTGCTGCGGCAAACGAGCTCGTGTGTTTCATGGGCGCCAATCTTAGGGGGCCGCTTGGATCGGTGCAAGCGATCGGCACGCTATCGAGCGGGCGAAGCGGCGCGGTTCGCGAACCGGGGCCGGCCGGGGAAGTTCGGGCGCTGGCGGCCCGGGCCTAAAACAGGAGCTGGAAGGCGCCGCGGATGGTGAAATCGACGCTGTTGAAGAATTCACCGAACTCGGCGCTGCCGAGGTTGTTTTGGACGTCGCGCGGGTTGAAGTGGTTGGTGATGTTGAAGAAGTTGAAGCCGACCCGGGCGCGGTAACCGCGCGGCAGGTTGACGTCGCGGAAGACCCGAACGTTGGCGTCGAATACGGTCGGGAAGCGGCCGCCGCGGTTGCGCTGTCCGACCACCTCACCCTCCTCGCTGACCACGGTGGTGGGAAAGCCGCTGCGGATCTCGATCGCGGGAGAAGCGTGCAGTCCCCAAGGTAGATCGAAGCTGCCCCAGAACAGCATCCGGTGCGGCACGTCGAACGGAGCCGGACCGAACTCGTTGGGGTAGATCAGCGGCTGCTGGTAGGTGCCGAACAGCGAGCCGAAGTCGTTGAGGTCGGCGCGCGAGCGAGCCCGCACGTAGGAGACGAAAAACTCTTGCCCGCGGGCCCGGACCCGCGCGGTGAGCTCGAGCTCGCGGACCAGCGAGCTGCCGTCGTTGGACAAAAGAACCTGGTGGCCGGTTGGGGTCGCGAGCGGCTCGACCAAGAACTCGTTCTGCCCGCGCCGCTCCAGGTAATTGATCTTGAGCAGCAGGGCCGGATGGAGACCCCAGTCGGCCTCGAGGTTCCAGGTGCGGCTCGACGGAATGTCGAGATCCTGCGCCAGGGTGGGGACGAATGTCTGCGGCGCTCCGATCGGGGTGATGCCATCGCTCTCGAAGCGCGTAATGGTGCGTTGCTGCAGGTTGGCGAAGTCGCGGATGTTGAGAAAAATCTGGTCATAGAACCGGCCGAAGCCGCCGCGCAAGGTCAGCTTGGCGGACTGCAGCGGGTTGAACACGAAACCGAAGCGCGGCGAGAGCTTGGCGTCGCCGATCAGGCGGCTGCTGTCGAAGCGCAGCCCGAGCTCGAGCTGGAGCCGCTCGGCGAGGTCCCAATTGTCTTGCAGGTAGGCGCCCGCCAGCAGGTCGCTGTCGCCGATAGCGGTGTCGCCGCTGAAGTGGATCCGCTGGGCCAGGCTGCCGTCGCGCCGCAGCACTTCGATCGGCCGGTAACGCGAGCTGCCGCTGAAATCACTATGGCTGAAATCGAAGCCGGCCTTGAGCAGGTGTCGGCCGCGGGCCTCGAGCGGAAAGGTGTACGCGCCGAGCCATTCGTGGCTCAGCCCGCTGCGATCCTCGGCGCGGAAGTAGTTTCCGGCCCGGCCGGCGGTGGTGAGCCGATAGGGCAGCTCGCCCACCGGCCGCAGCTCCAAGTCGAAATCGCGCAGTGCGTACGACAGCTCGAGGAAGCGATCGTCGCCCAGGATGGTGCGGCGCGCCAGCGCGAAGTTGCTGCCGCCGATCAGCAGATCCGGAACCGTGGGCTGCGGATCGAGCGCGCCGAGGTTGACGTACTCGGTCTCGGACGGGAAGAAGGAAGCGGTGAAGGTCCAGCGATCGCGATCGTTGGGGGTGAAGTCGATCTGGGTCAGCGAGTCGAAGCTGCGCAGGATGGATTCGTCCGAGCCGAACGGCAGCTCCTCGATGTCGGTGCGCACGAACTTGTAGGTCAGCGACTGGGAGAAGGTCCAGCGGTCGCGCACGATCGGGCCGCCGAGCCGCAACCGCGGGGTGGCGGCGTCGATGCCGCGCAGCGAGCCGCCCTCGGTGCGCAGGCGCGGGAAGAAGTTGTTGAACGAGAATTTCCAGTCGTTGCTGCCCGGTCGGGTCTCGACCGCGGTCACCCCGCCGGTGAAGCGGCCGTACTGCGCCAGGTACGGACTGGTGAACACCGAAACCCGCTCGACCGCTTCCAGCGGCAGGTTGGTGGCGAAGGTTCCGGTCACCGGATCGGTCACGCTGGAGCCGTTGACCAGCAGGCTCGATTGGCTGGCGCGCGCGCCGCCGATGTTGATCAGACCGTCGGGCCCGCGCACCACGCCGGGCAGCAGCGGCAAACTGTCCTGAAAGCGGTCGCCGCGCAGCGGGGACTCTTGGAGCACCTGGGCTTGAATGGTGCCGCCGGGGCTGGCACCGGCCGGCGCCGACACCATGTCGTCCTGCTCGGAGGCCTCGACCGTGACCGCTTCCTGCAGCGCGGGTTGCAAGGTCAGCTCGATGCGGGTGGTCGCGTCCCCGACCTCGACCTGATCGGCTTCGACCGGAGAGAAGCCGTCGAGCTCGGCGCGCAGGCTGTAGCGCCCGGGCGCGAGATCGGTGAAACGAAACCCGCCGGCGCCATCGCTGATGGTCTGCGAGAGCGGAGCGCCCGCCGCCAGAAGCTGCACGGTCGCGCCCGGCAGCGGCAGCCCGCCGCTGTCGAGGACGACTCCGCTCAGCTCCGCCGCCGGCAGCGCGGCGGCGCTGAAAAGGATCAGCACAGCGAACAGATAGCTGGGGCGGGGAGACATGGTGGGCTCGAAACGGGCTATTCTAACCATTGGATGCGGCGCGGTCAGGCATCGATGCGGAGAGCTGGCTCGGGCGCCGGGCGCCGGAGCGCCTGCACCAGCGGGCGGAAGCTGGCCATGACGACCAGCGTAAGCCCGAACGTGACCACGATCGCCGCGCCGGTCGGAAGGTCGAGCAGGTACGAAAGGTAAACGCCGAGCGCCGATACCACGGCGCCCATGGTCCAGCCGATCGCGAGGCGCGGCCCGACCCGCTCGGCGTAGAGCATGGCCGCGACCGACGGCACCACCAAATAGCAGAACACCAGCAGCACGCCGGCGATGGCGACCGAAGAGGTGACCACGAAACCGAACGAGACGTAGAACAGAAAGTCCCACCAGCGAATCGAGAGCCCGGCGGCTTCGGCGCCGCGCGGGTCGATGCTGATGCGCAGGAAGCGATCGCGGAACAGGTAGTGGAACCAGCCGATCGCGGCGTAGAGCAGGGCGGTCTGACCGACCTCGGCCCAGCTCACGGTGAGGATGTTGCCGATCAGCATGTCGCGCAAATGCTCGGTGCCTTCCGGGATCCGGTTCATCAGCAGGATCGAGCCGGCGGCGGCGATCGCATAGGCGATGCCGATGATCGCCTCCTGCGGAATCGGGACCTTGCGCGCCTTGACCAGCGCGAACAGGGCGGCGCCCAGAAACGTGAATCCGAGGCTGATCCAGTAGTTCTGGGGCGTGTGCAGGCCGAGGCCGAGCATGTAGCCGACGGTGGTTCCGAGCGCCGCGATCTGGGCCAGCGAGAGGTCGACGAAAATCACCCCGCGCTCGACCACGTGCAGTCCCAGATAGGCGTGGATGCCGGTCAGGATCAGGCTGGCGACGAACGGCGGCAGCAGGAAGTTGACTACGTCCATGGATCAGCTCAGCGCTCGAATCAGCAGGTCGAGATTGTACTCGAACAGCGCGAAATAATCGGTGGCTTGCTTCACACCCCCGACCGAGGGACTGAGCACCAGCACCTGGGCGCCGGTGGCGCGCGCGATCGCATCCGGGGTCTTGAGGTCGAAGTACGGCTCGACCAGAATGGCGCGGACCGCGTTGCTCTTCATGCTGTTGATCAAGCTCAGCGTGTGAGCCGGGGAAGGCGGGATGCCGGGGCGCGGCTCGACGTAACCGATCACGTCCAGCCCGAAGCGCTTGACGAAATTGGGCCACGAGTTGTGATAGGTCACCACCTTGGCGCCGGCGAACGACCGGGCCTTGTCCATCCAGCGCGGAACGGCGGCGTCGAGCCGGTGCTCGAAATCGGCCAGGCCGGCGCGGTAGTGCGCGGCGCGGTCGGGATCGAGGTGGGTCATGCGTTCGGCGATGTGCCGGGCGATCGCGCGGCCGTTTTCCGGATCCAGCCAATAATGCGGATTGCCGAGCGGATGGACGTCGCCCATCGCGCGGGTCACCGTGCCGCTCGGGCGCTCGAGGATCTCGACTCCCCGAGAAGCATCCAGATAGCCGGGCACGCCGACTTGGATCCGCGAGTTGCGGCTCTGGGTGATCAGTCCGGGCAGCCAGCCGCTTTCCAGATCGAGCCCGACCAGCAGCAGCAGGTCGGCCTTGGAAAGCTGGATCAGAAACGACGGCTTGGCCTCGACGAAATGCGGATCCTGGTAGCCCTTGGCAATGGCGTCGACTTCGACCTGATCGCCGCCGACCTCGCGCGCCAGCGCGGCGAGATCCTGGGTGGTGGCGACGACGCGCAGCTTGGCTTGGGCGGCGCCGGTCAAGCTCAGGACCGCAATCAAACTCCAGAAGGTGTTGCGCATGGCCATGCTCCTCAGTCGGTTAGAAAGCGTGAGCGCCGTGAGCGCCGAGGCTGAACTGAACCTGCATCAGCAGCTCGTCGGCGGTCGCGCCGAAGGCGTAGCTGGTGCGGCGATACTGGCCGCGGAGCTGGCTGAACTCGCTGGGCCAGAAGGTCAGAATCAGCGAGCCACCGCGATCGGTGGCGCCGGGATCGTCGCCGCGCTCGCTCTGGTCGTAGCGCGCGCCGAGAAACCAGCGCCGCGCGAGCTGCTTTTGGGCCAGGGCGTAGAAACCGAAGGCTGGTTGATCGGGGCCTTCGGTTTCGCGGTTCGACCAGTAGAGCTCGGAGCGCAGCAGGAAGCTCTGGTAGATCGCGCGTCGCAGCGGTTTCCAGCGCAAGGTGAAATCGAGCCCGTAAAGTTCGGTGCGGTTGCCGAGCGCGGTGCCGTTGGGTCCGCTCGCGAAGCTGGCGCCGAGCTCGAGATTGGTGGCCTCGCTGAGATCCTTGTAGGTGCGCAGGTGGCCGAGATAGAACAGGTCGCGCTTGCGCTCCGATTCGAACAGGCCTTCGGCCTCGCCGCGGAAGATCTCCAGTGTGCCCTCGGCGAACAGATCGCCCGGCGCGGGCAGGAAATGCGACAGGCTGACGCCGCTTCCGATCAGACCTTCGTCGCTGGCAAGCAGGTTCAGGATCGGCAGCGGATAATCGACCGACGGCAGCGCGTCGAGGTGATGGGTGTTGACCTTGCCGAAGCTGGCGCGCATGCGCCCGATCTTGGCCAGGGTTTGGGTCGGCAGCGCGGCGAAGGTGAGGTAGGCTTCTTCGACCTCGACCCCTTCCTCTCCGAAAGCCAGAAAGAAGTCGGCCCGCGCGTACGGATCGACGATCGCCTGCAGGCCGAGCTCGCCTTCGCGGAAACTGGCCGAGCTGCCCTCCGCGCCGCCGCTGCGGCCGGCGGTCCCGAGGAAGTTGCCGATCATCGCGGTCTCGGGGTTGAACAGCTTGGCGCCGCTGCTCCCGCCGTAGTAGGGAACGCTGCTGGTTCCGGGCTGCGGCGCCGGCGCGGTTACGATCGGGCCGGGCGCGGGCTGAGCCGTGCTTGGCGTGGACTCGGTCGCGGCGGCGCCCAGCGCGGCTTCGAGCGCGGCGATGCGCGCTTCGGTGCTGTCGCGCAAGCTTTGGAGCTGCTGGGTCAAGGTTTGAACTTGGGCGCGCAGGTCGGATAGCTCATCGGCCCAAACGGGGTCGGTCAGAAGCGGAAGCATCCACAGGCACAAGGTGCGTTTCATCACAGGTCAGGCTCCGAATCGGTCTTGATTCATGCGTGGCCGGCGACACAGAAGCGCCACGAGGAGGTCGCGGAGCGTGGATCCCGCGACCACACTGGAACGGTCCAGCCGCAGCGGTCGGCTCAGCGAGCCGGAGCCGCGGCGGGCCGGAGCCGAGCTAGGCGACTTCGGGAGGGGCCCGGCTTTGCGCGCTCTGGACCGAGCGAACCGGCCAGACGCGTTGCCAGGACTGAAGCGGGGTCGAGCGTGACGGCAGAACCGGAATCTGAGCCGCGCTCGACGCCTGCCAGCCGCGCAAGGACTTGGCCACCAGGCAGATCGAACAGGCTTGCGGCTCGGCCCCAGGCGTGTCCAGGTTGCCGGCCCCGCAGGCTCCGACGCTGACCTCCGCGGCGGACTGCGGCGGCCCGTGAGCGTGATCGGTGAGCCGCAGGCTGATGCCCGCTCCCAGCAGCGTCGCCAGGCACAAAAGCAGGCTGATGCTGCCGCGGCGGCTCAGGATCCGATCCAGCACGGTCCACAAAGCCTACGGGATCCACCTCAAAGGTTCAAGCTCGACGGCAGGCTCGGGAAGGTAGCTGTGCTAGAAACCTTGGCATCGTGGAACTTGAGAGGGTGCCGGCTGTTAGGCGCGCGCAGGGCCAGATGTAGGGGCAGGGCTTGACCCAATGCCGCCGAGCCACGCTGATCGACGCTCCGGCCCTTCACGGGAGGGGACAAGCCCCTCCCCTACATTTACGCTGGAGGAGGGCGAGCAAGCCCAACGACGCAGACGGGGCCCTATCGGCCGCCGGACTAAGCGTAGGCATGGTAGAGCAGCCAGTAGACCACCACGCCGGTGGCCGAGACGTAGAGCCAGAGCGGGAAGGTCCAGCGCGCGATCCTGCGGTGGCGGTCGAACTCGCCGCGCAGCGCGCGGCGCAAGGTCATGATCACCAGCGGTACGATGACCACGGCCAGCAACGTATGCGAGATCAAAATGCTGAAGTAGACCGGGCGGATCCAGCCCTGACCGAGAAACGCGCGCGAGCCGGCGTGATAGTGATAGATCAAGTAGGAGGTCAGAAACAGGATCGAAGCGCCGCAGGCCGAGAGCATGCAGGCCTTGTGAGCGGCGATCCGGCCGCGGCGGATGTTGCGGTAACCGAGCAGCAGCAGCACCGCGCTGGTGAGATTCAGCGCCGCATTCAAATGCGGTAGATCGGTTATCGATGGCATCGCTGGCGCGGTTCGGGCGAGCTCGACCCCGATCGCAGCCTGCCCCTTGCGGCGCCCGCGCGGCTCAACCGGCCCGCCGCCGGTCGCCGCTGGAAGCCGAAGCCTGCATGAGTGCTGCGAGATCGCGGCGCAGCTGCTCCAGAACATGCTGCTCCGAACCGCGGTAATAGCCGCGGATCCGATGCGCGCCGTCGACCAAGACCAAGCGGTCGCTGTGGGCGATCGGCTCATCGCCCGCGCTCAGCTGCTCGGGCGTCAGCTCGACCATCATCAGCTTGAAGCCATCGTGGACCAGCTGATACACCTCCGACCGCGGCCCGGTCAGAAAGAGCCAGCGGTCTGCGTCGGCGACGAAGCGCCGCGCATACTCGCTGAGCACCGCGGGGGTATCGTGGGTCGGATCGACGCTGATCGAGACCATTTGAATCGTTTGGCCGCCGATCGGCCCAAGCTCTTGTTGCAGCCGCGCCATCTTGGCGGACAGGGCGGGGCAGATTCCGCCGCAGCGGGTGAAGATGAAGCCGGCGATCCAAGGCCGGCCGGCGAGCTGCGCGCGGCTGACGGTCTTGCCGCTGCGCTCGGTCAGCTCGAAGTCGGGCACTCGGCCGAGAAGCGGCGG
>DASWHO010000055.1:0-5878 GCA_036398155.1 Acidobacteriota bacterium
CCTGCCGTTCCTGCAGGGTTTCCTGGTGGTGCCGTACTACGCGCTGACCCGGTTCGGCAAATGGAACGACATCCTGCAGCAGCCGGCGCCGTCGTACGACAGCCTGTTCACCCGCGGCATCTGGAACTACGCGCGCGGCGCCGCGCTGATCGGAACCGGCCGGCTGGAAGAAGCCGACCAGGAGCTGGCGCAGCTGCAAGCGATCGTCGCGAACCAGGATCTGGCCGAGGTGCCGGCCTCGTTCTCGCCCAATTCCGCGCTCGACATCCTGCGGATCGCGCCGGAGGTCTTGGCGGGCGAGCTGGCCGCGCGCCGCGGCGACTTCGACCGGGCCATCGCCCACCTCGAGCGTGCGGTGCGCTACGAGGATGCGCTGATCTATACCGAGCCGGCCGACTGGCACTACCCGGTGCGGCAGTCGCTCGGGGCGGTGCTGCTCCAAGCCGGCCGCGCCGACGAGGCGGAAGTCGTCTATTGGGAGGACCTGCGGCGCAACCCGGGCAACGGCTGGTCGCTGTTCGGCCTGACCCAAAGCCTGCGCGCTCAGGAGAAGTCCGATCAGGCCGCGCAGGCCGACAAGCGCTTCCGCAAGGCCTGGCTCAACGCCGACATTCAGCTCACCGCCTCGCGCTTCTGATCGAGAAAGCGGGGACAGGTAGTGAATTTCAGGAAGGCCGAATGCTGGCCCCGGCCGCGCCTGAAATTCGTACCAGTCCTCGTTTCTCGCGCTGCAAGGAGATGAGGTTCTCAAACCGGGTGGCATGGGTGGCCGAAGGCCGCCCATGGACGACATCGGTTTTAGGCAACTGTCAGAATAGGTGGCGCAGGACGAACAGCAGATTGGCGGGGCGCTCGGCGAGCCTTCGCATGTACCAGGGGAACCAGTACTCGCCGTAGCTGATCAGCACGCGGGTCGGGAACCCGGCCCGCGCCAAGCCGGTCTGCTGGGCGGTCTGGATGCCATAGAGCAGCTCGAACTCGAACGCCTCGCGCGGCACGTTGAGCGCGGCGACCTCGGCGCGCAGCTTCTGGATCAGCGCTTCGTCGTGGGTTCCGAACGCCACCCAGGCCCCGGCCTGGCGCGCCGCCGGGCTCAGCAGGCGCTGCGCCAGCGCGAAGAAATTCCGGTCGACATCGCGCTTGCTCGGAAAGGCGATCGCGGCCGGCTCGCGGTACGCGCCTTTGACCAGTCGGATCGATGGACCCAGTGGAAGCAGACGCTCGAGGTCGGCGGCGGTCCGTTTCAGATAGGCCTGCAACGCCACTCCGATGTTGGCGTGCCGGCGGCGCAGGCGGCCGAATAGCTCGAGCGTCACGTCGGTGTAGGCGCTGCCTTCCATGTCGATCCAGAGCTGGTTTTTGTGCGCGGCGGCGCATTGAGCGAGCTGCTCCAGATTGCGATACGCCAGCTCGCGATCCTGATCCAAGCCGAGCTGGGTCAGCTTGATCGAGATCCAGGCGTCGAGCCCGGCCGCCGCGATTCGATCGAAGGCCTCAACATAGTGGCGCACCACCGCATCGGCCTCGGCGGCGTTTTCCACGTTCTCGCCCAGACAGGTCAGAATCGTGGCCAGCCCTTGACCGCGCAGCGTCTCGGCGGCGCGGAGGGCTTCGTCGAGCGTCTCGCCGGGCATGAAACGCGACACCGCGCGCTTCACGAACTGGTAGCGGGTGGCCCGCTCGCGCAGCCAAGCGCTCTGCGAGCCGGCCAGCAAGGCGCTGCGCAGCGGGTTCATCGGACCGCCGGGGCGACCTTTGCGCTCACAGGACGCCGCGGATCGCGCCGCCGTCAACCTGCACGGTGGCGCCGGTCATGTAGGAAGCCGCGCCGGAGAGCAGAAACACGGCGGCGCGCGCGAACTCGTCCGGCTCGCCATAGCGTCCCATCGGGATCGCCGCCAGCATGCGCTGCTGCTGCTCCTCGATCGAGATGCCGGCGCGCTGGGCGCCGATCTGATCCAGCTCGCGCAGCCGGTCGGTCGCGATCCGACCCGGAATCAAGTGGTTGACCCGGATGCGGTCGCCGGCCAGCTCGCGCGACAAGGTTTTGGCCAGTGCCGACACCGAGCCGCGCATCACGTTGGAGAGCGTCAGGTTGGGGATCGGTTCTTTGACCGACGAAGAGGTCGAGAGCAGGATGCTGCCGCCGCCGCGCGCCCGCATCGACGGCAAGGCCGCGCGGATCATCCGCACCGCGCTCAGCAGTAAAAGCTCGAACGCGCCCTGCCAGGCGGCGTCGTCGAAGGCGCCGAACCCGCCGGCCGGCGGCCCGCCCGAGTTGGTGAAAAGCAGGTCCACGCCGCCGAAGCGCTCGACCGTCGCGCGGGTCCAGCCGGCGATCTGCTCCGCCGCGCGCACATCCACCGCCGCCGGCAGAGCTTTTGCGGCGGTCTCCTTTTCGATCTGGGCCGCCGCATCCTGAATCGCGGCTTCGTTTCGCGAAGCGATCGAGACCAGCGCGCCTTCGGCGGCCAGGCCGCGCGCCACCGCGAAGCCGAGCCCTCGGCTCGCCCCCGCCACCATCGCCACCTTCCCCTTGAGCCCCAGCTCCATGGGCGCTCAGAGCCTATAGGAATAGAAGCACCAAGGGTAGAGGGGCGGAGTTTGGGGTGCCGTGGGCAAGCTCTGCTTTGCCCACGGACGACATTTGACCAAGAGCCAACCATTTCACACTCGTCCTGTTGATCGTGGGCAGAGCGAAGCTTGCCCACGGCACCCAATGGACACACCTCGATTCCACACAGTCCCTGGCACCTTTATAATTGGAGGATGGCGAGGCGGGAGCGGATCCGCGAGGCGCTGCGGCTGCTGACCGAGGAGATCCGGCATACGATCGAGCGCCACCCCTCCGGCCACCTGCTGTCGGGCCGCGATGAGCGGGTCGAGCTGCGGCTCAGCCTGCCCACCGCCCTGCGGGACGGCGGCTTGGACCAAGCGGCCGACGGTGCCGAGGAATCGATTCAAGCGGCGATCCAGCGGATCGTGACCCGCAAGACGATCCTGCAGCCCGGACGAGTGTTCTGCCTGCGCTGCCAGCAGAGCGGCTGCGAGCACGCGGCGCCGCCCGATCCGCGCGCCGTCTTCGCCGGCTACGGACCCACCGGAACCCCGCGCTTTCTCGACTTCGCGCAGTGGCTGATCGAGCATCGCGATCCCCGCATCGATCAGCTCTACCAGCCCGGCGCGCCGCTGCTGGCGCGCACGGTGCTCGAGCAGGAGCTGTGCCGCGAGCTGCTGCCGCCGTTCCGCGATCGCGAGGGCGGCTACCGGGTCCATGGCCAGGTGACCGCCGGTTGGTATTGGGTGCCCGATCCGAGCGGCAGCGACCAGGCTTTGGCCATGACCTTCCAGGTCGTCTCCACCCGGCCGCGCGGCGGGCGGCGCGAGCTCGAGCTCAACGCGCTGGGCGTGGGGCCGCAGGGCGAAGCGCTCGAGCGGCTCTACGAGCGGCTCGGGCGGATTCCGTGGTCGCAGCCGGTGCGCTGGGCCCATTCGGTGCTGCGCCAGATCGAAGGCTCGCTGCAGAGCCGCCAGCGGCGAGCTCCGCTGAGCTTCCAGCGCCGGCTCGAGGGCCTGCTCGCCGGTCTGGCGCGGCGCCTCGAGCAGGGCCAGCGCGCCCAGCAGCGCCGCACCCACCACGCCGAGCAGCACCACCTCGAAGGCGAGCGTCCCACCCGCATGGCGCTGGCCGACCTGACCCGCGCCCAGGCCGACGACTTCTTGTTCGACGCGCGGCGCCAGACCGTGATCGTGCTCGGCGAGCGCGGCCGCGCCCACGCTTTTAATCTGAATGGCAAGCTGGTGACCTCGGTGCGCTACGGCGCCGGCGCGATCGAAAAGCGGCGCAAGTTCGGCCTCTGGCGCCCTGCCAGCTCGAGCCAGATCTCGGCGCTCAAAACCAACATCCACCCCGCCCCACCCGAGCCGTAGAATCCCGGTGCAACGAACTTCCCGAACGGGGTGGCATGGGCGGCCGAAGGGCGCCCATGGACGAGCTCTGCATGTCAGGTGACGTCGTCCATGGGCGCGCTGCGCGTGCCCTTGCCACCCAGTCACATTCCGGGCGCCGGACTTGAACGTAGCGCGGATCGCCCTTTCCATGCTGCTGGCGGCGGCGGTGACGGCGGGGGATGCGCCGCTGCGAGCGCTCGACGCGAGGGCGCCGATCCCCTACCACATCGCGGCGCCGAGCGAGTCGGGCAATCGGGAAGGAGACCCGGAGCTGGCCGAATGGGCGCTGCGCGACTGGGAGCGTGCCGCAGGCGGAGCGCTGCGCTTTCGCAAGGTGCCCGAAGCCCAAGCCCTGCTGCGGCTCTACTGGGTCGGCAGCGGTAGATCGCAGTTCGGCGAGATGCGCCCGTTCGAGCTCGGCGGCCGGCGCGGCGCGGCGGTGTTCGTCCGGCCCGGCACCGACGGCCTCGGCGGGCGGCTCGCTGAGCGCGCCTTTCGCGACCGGCTGTTTCGGGATACGATCGTCTACCTCACCTGCGTGCACGAGATCGGGCACGGCCTGGGTCTGGATCACACGAGGGACTTTCGCGACATCATGTATTTCTTCGGCTACGGCGGCGACATCGAAAACTACTTCCTGCGTTACCGCCGCCGCGCGCACCGCCGCGCCGATTTCCAGGGCCAGAGCGGCCTCTCGCAGGCCGATATCGAACGGCTGCGCCAACTCTACCCGGCTGCTCATTCTTAGAAGAGGCCTGCTCAGAAAGGAAAATCTATGTCGAAATCGCTCCTGAACCTGTTGCTCTGTGCCGCCTTGCTTGGCTCGGTTGCTTCAACCCGGGCGGCCGAGGATGCGCCCAAGCCGGCCTCCAACGACGAGAGCGCGGACAAGAACCAGAAGAAGGAGAAGAAGGTCCCCGAGGATCTGCTCTCGGAGACCAAGCACTCGATCCAGATCGGCGGCCAAACCGTGAGCTACACCGCGACCGCCGGCACCATCGTGCTCAAGGAGGAGCTCGACAAGCCCAAGGCGACTTTGTTCTTCATCGGCTACACCAAGGACGGGGTCGAGGATCCCGGGCAGCGGCCGATCATGTTCTCGTTCAACGGCGGACCCGGCTCGTCCTCGGTGTGGCTCCATCTCGGCGCGCTGGGGCCACGGCGGGTGCTCGCCGATTCGGACGGCTTCGCCCTGGCACCGCCGGGCCGGCTGGTGGACAACGAGCACAGCGTTCTCGACCTGGTCGATCTGGTGTTCATCGACCCGGTGACCACCGGCTACAGCCGGCCGGTCGAAGGCGAAGATCCCAAGCAGTTTCACGGCGTCCAACAGGACGTCGAGTGGGTCGGCGAGTTCATCCGGCTCTACACCACCCGCTTCAAGCGCTGGTCGTCGCCCAAGTTTCTGATCGGCGAGAGCTACGGCACCACCCGAGCGGCGGCGCTTTCAGGCTATCTGCAAGAGCGGCACGGCCTGTACCTGAACGGCATCGTGCTGGTCTCGTCGGTGCTGAACTTCCAGGCTTCGCGCTTCCATCCCGGCAACGATCTGCCGTTCATCCTGTTTCTCCCCACCTACACCGCGACCGCCTGGTACCACAAGAAGCTGGCCGAGCCGCTGCAGAGCGATCTGCGCTCGACCCTCGACCAGGTCGAGCGCTTCGCGCTTCATGACTACACGCTCGCATTGTTCCAGGGCGATCGGCTCGATCCCGAGCAGCGCCAGCGCATCGTCGCCCAGCTCGCGAGCTTCACCGGTCTGAGCCCCGAGTACATCGAGCAGACTAACCTGCGGATCTCGATCTTCCGCTTCGTCAAAGAGCTGCTGCGCGATCAGCGCCGCACCGTCGGACGGCTCGACAGCCGGTTCAAGGGCAGCGACGCCGACGCCGCCGGCGAGTCGTTCGAATACGATCCGAGCTACGCC
>DASWHO010000056.1:0-1742 GCA_036398155.1 Acidobacteriota bacterium
GGAAGCCGACTCGCGCCGGACGGACGCCCGAGATTTTCTTCTGCTCGCTGGTTGGGATGGTTGGAATCTCGCTGCCGGTCTGTGCCGCGGTGCCGCAGCCGGCCGGGCCCAAGCTCGAAGTCGTGGTCGGGGGCGATCACCATTGGCTGCCGTACGAAGGGCTCGACACGGAAGGCCGGCCGCTCGGTTTCAACATCGACCTGATGCGCGAGATCGGCAGGGTGATGGACTTCCGTCCCGTCTTTCGGCTCGGTCCCTGGGATGCAGTGCGCCGCGCCCTCGAGCAGCGACAGATCGATGTGGTGCCGATGTTCTATTCATCCGAGCGCGCCCGCGTCCTCGATTTCTCCGAAATGTTCGCCGTCTTCCATCACGAGATCGTGGTGCGGCGCGAATCCGCGCCGATCGCGGCGATCGAGCAGCTCGCCGGCCGTTCCGTGATCGTCCAGAACCGCTCGTTCGCCCATGAGCATCTGCGGCGGCTCGATCTCGACCTGGAGCTGGTGACGGTTGAAACCGAAGCGGACGCGCTGCGCCTGCTGGCTTCCGGCCGCCACGACGGCGCGCTGGTGACCCAGTTCGGCTGCCGGCATTTCATTCGCCAGCTCGAGTTGGACAACCTCCAGGCGGTGGGGCCGGCGCTGCTGCCGCGCGAATACTGCTTCGCCGTGCTCAAGGGCAACGCCGAGCTGCTCGAGCGGCTCAATCGGGGGCTGGCGATTCTGCGCGGAACCGGCCGCTTTGGCGAGCTGCACGACCGCTGGTTCGGTCCGCTGGTCGCGCCCAGAACGCTGGGGAGCGTGCTCCGACAGGCGGCATGGGTAGTCGTGCCGCTGCTGGCGCTGGCGGCTTTGATGCTGGCTTGGACCGTCGTGCTGCGACGACAGGTCGCGGCCCGAACCCAGGAGCTCAACACCGAGCTGGTGGAGCGCCAGCGGATGGTCCAGAGCCTGCGGCTGTCGCAGGAACAGCTCCGCTTGCAGAGTGCGGCGCTCGAGGCCGCGGCCAATGCGATCGTGATCACCGATCGCGAGGGCAGCATCCAATGGGTCAACCGCGCGTTCACCAAGCTCACCGGATACGCGGCCCACGAGGTGATCGGCCAGAATCCTCGCCTGCTCAAATCCGGCGTTCAAGGAGCCGAAGCGTATGCCCAGCTCTGGGGCACGATCTTAGCGGGTCAGGTCTGGCACGGCGAGCTGGTCAACCGGCGCAAGGACGGCAGCTTGTACCACGAGGAGCAAACCATCACCCCGCTGCTGGATGAAGCCGGGGAGGTCAGCCGCTTCATATCGATCAAGCAGGACGTCAGCGAGCGCAAGCGCATCGAGCAGGCGCTGCATCAGAGCGAGCACAGCTTCCGCAAGGCGTTTCTGGATGCGCCGTTCGGGATGATCATCGGGACCTCCGAGGGTGTGATTCGGCAGGTCAATCCGTCCTTTTGCACGATGCTGGGTTATTCGGCTTCCGAGCTCGAAGGCAAACATTTCAGCGCGATCACCCATCCCGAGGATATCTCGGCGACGGCCGCGGCGCTGCGCAAGATGACCGAGGAGAAGCTATCCACCGAGCGTTGGGAGAAGCGCTACCTGCACAAAAGCGGCTCCGCCGTCTGGGGGCTGGTGAGCACTTCCATGATGCTCGGCGAAGGCGGCCAACCAGAATACAGCCTGGTTCAAGTGGTCGATATTACCGAGCGCAAACGGGCCGAGGCGGAGCTGGCGAGCTCGGAGGCGAAGTAC
>DASWHO010000057.1:0-1538 GCA_036398155.1 Acidobacteriota bacterium
GGCTGGTTCCGTGCGGCGGCTGCTCGGCAATCTGGCGCTGCTCTTGGGCTCGATCACCTTTGCCGCGGCGCTCCTGGAGTTCTCGATCCGAGTCTTTGTACCGCGACTCGATCCTTCGGGCAGTCCGGTCTTCCAGGTCGACCCACACGGCCTGTGGTTGGGGCCGAGAAACACAACCTGCCGGCAGTTCACCTTTACCGGAGACTACGACGTTCAGGTCCGGTTCAACCGTTACGGGTTGCGCGACCGGAAGGATCTGGCCGACTCGACGGCGCGGGACCTTTTCGTGGTCGGCGATTCTTTCGGCTTCGGCTGGGGGGTGGCCGAGGCCGAGCGCTTTTCCAACCGCCTCGACCGGCTGCTGCCGGCCGCGGTTTACAACCTCAGCATCCCGAACGATGTGCTCGGCTATCAGCGCATGGTCGACTACGCCCGCGCCAACGGCGCGACGGTGCGCAAGCTGATCGTCGCCCTGTGCATGGAGAACGACTTGCTCGACTACGCCAGCCTGCGGCGCCAGCCGCCGCGCGATCGGCGCGGGCGATTGGACCAGGCCAAGGCCTGGCTGATCGCCAATTCCGCCGCCGGCATGGGCGCGGCCACGCTGATCCACGCGCATCCGACCTTGAAACGCTGGGGCGTGCGCGCCGGGCTGCTGGCCGGCGGCGCGGCCGGCATGCCGCCTTACTCCTATTCGGAGACCGCTCTTGCCGCGACCGCCGCCGAGCTGCGCCGGATCGCGGACGCGTACGACACCGTGGTGTTGTTGATCCCGTCGCGCGGTTTATGGGTCGGAGGCCGGCGCGCCACCGAGACCCGAGTCCATCGCCGCCTGGTCGCGCGCCTGCGCGGGCTGGGGCTCCGGCTGGTGGACTTGAAGCAGCGCTTCGAAACCGGCGGCGATCCGCTGCAGTTCTACTTCCCGCAGGACGGGCACTGGAACGCCGCCGGTCACGAGCTGGCCGCCGAGGTGCTTGCACGCCATCTTCGCACTTGATGGTCCCGAGCAGGGTGGCATGGGCGGCCGAAGGGCGCCCATGGACAAGCTGTGCATTCAGGTGAGCTCGTCCATGGGCTTGCTGCGCACGCCCATGCCACCCAGGTGCGGCCCCGCGCGGAGTCTGACCGACTCGTTGGGGATCAGTGCACGCCGGAGCTGGTTTGCAGCGAAAGCGGATCGACGCCCAGACGGCGCAGGGCCTGCTCCCACATCGCATCGCCGTCGGTATCGAAAACCAGCTCGGGGCTGGGTTCGGCGATCAGCCAGCTCGATTGGGTCAGCTCTTGATCGAGCTGGCCGGGGCCCCATCCGGCGTAGCCGACCAGCAGCCGGCAGCGGCTCGGGAGCGGGCCCTCGAGCAGGTTGCGCAGCAGCGCGTTGGAGGAGGAGAGATAGACCTGATCACTGACCTGCACAACACCGTCCACTTCGGGTTGGCGATCGAGGAGAATCCAGCCGCGCTGCGGTTCGACCGGGCCGCCGACCCAGAGCTTGAGGCCGGAGTCGCCGGCCGGCGGCGGGGTCAGCTGGATCACCG
>DASWHO010000058.1:0-1770 GCA_036398155.1 Acidobacteriota bacterium
GCTGGCGCGCGCGGCCCAAGCGGCTCAGCTCGAACGCCGTCCCGAGGTCATCGCGGCGCTGGACCGCGAGCGCGCCAAAGTCTTGTATGCGGCCGCCGAGCGAAAATACATTCTGTCCAAGATCCAAATCAGCCCGGAGCAAGTCCGCCAGCGCTTCGAAGAGCGCCGCTCCAACTTCTCGACCCCCGAGATGATCCGAGTGCGCCACATCTACAAGCGGGTGCGACCGGAAGATGGGCCGGAGCACCGCGCCGCCATCCGGAGCGAGCTCGAAGCGCTGCGCCAGCAGGTATTGGACGGCGCGCGCTTCGCCGAGCTGGCCAAGCGCCATTCCGAATCGAGCAGCGCCAAGTTCGGCGGCATCTTGCAATCGAGCGCGCGCGGCAGCATGGACGAGGATTTCGAACGCGCCGCCTGGGCGCTCCAAGAGGATGAGATCAGCCCGGTGGTCGAAACCCGCCAGGGCTATCACCTGATCCAGATGGACCAGCGGATTGCGCCCTACACCTACCGCCTAGAGGAGGTCCGCGAGCGGATTCGGCGCCGGCTGATCGTGGAGCAGACCGAACGCCTGACCGGCGAGTTCGTGACCCAGGCGACTCAGAATCTCGGCGCCGAGATCCTGCTCGCGCAGCAGCCGCTCGCCGCCGATTTTTCCTCGCCGGCGCTGCGCCATCAGGATCGGGTGCTGACCTTGCAGGAGCTCTGGAGCCGCTGGGCGCCCAACCCGGAAGCGAGCGCCGATACGCTCTCGACCAACCCGGTCGCCTGGGCCGCCGACGCGGTCCGCAAAGAGCTGCTCTATCTTCAGGCCGAGGCCGATGGGCTCGCCAGCCAGTCGCCCGAGATCGCCGCGCAGATCATGATCGGACGCAACCAGGTTCTGGCCCTGGCCCAGCTCGAGGCGGAGGGCCGAAAGATCGAGGCCGGGTTTTCGCAGCAGCAGGTCCGCGAGCTCTATGCGCGCGATCGGGATCAGCTGCAATCGCCGCTGCTGCTGTCGGTGCGCGGCATTTGGATTCCGTTTCGCGACGGGGTGGCTCGGATCGACGTGCGCGATCAGGCCGAGCGCATGGCCGCCGACTGGCGCGGCGGCGCGACCTTGGAAGAGCTGGCCGCCGCGGAGCCGCAATCGAGCTCCTTCGCCTGGAACCAGATCAACGTGCGCGAGCTGCGCCAGCGCTCGACTCCGGAGCTGGCCGGCGCCATCACCGAGATGAGCGTCGGACAGGTCGAGGCGGTGCTGATCCAGCAGTACGATCGGCAGCGGATGCGACCCGAAGCGATCGGTTACACGGTGGTCCGGCTCGAAACGCGCGAAGAGCCGCGGCCGCTGCGCTTGGAAGAGGTCGAGTCGCGACTGCGGAGCCTCCTGGCCGCGGCCCAGGGCGAAGTCTCCCGCAATCGGGTCCGCGAGCGCTATTTGAAGGCGGCCGGCTTCCGGATCCTCGAGTCGAATCTGTGACCGGCTCGACGCGCGCCCGCTGGCTGCTGGCCGGCGCGATCGCTGGGCTGGCCGGCTGCGCGACGCCCGAGCGTCCCAACGTGGTGCTGGTGACCTTCGATACCACCCGCGCGGATCATCTGTCGACCTATGGCTACGAAAAACCGACCAGCCCCGAGCTGAGCCGGATCGCGCGCGGCGGCGTGATCTTCGAGGACTGCCTCTCGGCGGTGCCGATCACGTTTCCGTCGCACAGCACGATCTTGACCGGCACCTTTCCGACCCGCCACGGCGGGCGCGACAACGGCGGCTTCTACCTGGCGGAC
>DASWHO010000059.1:0-5715 GCA_036398155.1 Acidobacteriota bacterium
TCCACGATCGTGACTTGCAGGTTGTGCAGCCGGCTCATTTCGGTTGCAAACCGGCGCCCGGCGGCAGGGTCGGTGTCGTAGGCCATTACGCGCTCGAGCCGGAACAGGACGCCGAGAGCTTCCAGATGGCTCCGACCCTGAACTCCGCAACCCAAGATTCCAAGGCTGCGGGAGTTGGGCCGCGCCAAGAACTTCGCTGCCACGGCGCTTGCCGCTGCGGTGCGTTGCGCGGTGATCCAGACACAATCCATCACCGCCAAGGGCAGCCCGGTTTCAGGATCGTTCAAGATCAGCAGACCGCTGATGGTGGGCAAACCGCGCTTGCGGTTCTCTGGGTATCCGCTGACCCACTTCACCCCCGCGGCTCGGATGGAAGGGATGTAGGCCGGCATGGCGTGGATGAAGGCGTCCGGCTGGGGGTGGATGCCGGGCTTGGGCGGCATCTCCACGTGCCCCTCGCCCTTGTCCCGAAAGGCGACCTCGAGCACTTGGATGATTTCCACCATTGTCGGGCCGACTGAAACGACGTCCGCGTGAGAAAGGTAAAGGATGCTTCGCTCCATGGAATTGAGTACCCGCCGATTCGGGAGATACCGCTATAGCAAACGGCTGGAGCTTATACTACTGCGTAGCCGGTTCTGGAAACGGACGCGTGGCGAGCGTTTGTTGCAATTGCCGGCGTTGCTACTCTGTCTGGAAATCCCGGCGCCGTAACCTATTGTCGGCCCAGCCGTTTATATCTCCTATGGGATCGGAGTGAGCCGTTGAATGCTGCTGATCAGCTGGCGGACGAGCGGCACCTGATTGCAGCGGCGCAGGCCGATCCACGGCGCTTCGCCGAGCTGTATGAGCTGCATTTCGAGCGGGTCTACGCGTACGTGGCGCGCCGGGTCGAGGGCCGCGCCGAGGTCGAGGACCTCACCTCCGAGGTGTTCCACCAGGCGCTGGCGCACCTGAAGCAATTCGAATGGCGCGGGGCTCCGTTCGCCGCCTGGCTGTATCGGATCGCCGCCAACGGCATCGCCGATCGGCGCAGGCGTGCGAAGCGGGAGCAAGGCAATCCAGTTCACGGCCAGACCGCGATCCAAGCCGATCCCGAGCTCGAGGCGGTCGAGCGGCGCGCGCGCCTGTTCGCTTTGGTGCGCGAGCTGTCGGCGGATCAGCAACGGGTGGTGCAGCTGCGGTTCGTGGAGGAAAAGAGCATCCGCGAGATCGCCCAGGCCCTCGGCCGCAGCGAAGGAGCGGTCAAGCAGCTGCAATTCCGCGCGCTCGAAGCCTTGCGCGCGCGTCTGAGTGGATCCGATGACTGAACGCCGCTTGAGCGAACAACTCGACCTTGCGGTTCAGGCCGTGCTCGACTTGCGCCCGGCCGAGCCGTCCGAGCCCGAGCCGCAGATCGCGGCGCTGGCCGCGATCGCCGCCGATCTCCGTCAACTGCCGCGCGTCGATTTCCGGGCGCGGCTCCAATCCGAGCTCGAAAGGAGCGCGATCATGTCCGCGAACGAGGAAGCTGCGGCCGCGCCGGTTCGAGAAGGCTACACCACGGTGACGCCGTACCTGGTGGTAGGACGCCTCGATCCCTTTGTCGACTTTCTGAAGCAGGCCTTCGGCGCCGAGGAGATCCTCCGCGCGCCGGGCAGCGCCGGCGGCACCCACGTCGAGCTGCGGCTCGGCGACTCAATGATCATGGCCGGCGGAGCGTCCGGCTACCCCGGCACCCCTTCGGCGCTCCATCTCTATGTCCGCGATGCCGACACGGTTTACCAGCGCGCCATCGCGGCCGGCGCCGAGCCGATCTACGAGATGATGGACATGCCCTACGGCGATCGCGAAGGCGGCGTGCGCGACGGCTTCGGCAACAGCTGGTACATCGCCACCCACCGCGCCACCGGGCATCGCCCCGAAGGCATGCGCACCGTCACGCCGACCTTGCACCCGCGCGGTGCCGACCCGCTGCTGGACTTCATGAAGCGCGGGCTCGGCGCCGTCGAGACGATGTGCGAGCGCGATCCCGAAGGCACCGTGAGGCACGCCGCGCTCCGGATCGGCGATGCCGCGGTCGAGGTCGGCGAGGCGCGGGGTCCGATCGAGCCCACGGCGGCCACGCTGCTGCTCTACGTCTCCGATGTCGACGCCGCCTATCGGCGCGCGCTGGACGCCGGCGCCGGCTCGATCGAGGCGCCCGCCGACCAGCCGTACGGCGAGCGCCGCGCCGGGGTTCAAGACGGGCATGGCAACAAATGGTACTTTTCCGGCCCGATCCGGAAACCTTGAGTGGGCGCGCCGCGTTCTATGTCACATGAGCCTCGAAGCCGCTTCGATCCGGAACATCTCCGATACCGCCCGGTGGGTGGCGGTCTATCGGGCGCGCGAGAGCGAACGGCCGGACGCCCACTTCCAGGACCGCTTCGCGCGGCGTCTGGCCGGCGAGCGCGGCGAACAGATCGCCGCCTCGATGCGGTTTGCGGAGAAGCATTCGTGGCCGTTCGTGGCCCGAACCTGGCTGATCGATCAGATGATCGCCGCGCAGCTGGGCCGTGGGGCCGATGCGGTGATCAACCTCGCCGCTGGCCTCGACGCGCGGCCGTATCGGATGGACCTGCCGTCCTCGTTGTCTTGGATCGAGGTCGATCTGCCGGAGATCCTGGCCCACAAACAAGCGCTGCTCGATGGCGAGCAGCCGGTCTGTGCGCTGGAGCGCATGGCGCTGGATCTGTCGCAGGTCGAGGCGCGTCGCGAGCTGTTCGAGCGGCTCGGCCGGCGGTTCGAGCGCGCGCTGGTGATCTCGGAAGGGCTGCTGGTTTACCTGACCGAGGAGCAAGTGACCGAGTTGGCTCGCGATCTGGCGGCACCGGGCTGCTTTCGGCAATGGATCATCGACCTGGCGTCGCCCGCGCTCCAGGTGATGCTCAAGAAGAAAATGGGCGCGCCGCTGGATCAGGCCGGGGTGCCGCTGAAGTTCGCGCCCGCCGAGGGTCCCGACTTCTTCAGGCGCAGCGGCTGGGCGCCGCGGGAGGTGCGTTCGATGATCCACGCCGCAGCGCGGCTCGGACGCCTGCCTTTGCTGCTGCGCTTGATGTCGCGGCTGGCCTCGCCGCGGTTCAACGCCAAGCGCCCGTGGTCAGCGGTCTGCCGGCTGGCCCGAACGGAGCCCGGCGGATAGCGTTTCAGGGTGGGGGATCCGGCTCTTTGGGCTCGGGCTTCTCTTCCAAATAGCCGAGGGCGCGCAGCGCCTCGGTGGTGTCGCGGTCGAGCGGCGCATAGTCGATGAGCGATGGCTGCAAGCGGGCCCTTTCCGGCTCCAAATCATCGCGCCAGGTCGTGAGTTGCCGATCCAGGTCGGCCACGATTTGCGGCTCGTCCAGGGCGCTGCGCTCCAAGGGATCGCGCCGGAAGTGGAACAGGCCGTTGCGCTCGGGCCCCGCCGGGTCGTCGCAACGGAGCAGGTGGAAGTCGCCGGAATAGATCGACCAGGCGCAACCGGGGCTGTTGGGGCTGCCGGTCCAGCTCACATAGGCGCGGTCGCTCGGGGCATCCGCGGCCAGCACGTCGATGCCCTGGCCCGCGAATCGCTCTTCGAGCCCCAGCAGCGCGAGCGTGGTGTTGGCGAAGTCGACCAGCCCGACCAGCTTCGAGACTCGGCCGCGGTAGCGTTCATTGGGGTGCAGCACGATCCAAGGCACCCGGGTCAGATTCTGATGCAGATTCTCGGCGCCGTGTCCGATGTGGTTGATCCCGTACTCGTTGAAGTTTTCGCCGTGGTCGCCGGTGATCACCAGCACGGCGCGATCGAGCACGCCGCCGCGTTTGAGCGTGGCGATGAGCCGGCGCAGCTGGTCGTCGATCAGCCGGAGCGAGCCGTCGTAGCGATTCATGGGGACATGACCGCCGGTGTCGGCCGGCGCTTGAAACCAATCGCGATAGGGCGGCGGCGGCAGATAGGGCGCGTGGGCCTCGTAGGTATGAATGAAAAAGAAGAATCGCTCGCCTGGCTCGAGCTGGTCGAGCGCGGCCAGCGCCAGGTTCAGCTTCATCGCAAACGGCTGACGCTGCTCCGAATAGGTCTCGAAGCCGCGCGCGAATCCGTAGTGCCGAGCCATCTTGCCGCCATCGGTCCAGGCGCGGGATCGAAAACCCGCGTCGGTCAGGAGCTCCGGCAAGGTTCGAACCGAATCCGCGAGTCGAATCCCCGGATTGCGCTTCGAGTGCATTACGCCGTGAAGGTAGGGATGGATGCCGGTGAACTGGGTGAGATGGGTCGGAAGCGTCGAGTTCTGGGGCGAGATCGCCCATTCGAAGTACAGACCGCGCTGGGCCAGATCGGCGAGGAAGGGGCTGGTCTCGCGCTCATAACCGTAAAGCTGGAGGTGGTCGGCTCGGACCGTATCGAGCGAGATCCAGATCAGCGACAGCGCGGCGGGGTTCGCCGCGGCACCGGCGGCTTCGACCGCGGCGCTCGAAGCGGCGGCGGGCACTGCCGCCGCGCAGAACGCGGCCAGCAGAAAGAGGCGGAACTGAGGCATTGACAGCGACTCGCGACTGGACTCTTATAGCATCGCGGCGTAGCGCTTGTCAGCTCCTCGCCGGTCGCGCACGGTCGCGCGGATGGGCTCCTCTCTCCAGCCAGCACTAAGCGCAGGGCATCGATTCGATGGTCGGCGAATGAAGGCTCGATCGCCCTCGAACCGGGCAGGAATTCCCTGGTGGTTGAACAAGAATCCCGCTCCGAAAGCGCCGCGCTCGCGGCCGTGGAAAAGCCCAAACCATAAGAGAATCAGCAGCTTGAACAGCTGGTTTGGCGAGTTGGCACAGCCCTTGCTGACCAAGCTGCGAGAGAAAGCGAGGTGCGATCCGATGGCGATACGTCTGTTGGCCATGACCCTATGTCTTTGCGTCGTTGCAATGCCGAATCTGGCGAGCCTGGCTTACGCAGAGGCGGCCTCCGGAGCAGCGCTCGAGCCGAGCCGGGCAGCGGTAACTCAGAGGCTCATCCAACTCGGGCTCAACCCGGCGCAGGCGCAGGAGCGGGTGGCTCAGTTGAGCGCGGCGGAGCTGACCCAACTGGCGGCCCAGCCCGATCTGCTGCAGAGCGCCGGACACGTGAGCACCCATACCGTGATGCTGGTGATCCTGGTCGTAGTCGCGGTCGTCGCGATCGCTTCGATCGCCTCATGAGACGCGGTTCCATCGCGCTGCTCGCGGCGGTTTTGATGGCCGCGTGCTCGCCGCTGCGGCACCAACCTGGACTGCTGCCGCAGGATGCACGCGTGCTGCCGGTTCCCGGGTTGATCCAGCAGCAGGATCGCTGCGGCAGCAACAGCCTGGCGATGGTATTGGCCTATCTCGAGCATCCGGTCGACGAGCCGGAGATCGCCGCCGCCATCTTCCAGCCGAGCACAAAAGGGACGCTCAATATCGATCTCGCCCTTTACGCCCGCCGCGAGGGGCTCGCCTCGCGCTTTTTTCAGGGTAGCAGCGAGCAGCTTCGGTCCGAGCTCGACAGCGGCAACGCCCCGATCTTGATGCTGCGATTGAGCCGCCCCAGCTTCTGGCTCTGGCGCAAGCTCTACGACCACCACTACGTGGTGGCCTACGGTCACAGCCGCTCGTTGAACAGCTTCTATGTGCACGCCGGCAACGGACCGCGGGTCTTGAAGGAAAACCAGTTGGAACGCCTGTGGGCGCCGGCGCACCACTGGATGCTGGTGATCGAGA
>DASWHO010000060.1:0-2249 GCA_036398155.1 Acidobacteriota bacterium
CGCGGTAAGCTGGCTTACCGACGGTGGGCCGGGGCTGGGAGAAGAATCGGGCCGGATGCGCGCTCGCCGGGGCCGGTTGCCATTGTTGATTATCTGGAGGTGTGCGGCGCTGCCGGTGTTCTTGGGCGCTGCACTGGCGGCACAGGCCCGCGAAATGCCCTGCCGGCGAGGCATGAGCGACGGCGTCTATCCGTGTCGCAACGTGAATCTGCAGGCGCGGCTGGCGCTGAATGATTTTCCCGGCCGGCCCGAGCGCGCAGGCAACCTGTGGGGCTATTCGGATCCGAAAGACGGGCGCGAGTATGCGCTGGTCGGGCTCTCGAACGGCACCGCGGTGGTCGAGATCAGCGAGCCGACCGCGCCGCGCCTCGTGGGCTTGGTCGCCGCGCTCTCCTCGTCCTTTCGCGAGCCGCGGGTCTACGCTTACATCAACAAACGCGGTCAGCGCGGCGCGGTCGCGTACGTCGCCACCGAAGCGAGCGGGTCGGGGCTCCAAGTCATCGACCTGAGCCGGCTGCCGGACTCGGTGAGGCTGGCGCGGGTGGACCGCGATATCGACACGGCGCACACGCTGCATGTCTCCAATGTCGACCCTGCGACCGGCCTGGCGGTGGATGGGCTGGCGCCGGCGCTCTACGCCCAGGGCATACGCCCGGGCATCGGCCTGGCCGCCTTCAGCCTGCGCCGGCCCAAGAATCCGCGCCGGCTCGGCACCTATGCGGACAACTACGTCCACGATATCTATGCCCACCGCTTCAGCGGCGGCCGGGCCGGGCAATGCGCCGCGGACCACGATCCCTGCGAAGTGGTCTTCGCCTGGTGCGGCAACGACGTGCGGGTGATCGATTTCACCGACCAGCGCGCCCCGGTGCTGCTCTCTCAATTCGTCTATCCCGGGCTCGCCTACGCCCATTCGGGTTGGATATCGCGCGATCAGCAGTATCTGTTCAACTTCGACGAAGGCGACGAGTTCGTCAGCGGGCAATTGACGCGGATCCTGACCCTTTCGATCGCCGATCTGCGCGCGCTGAGCGTGGCGGCCGCCTGGACCGGTCCCGACCGGTCCACCGAGCACAACGGCTACGTGGTCGGCGACAAGCTCTACGTCAGCCACTACAGCCGCGGCCTGGTCATCTTCGATGTCGCGCAGCCGACCGAGCTGCGCGAGATCGCCCACTTCGACACCTATCCGGCCGACAACTCCACTTCCGCCCCCGGCGCATGGGGCGTCTACCCCTTCCTGCCCAGCGGCACGATCTTGGTGAGCGACATCCAGCGCGGCCTATTCATCCTGCGTGAAAAGTGACGCCGGCGCTCCGACTTCGGTATGGACGTGGAAAACGGATGGGACATCGAGCGGCTGATGGGAGCGGGAGTGAAATGACGGCGGCCTCGGCGCTCAAGCTGATGCTGGGTCTGGCCCTGGTTTGGAGCGCGTCGGGTGTGGCCGCTCGAGAGACGGCAATCGATGCCGAGGTGCTTCGGTTGATGAAGCTGGAAAACGTGCAAGGCCTGGCTTTGGCGGTCATCGACGGTGGGGAGATCCAACACGTCGCCGCTCTCGGCTGGCGCAATGCCGAACGGAAGCTGCCGCTCACCACCGGCACGGTCCTGTACGGCGCTTCGCTCACCAAGACGGCGTTCGCCTACATGGTGCTGCAGCTGGTGGACGAAGGACGGCTGGACCTGGATACCTCGATCGCCGAGCTGCTGCCCCGTCCGTTGCCCGCGTACGATGAGGGGGACGAAGACTTCTCCGATCTAGCGGGTGACGAGCGCTGGCGCCAACTGACCCCGCGCATTCTCCTGACCCACAGCTCTGGATTCGCCAACTTTCGCTGGCTCGAGGACGATCGGCGGCTGCGCTTCCATTTCGATCCGGGCACCCGATACGGCTACTCCGGGGAAGGCTTCTATGTTCTGCAGCTCGTCCTCGAGCAAGGTCTGGGGCTGGACGTGGGGAAGGAGATGCAGGCGCGCGTCTTCGACCGCTTCGGCATGACCCGCACCAGCATGGCGTGGCGGCCGGACTTCGCGAGCGATCTGGCGGATGGCTACCGCCTCGACGGCACGATGGAGCCCCATGATGAGCGCGGCAGCGTCAGCGCCGCCGGCTCGATGGACACGACCATTGCGGATCAGGCCCGGATGTGGGCCGGCATCGTGCGCGGCGATGGCCTCCGTGCGGCCACGCGCGCGGAGCTGGTCCGGCCGCAGGTCGCGATCAGGTCGCGGCAGCAGTTTCCGAC
>DASWHO010000061.1:0-4457 GCA_036398155.1 Acidobacteriota bacterium
CGAATTCTCCATCGGGACCGAATTCGCCGCGGGCAGCTACGTCGTCGCGGTCGGTCTGACTCGGTCGGGTGATTCGCCCGAGCCCGAGGCTTTCCTGGCGGTGGCTCAGCAGACGTTCGAGCTCGATCCCATGTAGGAGTCTCCGCCGGCCGGTTCAACACAGTGGCGAGGTTCGACATGCGACGCCCGAGCCACTGGCAAATCCATTTCGCCATTCTGGTCATGTCGGCGCTCGCATCGTGCGCCCGGCCGCAGACACCCCGAACGCCCCGGCTGCTGTTGATCGGCATCGATGGAGCGACGTGGGAAGTCATCGACCCGATGCGGGCGCGCGGGGCGCTGCCCAACCTCGACCGCCTGGTGCGCGAGGGGACCCGCGCCCATCTTCACTCTCCCGAACCCCTGCTCTCTCCGCTGCTGTGGACCACGATCGCGACCGGACGGCCGGCGCTGGAGCACGGGATCACTTGGTTTTTCAGCCGCGACGATCACGGAGGCATGATTCCGGTCTCCGGGGCGCGCCGCCAGGTCCCGGCGCTGTGGGACGTGGCCTCGGCCAACGGTCGCAAAACCGCCGTGGTCGGCTGGTGGGCGACCTGGCCGGCGGAAAAGATCCACGGCGTGATGGTCAGCGATCGGGTCGCCGCCCACGGTTTCGGCGTCGGCGCGGAGCGACCGACGACCGCTCTGATCTACCCACCGAAGCGGGTCACCGAGCTTCTGGCCCAAATGCCAGATCCGCTGCGCTTCGCGCCGCCCGAGCTGCAAGCCTATCTGCCGCCGCGGGCGGCGGAGAGCGAGGTCGCGCGCGGGGCTGAGGACACGGATCGGGTCCTGGGTCCGCTCGACCTGCTGCGGGCGGCGGCGCTCGAGGTCGAGACCTATCGCCGAATCAGCCTGCAGCTCTTGCGGGAGGAGGACTGCGAGCTGTTGTGCGTCTACTTCGAGGGCATCGACACCGCCTCCCACGTGTTCATGGCCGCGGCCCCGGCGGCCGCACCCCACATCGATCCGGCCTTCGCCGCCGCCTATGGCGACGTGGTGGAGGACTTCTACCGCTATCAGGATCGGATCCTGGGTGAGCTGCTAGCCGCGGCCGGCCCCGAGACCGGCGTGGTGGTGGTTTCGGACCACGGCTTTCGCACCGGAGCCAAGCGCCTGCCGCCGGCGCCGGAGGGCTGGCGGCTCGATCAGGCCCACCGCGATCACCTGCCGCTCGGCATCCTGATTCTGCACGGGCCCATGTTCCGGCGCGGCGTTCGGCTCGAAAGCGCGCGCCTCGAGCAAGTGGCGCCGACGGCGCTGTACGCGCTGGACCTACCCGTGGAAAAGCGCCTGGCCGCCAACCTGCTCAAGCAAGCATTCACCGAGGAGTTCGTGGCCGCGCATCCGCTGCGAACGGTCGAGCGCTATCCGCCGCGCCGGCCGCCGCCGATTCCCGCCTCGGCGCAGCGAGCATCCGGCGCCGAAGTTGCGCGCCTGCGCGCGCTCGGTTACATCGGCGGCGGATCCGATCTGCTCCTGGAAGAGCAGCTCAACCGCGCCATGCTGCTGGAGCACGCGGGCCGACTCGAAGAGGCCGCGCAGCTCCTGGAGTCGATCGCCGACCGGCATCCGGATGCTGCCAAATCGACTCTCGCCCTGGCCTCGGTGCGCCTGGCTCAAGGCCGGCTCGGCGAGGCCCGCGCCGCCTTGGAGATTTCGCGCGAGAAGCAGTCGCTCGCCGCCGACGCCTTGGCGTTGGACGGCCGACTACTGATGGCGGAAGGCAAGCCGTCTGAGGCCGAGCGCGCGTTCCGGGCTGCGCTGGCGGCGGATCCCAACCTGGCGTCTGCTCGGGTCGCGCTCGGAGATCTGCTCCATCGGCAAGGCCGGGACCAAGAGGCGGACCGAGAGCTCCGACTGGCGCTCGAGCTGGACGATACCCTAGCCGACGGCTGGTACAACCTGGGCGTGGTCCAGGAGGCGCTCGGAAGCAGCAGCGACGCGGCGGCGAGCTACCAGCGGGCTCTAGGGCTGCAACCGAATCACGTCTTCGCGCTCGGCAATCTGGGGGTGCTGCTGGAAAAGAGCGGCGCGCCGGCGGAGGCGGAAGCGCGGCTGCGCCGAGCGCTGGCGCTCGCGCCGCGCGACCCGGTCGCCAACATCAACCTCGGCCTGCTGCTGCTCCGATCCGGCCGGCCGAAAGAGGCGATCGCGCTGCTGAAGACCGGCGCCGAGCTGCGGCCCGATCTGCCGGCTCTACGCCGGGCGCTCGAGCGCGCCGAAGCGCTCGCCGCCTCTGGTTCCGATTGACGCGGGGATGCCGGTGACTGCAGCCCTGCCGGCAACCCGAAGCGATCTCGACCATGGGCTTGCTGCGCACGCCTATGCCACCCGAGGGGAACGTCGCACGGCATGCGCGGTCATGCGTGGGCAAAGCAGAGCTTGCCCACAGCACTCTTTCCGAATCGGGCGGCCAACCGGGTGGCATGGGCGTGCGCAGCAAGCCCATGGTCGAGCCCCGCATGATATCCACGCTCACGCCGCGGGTGCCGTGGGCAAGCTCTGCTTTGCCCACGGTCGAGGTAAACGCCACCTGTGATTCACGAATCAGCTCACGCGTCCTCGGTGACAATGTCGCCGGACGATTCGAGCAATTGTCGGGCGGCGGCGCGCTGGGCCGCGGTGCCCAGGATCGCCAGCCGATCGCCGGCCGCCAGGCGGAAATCGGCGCCCGGGTTGGGATGCAGCTCGGCCGATCGAATCACCGCGACGATCGAGCCGCCGCTGCGATGGCGCACGCCGAGCGCGCCGATGGTGGCGCCGGCGGCCGGACTGCCAGTGGCGATCGTGGCCCAGTCGAACTCGATCGCCTCCTTGGCCAGCCGCATCTCGGCCAGCAGCTTGCGCGCGCTGCGCGCCAGGTCTTCCCCTCCCAGCGGACCATAGAGATCGTCGCGCACCGCGTCGCTGAAGCGCTGGATCTCGGCCGGAGCGATGGCGTAGTGCGCCAGCACCTGGCGCACCAGCTCGAGCCCGGCCTCGAACTCCGGCTGCACCGCTTCGTAGACGCCGAGCTGGCGCAGCTCGCCGAGCTGCTCGGGAAACAGGGAGCGGGTCAGGATATGCAGCGCGGAGTTGTGATGGCGCGCGCGCTCGATCGCGAGCCGCTGCGCGGTCGGGTCCGCGATGGTCACCAAAAGCAACCGCGCGCGGGCCACGCCGGCCGCTTTCAGCACCTCGTTTCTCGAGATATCGCCCCAGATCACCTGGATGCCTTCGCGCGCCGCTCGCTCGGCCAACGGATGGCTGAGCTCAACCACCACGAACGGCAGCTCCACGCTCTGAAGGACCTGCGCCGCGGCGCGCCCGGTGCGGCCGTAGCCGGCGATCACCACGTGGTCGCCGAGCTCGGACTTGGGCAGATTGAGCGTGGCCAGCGGTTCGGCCTGGGGTCGCAAGCGGCGCCAAGCGCGAAACAGCGGCTCGGACAGCCGCGCCAGCAGCGGCGACACCAGCATGGTGATCAAGGTGGCGGTCAGAACCAGATCGTAGGCCGCGCTCGAGAGCGCGCCCCCGCGCAGGCCGCTGCGGGCCAAGACGAACGAGAACTCGCCTACTTGCGCGAGCCCCAAGCCGATGATCCACGGCGCCCGATTGCCGTAGCCGAACGCGGCGGCCAGCCCCCCGAAGATCACGGCCTTGCCGAGCAGCACCGCCAAGACCACCGCCGACACGGTCGCGAGGTGCTCGACCAGAAACCACGGATCGACCAGCATGCCGGCGGAGGCGAAAAAGACCAAGCCGAAGATGTCGCGCAGCGGCGCGATGTCGCTCAGCGCCTGGTGGCTGAGCTCGGACTCGCTCAGCACCATGCCGGCCACGAACGCGCCGAAAGCGAACGAGAGTCCGAATAGAAACGTGCCGTAGCCGACCCCGATCCCCAGCGCCACCACCGCGACCAGGAACAGCTCGCGCGAGTTCCACGACGCGACCCGTTTGAGCAGCGCCGGCACCAAGCGGGTGCCGACCAGGATCATCGCGGCCAGAAACGCGACGCCCTGCAGGATGGCGATACCGAGCTTCGGCAAGGCGTTCTGCAGATCGCTCAGCGCCGGCAGCCCGATCAACAGCGGCGCCACCGCCAGATCCTGGACCACCAGCATGCCGATCATCGCCCGGCTGGCGAGCGTGCGCGTCCGCCCCTGGGTGGTGAGCACCTTGAGCACCACCATCGTGCTCGAGAGCGAGATCATCGCGCCGAACCAGACCGCGGCCTGCGGCTCCCAGCCCAAGAGACCCCGGGCCAACCCGTAGCCGAAGGCGGCGGTGGCGACGATCTGGATCGGTCCGCCGATCAGCGCCAGGCGGCGCACCGGCTGCAGGTCTTTGAACGAAAGCTCGAGCCCGAGCGCGAACAGGAGCAGCGCCACGCCGATCTCGGCCAGCAGCTCGACGTCGTGGAGCTCGACCAC
>DASWHO010000062.1:0-17438 GCA_036398155.1 Acidobacteriota bacterium
TGCTCTACGGTTTTCGAAGCCGCAGGAGCGCGAGGGAGCTGAGCAGCGCCGAGCGCAGCAGGCTGCGGCGGCTGGCGGGCAGCGGGATCTCCTGGACCCGCAGGCCGGCCGCGAGAATCCGTTTGAGCGAGCCGAGCTGAAAGTTGGCCGGTGCGGCTTGCGGGGGTTCGGAGACCAGCGCGAGTGCCCGGCGGCCGTATAGCCGAAACGGCGTCGCCGGATCGACCAGGGCCGCGCCGAGGGTCCATCGCGACACCATACCGATCAAGCCGACCGGCCAGCTCCGCGGGTCGATCCATGAAAACGGGCGGTGCGGACCGCGGATCCCCAAGAGCAGCTCGCCGTCGAGTCGACTCTCGGCCAAGGGCCGGAGGCCGCGGGGATCGATGCGCCCATCCACCTCGACGGTCAGCGCCCCGGCGAAATCGTGCTCGAAGGCGTAGCGCAGACCGTCCAGCTGGGCGAGCTCGGAGCCGCGCCCGCGGCCTGAAACCCGTGTCACCCGCGGATCTTCGGGAATCGGGTCGGCGGCGTGGATGGCGCTGCGGCGCTGGTCCAGTACCAGAACCCTGGCCTCCGGCAGGCGGGCGAGGATCCGTTTGACGGCGCGAGCCGGCCGGCTGGTTGCTGGGCTGACCGGCACTACCACCAAGAGGGTTTTGCTCAGGGGCGAATCGGTTTGACCGGTTCGCGACGGTGCCGACCGTCGTTCCGACCCGCGACCGGCGGCTCGGCCCGAAAGCGCGCGCGTGCGGCTTCGCGGCGGCACGGATTCAGTATGCACGGCCCCGGCCGGCTTGCCAGAGTGGACTCGGGGCGGCCGCGTGGGCCGGCGGCGCGGCCCCTGCTGTTGCCGACGGCATTCGCTTGCGGCCATGGATTGCGGCGCCTAGAATCCGCGAGCATGAATGTCCTTGGCATCAGCTGCTACTATCACGACGCGGCGGCCTGTCTGCTGCGCGACGGGGAGATCGTCGCCGCCGCCCACGAGGAGCGCTTCACCCGCACCAAGCACGATTCCGAGTTTCCGATTCACGCGATTCGCTATTGTCTGGAGCAGGCCAAGCTCGAGGTCGGTGAGCTCGATTACGTCGGCTTCTACGACAAGCCGTTTCTGAAGTTCGAGCGCATCCTGGTCCAGTATCTGGCCACCTTCCCGCGCTCGTTTCGCTCGTTCATGCAGGCGATGCCGCTGTGGATGCGCCACAAGCTCTGGATCCCGAAGCTGATTCGCGAGCAGCTCGAGTACCAAGGACCGATTCTGTTCGCCGAGCATCACATGTCGCATGCCGCCAGCGCTTTCTTGGTCTCGCCGTTTGAGCAGGCGGCGATCTTGACCATCGATGGAGTCGGCGAGTGGGCGACCGCGACCTATGGCGTCGGCCGCGGCAACGAGATCAACCTGATGAAGGAGATCCGCTTCCCGCATTCGCTGGGATTGCTCTACAGCGCGTTCACCTACTACCTCGGGTTCAAGGTCAACAGCGCCGAGTACAAGGTGATGGGCCTGGCGCCCTACGGCGAGCCGCGCTACGTCGATCGGATCCACCAGCTGATCCGGATTCACGACGACGGCAGCTTTCAAATGGACATGCGTTACTTCTCCTACGACTGGGGCCTGCGCATGACCGGGCGCCGCTTCCACCAGCTGTTCGGCGCTGCGCCGCGCGATCCCGAGAGCACGATCGAGCCATTCCATAAGGACGTCGCCGCCAGCATCCAGAAGGTGACCGAAGAGATCGTGCTCAAGATGGCGCGCCATCTGCACGCGGTGACCGGCCTGCCGAATCTGGTGATGGCCGGCGGCGTGGCGCTCAACTGCGTCGCCAACGGTCGCGTGATCCGCGAGACGCCGTTCCAGGAGCTGTTCGTGCAGCCGGCGGCCGGCGATGCCGGCGGGGCGCTGGGCGTGGCGGCTTACATCCAGCACACCTTGCTCGGACACCCGCGCACCACGGTCATGGACCACGCCTATTACGGTCCTGCGTTCGACCCCGAGCACTGCGAGCAGTTCTTGCAGCGGGTCGAAGCCAAATATACCCGTTGGTCCGAACCGGAGCTGATTCAGCGCACCGCCAAGCTGATCGCCGAAGGCAACGTGGTCGGCTGGTTTCAAGGCCGGATGGAGTGGGGGCCGCGGGCGCTCGGCAGCCGCTCGATTCTCGGCGATCCGCGCGATCCCAAGATGCGCGACACGCTCAATCTCAAGATCAAATTCCGCGAGAGCTTCCGGCCGTTCGCGCCGGCGGTGCCCGAAGACGTGCTCGCGGACTGGTTCGAGATCGACCGGCCGACCCCGTTCATGCTGCTGGTGGCCCAGGTGCGTCCGGACAAGCGGGTGATCCCGGCGGTCACCCACGCCGACAACTCGGCTCGCATCCAGAGCGTGTCGCAGCGCCAGAATCCGCTGTTCTACGCCCTGCTGCACGAGTTCGGGCGGCTCACCGGAGTGCCGGTGCTGATCAACACCTCGTTCAACGTGCGCGGCGAACCGATCGTGTGCACGCCGGAGGATGCCTACAACTGCTTCCGCAACACCGACATGGACTATCTGGTGATCGACCAGTTCGTGCTCGACAAGCGCGACTTTCCGAAGCGGACTGGCCCCGGCGGCCCACTCGCCCTCGACTAGCCCGGCGGCGGATCTGCCGCCATCTGCCAGGGGGTGTGGGGGAGTTCCCCCACTCTCCACGCCGTTGCGCTCGGTCCGGCTCCTCCGAGATACGGGGACTGGTACGAATTTCCGGCACGGCCCCACCCCTCTCAACTGGCCGCCCTTGGGGTGGGGCCTTTGACGGCGCGCCGAACCGGCTACAATGGCTCGACATGGCCGATTTCGAGCTCCAGGCGGATCCCGAGCTGGAAGCGCGGCTGCGCCAAAAGATCGAAGCCTCGATCCAGCGCAAGCGCGGCAAGCTCTACACTGATGCGGAGCTCCGCCGCCTGCTCGAGCTGCCGCTGGAGTCGTTCCCGGCGCCCAGCGCGCTCGAAGGGATCGGGCTCGAGTCCGAGCTTGAAAAGCTGCGCCAGACCGAGAACATCGATCTGCCGCTCGAAAAGCTCTATCGCTCGCACCCTGGAGCGATGGGACGCGCGATCGAATGGGTGCGCTATCGGCTGCGCCCGCTGGTCAAGCTGTTCGTGAACCTCGACGTGATCTTTCCGGAGATCCACAAGCAGTGGCACCTCAACCACCGGCACGGCCACCTGCACCAGCTCGAGGCCCAACTGATCGCGCGGCTGGTGCGCGAGCTGACCGCGCTGAAGCTGGAGCACGAGCGGCTGCGCGGCCGCTTCGAGAGCGTGCTGCGCGAGCTCGATTTGCTCCAAGTGCGGCACCGCGCGCTCGAGGAGCTCGCACTGCTCAAGGAGCTGCCGCCGGAGCCGCGCAAACTGCCCGAACCGCCGCTCGGCGGCGAGGAGGCGGTCTTCGAAGCCGCCGCCGCGCTCGACCACCTCGAGGGGAAGTCCGAAGCGCCATAGCTTGATTCGCGATGCAGTTCAGGCGCGGCTCGGGTGCGCTCAGGGCCAGCGGGCGGCGAGCTCGGCCGGGAAAGCCGGGTCGTCGGGGCGGGCGGCGATCACCGCGACCTCGCGCGGAGTGGAGCTGTTGCCGGTGAACTTGTAGATCAAGTTGCCGGTTTCACCGGTGACGCGCAGGTCGATGGTGCTGTCGAGCTCCTGCAAGGTCTGCCGGATCAGCGGGTGCGGGAATTTGCCGGCCCAGTTGCTCAGGTTGGCTTGATACCAGGGCTGGCTGCCGGCGGGGATCACGACGTGGCGCGGCTTGAGCCGTTCGAGGTACTCGAGGCTGGAGCCGTGTTTGCTGCCGTGATGGGACAACTTGAGCAGGCCGCATTTGAGCTGATCGGAGGTCTCGCCGCGTTCCGAGAGCCCGATCGCGTCGCTGAAGAAGTTGATGTTTTGCGTGCGCGGAAACTCCTCGGTGATCTTGCCCCAGGAGGCGTACTCGGCATCGGCCGCCAGGATCGCGAAGGCATCGCCGAACTTGACCTTGAGCACCACCGAGGCGTCGTTTTTCCCGATCCCGTAAGTGTCGAAGCGGTTGCGCAGGTCGACCGATGGACCGAGCACGGTCACGCGGGTGCCGCCCAGCTCTACCTCCATGCCGGAGCCGACTCGGGTGAAGGCGATGTGGGCGTTCTGCGCCACCCGCGAAAGGCCCTCGTTGTAGTCGATCGCGTTGGTGCGGAAGCCGCAGTCCCAAAAGGCGCGGATCTTGTTGTTGACCGGATCGAGCGGATCGGCGAAGAGGTCCAGGAAGCGGGTCAGGCCGCCGTAATGGTCGTCGTGCGGATGGGTGACACAGGCGAACTCGATCACGAAATCGAAAGCCGGATCGCCGTCGCGGCGCAGCTCGGCGAGCTGCCGCAGATAGTCGCGCGCCAGGCCGCGGTCGACCGCCTTCTTGGCGCCGAAGTCGATCACCGCGAGGTGGGCCAGGTGAGCGGCGCCGTGATCGGGGAACTCGACGATGGTGCAATCGCCGTGGTTGACGTTGACGAAGTGAAGCTTGAGCTCAGCGTTTGGCCGCATAGGTGCCTTCGCCGCGTTCAGCGTTTTCGCCCAACACCCGCCGGTAGAGCAGCTTGGCCGCTTGCCGCGCCGGCTGGGTCCAGTCGAGCCAGCGCGAATCCGGCTCCGCTGCCAGCCGGTCCAGGTTGATCAGGTCGGTGGAGCGGTTCTGGTCCGCGAAGGCTTGGTCCCAGGCCCGGCTGCTCGCCAGCTCTTGAACCAGGACCATGTCCTCGGTCAGCTGGCGCGGCTCGGTGGAAAGCGTCGCCGCGCGCGCCTCGACCACGGCGTTGCGTTCCGTGACACTCTGAATCAGCACGGCTTCGTGCACCCAGCCGCGCAGCTCGCCGTCGCGATCGGCATCCCACCATTCGAGCTGCTCCACCCCGGCGCCGACCAGCGCTTCGATGCCGCTGCCGGCCAACCTCTGCTCGAGTGCCGTCGAGCCGCGCCGGATCGTCACGTCGACCGGGCGTTGATCGGTCTCCGCGAAGCGCTCGTCCTGATAGATCCGGCTCAAGTGCCAGCGCAGAACTACCCGAGCAGGATTGGGTTTCGAGGGCCTCATCTCACCACCTCCCTGGTTTGTTAGCGTACAGGCGCGCGCCTCCATAGACCAATCGATACCGGTCGGCAGATCCAATTCGAGCCGGTTCGAGGAGGTCGAGATGAAAGTGTCCCCAAAACCCCGGTTAAGTAAACTGTCCCCCTATTAGCTGATGGTTTTGCGGCGGAACTGGCGGATGCCGACCCAGATGAGCGCCGAATCCCATACCAGCAGCGCGATGATGGCGGCGCCGGCGGGGAGATGGGGGTGCTGCGGCGCCAGCGCGGCGCGCAGGCCCTCGCAGCCGTAGACCAGCGGGTTGATCAGCACCAGCTTTTGCAGCAGCGGAAAGCTCTCCAGCGCGCTCCAGGGATAGTAGGTGCAGCCGAAGAAGATGATCGGGCCCAGCACCAACGTGAACAGCAGCCCGATCTGAGTCGATCCCACGGTGCAGCCGAGGGCGAGGCCGCCGGTCGCGGCGAGCAGGCTGATTCCGATCGCAATCGCCGCGAACAGCCCCGGGTGCTCCCGGCTCAGCTCGACCCCGCCCATGATCAGCCAGGCGGCCGGAAACACGACCAGACCGGCGGCCAGCGCCTGCAGCACGCCGGCCAGGATCTTCTCGACCGCGACCCATTCGATCGCGATCGGCGCCAGCAGGCGGTCTTCGATCTCGCGGGTGAATTGGAGCTCGGTGATCAGCGGCAGCGCCACCGACTGGATGCCGGCGAGCAGCATGCTGATCGCGATGATCCCGGGCAAGAGCAGGCTCTTGTACTCGGGCGGCAGAAAGCCGCTGCGGGTCATGACCTGGCCGAAGATGAACACAAACAGCATCGGCTGGAGCAGCACCTGGATCAACAGCGGCACCAGATTGCGGCGCGCGACCCGCGCGTCGCGGGCCAGCAGCGCCAGGAAAGTGCTCATCCGCGCAGGCTCCTTCCGGTGTGGTGCAGAAACAGGTTTTCCAAGCTCGGCTCGGCGATATGGAGGTCGTGCAGGTTGACTTGATGCAGGGCCGCCAGGCGCGCGATCTCGCCGACCAGCGCGCCGCCGCGATCGGCGTAGAGATCGACCCCGCCGCCGGCGCCGGGGCGCAGCTCGCGGACGGTGGCCAGAGCACCCAGCGCGCGGAGCAGCTCGGGCGGGGTGGCGTCGAACTGGAGCCGCAGCACAAAGCCGCCTGGAATCGAGGCCTTGAGCTGCGCTGGACTGCCGCAGGCGATGACGCGGCCGTGGTCGACGATCGCCAGCCGCTCCGAGAGTGTATCGGCCTCCTCCATGTTGTGGGTGGTCAGCAGAATGGTCTTGCCGCGCCGGTGGTAGTCGCGCACGATCTCCCACAACAGCAGGCGGGTCTGGGGATCGAGTCCGGCGCTGGGCTCGTCGAGAAACAGGACCTCGGGATCGTGCATCATGGCGCGCGCGATCGAGAGCCGCTGGAGCATGCCGCCGGAAAAGCCCAGCAGGAGCTGGTCGGCGCGCTCCTGCAGCTGAAACCGCTCGAGCAGCTCCTGGGCGCGGCGGGCGCGCGCGGCGGAACCGATTCCGAAGTAGGCGCCGTGGAACAGCAGGATCTCGCGCGCGGTCAGGGCGAAGTCGAGGTTGGGGGTCTGCGGCACCACCCCGATCAGGCGCTTGACCTCGACCGGGCGCTTCCAGACCTCGTGCGGACCGATCCAGGCCTCGCCGGCGGTCGGCCGCACCTTGGTGGTGAGGATGCCGATGGTGGTGGTCTTGCCGGCGCCGTTGGGTCCCAGGAGGCCGAAGATCTCGCCCGGCCGGACCTCGAGCGAGACGCCGTCGAGCGCGACGACGTGCACCGATTTCCGCGAGCGGCGCTTCAGACCGCCCGCCATGGTGAAGCCGAGGTGGCGGCCGGGCGTCGCCGCCGGCGGCGGGGAGGTGAAGGTCTTTCTCAGCTCGACGGTGCGGATGCCAGTCCCCATGCTCCTGCCCGACTCGGCCGAATCATAGGAGAATCGATTCCACTGAGCGAGAATGAAAACCGGGCGGCCCCCGCGCTCACTCGACGAGCAGGCCGTGGCGGGCGACCCGGAACGGCAGCAGGCGGACCTTGCGCCGGCGCAGCAGCGCCTCGAGCTCGGAGCGCCCGCCCTCGGCGCACCAGAAGACCAGCGCGCCGCCGCCGCCGGCGCCGCACAGCTTGGCGGCCTCCGCACCGTGAGCGAGGCCGGCTTCGATCAGCGCATCGATTCGGCGGCTGCTGACGCCGGGCGCCAGACGCTTGCGGCAGCCCCATTCCAGCGCCATCGCCTCGGCTCCGACTTGGAGATCGCCGCTGGAGAGCGCTTGTCGCATGGCTGCCGCTGCCTCCCGGATGCCTTCGAGCGCGGCGCGGGTGCGGCGCTCGCCTTCGATCCGGCGCCGGTACACGTCCCAGTTGTTGCGCGCGCTGGCGCGTGACTTTCCGGTGTAGCACAGCACCAGGCGCCGGGCGAGGCGCTCGGCACCGGGCAGGCGGCGCCGCCGGACGCGGTCGAGCCCGAGATCCACGACTCCCAGACCGCCCTCGAGCGCGGCGAGATAGTCCTGGCAGCCGGTCGGGATCCCGAGCACGATCGCTTCGACGTTTTGAACCGCGGTGACCAGCCGCTGCGGCGGCAGCTTGGGCTCTCGATCGGAGCTAAGGGCGGCGCCGATTGCGAGCGCGAGCGCGGAGGAGCCGCCCAGGCCGCTGCCGGCCGGCACCGAGGCGCGCGTTCTGAGCTCCAGGCCACCTCGGGGTGCGAAGTAACGTACCAGCTCGGCGTGCAGCGGCAGCGGTCCGCCGGCGCCGAGCGCGGACACGCTCGCCGCGCGCCGGCTGGTCCCGGTGTCCGCGGAGCGCAGCAGCACCTTGCGATCATGCCTTCGGCGCAGCTCGGCGCGAGCGCGCCGATCGATCGCGAGGTGCACGGTGCAGGCCGGCCGGTGCAAAGCATAGAGCGGCCACAGATCGAGCGTGCCTCCCGCCAGATCGATCCGGGTCGGCGCACTGGCGGCGACCATGGGCCTCGCTCCGCGCAAGGGTGGGGCTGCAGGTTTAACCCGCATTTCTCGCAAGCCATCTACTGCGGCGGTGTAATGCACGGTGTCTGCGGCGTTATGCTTGCCCGGCCTCCTCGACATACTGTCCAGTATGCCTGCGTCGGCCGGGCGGCGCATGCCTTGCAGCCACCGCACCTTACGCCGCCTCGCTACGATGGCTTGTGAGAAAAGCGGGCTGCTGGCTCCCGAGCTGCTCGAGCTGCTGCTCTGCCCGCAGTGTTTCAGCGGCCTCGATCTCGACGGCGAAACCCTGCGCTGCCGCGGCTGCGGGCGCCGCTATCCGGTGCGCGACGGCCTGCCGCGCCTTTTGATCGAAGAGGCCGAGCTCGAGGCGCTGCCGCCGAACGCTTGCTAGCCCCCGCGTGCATCCCGGACAGTCCGCTGCAGCGGGCCCAAAGGCTGCTGCTGGTCCGGCTGCGCTCGGCCGGCGACATCCTGCTGCTCACCCCCGCGCTGGCCGCGCTCAAACAGGCCCGCCCGAGCTTGCTGCTGGCGCTGCTGGTGGAGGAACGCTTCGCGGCGCTGCTCGACGGCCACCCGCACCTCGATTGCGTGCTGAGCCTGGCCAAGCACCGGCCGCCGGGACGCCACCACTGGACGCTGATGCGCCGGCTGCGCCGTTTCGAGTTCGACTTGGCGCTGGATCTGCACGGCGGCCGCCGCGCCGCGCTGTACACACTGCTGTCCGGAGCCAAGCGGCGCGCCGGCGAGGCGCGCTTTCGCTGGTCGCGCAGCTATCACCTGCGCCTGTCCGACAGTCCGCCCGGCTGCCATACCGTCGAGCACACCTTCCACCTGCTCGCCGCGCTGGGCCTGGTGGCGCGCCCGGGCCCGCTGCACGCCGCGCTGCCGGAAGCGGCGCGCCGGCGCGGTGAGCTGCTGGCCCAGCAGGCCGCCGCGGGATCGAGCTACGCCGTGATCCAACCCACCGCCGCCCGCCGTACCCGGCGCTGGGAAAGCGCGAAGTTCGCCGCCGTCGCGCGCGGCCTGGCCGAACGGGGGCGGACGGTCCTGGTCAGCAGCGGACCGGGCGAGGCCGCGCACGCCAGCCGGGTGGTGGAAGGCGCCGGTCATCCCCGGGTCCGCGCGGTGTGCCCCGGCGATCTGGCCGAGCTCGCCGGCCTGCTCAGCGGGGCCGATCTGTTCATCGGCAACGACAGCGGCCCGGCCCATCTGGCCGCGGCGCTTGAGCGGCCCACCGTGGTGATCTTCGGCTCCAGCGACCCGCGCCGCTGGGGTCCGTGGTCCGAGCGCGGCGCGCCGCTGTGGCGCGCGCTGTCCTGTAGCCCGTGTCGCGGCCGGAGCTGCGCGCGGCCGGCCGCCGAGCAGCTACTCTGTCTCCGAGAGATCGGTCCCGGCGCGGTGCTCGCCGCCGCGCTCGCCCTGCTCCAAGCGCGCGACGCCGGCGCGATCGAGCCGGTGGCGCAGCAGCGCGAGCTGTTGGGCCAGGATGCGGGTGCGGCGCATCAGATGCGAGATCGCGACCGTCAAATAGACAATGATCCAGATCAGAAAAACGAAGCCGAGCGCGAACAGAGCGTTCGAAGGCACCTGGATGCCGATTAGTCGCGCGATCCGTACCAGCAGCTGCGGCTGCAAGCCGATGAACAGCAGCGCGGCGCCGGTCACGATCCAGAGCAGGGAGTATTTGAGCTCGAGCCGGTTGTTGCGAACCAGCGCCACGATCACCAGCAGCAGCAGGGCGCAGCCGGCCACGCCGAACAGAAACAGCCGCGACTCAAACATGAGGCTTCGGCGGCGCCGGCCGCAAGCTCGGGCGGCGGCGCAGCAGGTCGATCAGGATCGCCAACGTCACCTGCACCATGTAAGCGACCGCGCCCCAGGCGCCGATCGAGGAGCTGCCGCCGCGCCGCGGCTGCATCTCGACCGCGACCTCGCCGATGCGGCAGCCGAGCCGCGCCGCCATCAGCAACGACTCGACCTCGGGGTACTCGAACGGGTAGTGGCGGGTGAAGTGATGCATCAAGCGATGGCTGACGGCACGGAAGCCGCTGGTCGGATCGGTGATCCGCTGGCGGCACAACCCGCTCAACAGCAGCGCGAAAAAGCGATTGCCGCAGCGCCGCAGCGGCGAGGAGCGATAGCCGCCGGGCTCGAGGTAGCGCGAGCCGACCACCAGGTCGAGCCGCTCCCCGAGCAGCGCCTCCAGCAGCCGGGCCGCGTCGGCGGCGCGATGCTGGCCATCGGCATCCATCAAGATCACCGCCTCGTAGCCGCGCGCGGCGGCGTAGTGGTAGGCGGTCTGCACCGCGCCGCCGAGCCCGATGTTGTAGGGCAGATCCAGCAGCGCGACCCCGGCCGCCCGCGCCCGCGCCACCGTGCCGTCGTAGGAGCCGTCGTTGACCACCACCAAGTCGGCGAACGGCGCGCATTGGCGGGCGTCCTCCAACACTTCGGCGATCGAGCCCTCTTCGTTGAAGGCCGGGATCACGGCCAGGATCCGGCGCGCCGCGGAGCCGTCGCCCAACCCGGCGCCGGATCCGAGATCGCCGCGGTGGTGGTCAACCACAACGGCGCCGACTTCCTGCTCGAATGCCTGCATTCGCTCCGCCATCAGACTGCGCCCCCCCGAACCGTCGTGGTGGTCGACAACGCCTCGACCGACGGCTCGATCGGGCAGCTCCATTCTTGCACACCTGCGGTGCAGCTTTTGAGCCTCGCCTCCAACCTCGGCTTCGGCGCCGCCGTCAACCGCGCGCTAGCCCAGACCTCCGAGCCGTGGATCGCCCTGCTCAATCCCGACGCGACCGCGGATCCCGACTTTCTCGCCGCCCTGTGGGCCGCGGGGCAGCAAAGCCCCCGCATCGGAATGGTGGCGGCCAAGATCCTCAACTATCAGCGGCGCGATCAACTCGACAGCGCCGGATTGGCGATCTATCCCGACGGTCTGGCGCGCGGCCGCGGCCGGCTGCAATCCGATCGCGGGCAGTTCGACCGGCTCGAGCCGGTGTTCTGCCCCAGCGGCTGCGCGGCGTTGCTGCGCCGCGCCATGCTGGACGAGATCGGCGGCTTCGACGAGAGCTTTTTCCTGTACGGCGAGGATACCGATCTGGGCTACCGCGCCCGGCTCTGCGACTGGGAGTGTCTCTATCAGCCGCGCGCGGTCGCCTACCATCGCTATTCGAGCTCGGTGGGGGCCTATGCGGCGCTCAAAGCCCACCTGGCGGAGCGCAACCGCCGCACCATCGCAGTTCAGTACTTTCCTTGGGGCCGGCTGCTGCTGGCCTCGTGGCACACCGCGGTGCGGGTCGGGCTGCAGGCGTTCGGAGCGCTCCGCGGCCGGGGCGCCGCTGCACGGCTGCGCGACCAGCGCTCGATGGCGGCGCTGGCCGCCGCTTTCCTGCGCGCGCGCTGGGACAACCTATGCCGGCTGCCGCGGACGCTCGAGCAGCGCCGCCGCTGGACGCCGCGGCGCCGCCGCGCCCGCCATCTCTTCAGCCGCTGGCAGCGCGACTTCGGCATCTCCGCCCGCGAGTTAACCTTGACCGATTAGACGTGGACTCTCTCCGCTTCCGGCGCGCGCCGATCCCGCGTGTCAGGTCGGACACCCGCCAGTCCGAGGAACGGCAGTCTCCGCCAGCCGCCTTGCTAACGTTGCTCCGTGATGCGGGGGATTGCTATAAGCTGAGTCGGCATGCCGCTGCTGGCACCTTGGGCCTTGACGCTGCTGCTCGCGCAGCACGGCGACCCGGCCTTGCTGCGGCCGATCGAGCTCAAGATCGCGCGCGGCAGCACCGTCGGGAGTTTCGAGATCGCCGCGCTCAGCGGGCCGATCGAGCTGACGATCGAAGACCGCGGCGGCCTGCCGTCGGACGAGAAGCTTCCCAAGCCCAAGAAGGACGAGCCGACGCCGACCCGGCCGCGTTTCCAGCCGCCGCCCAACACCCCCGAGCACGAGCTGCTGGTCCGCTTCAGCCATGCGCCGATCCGAGTCGAGCCGGTCAGCCGCCCGGCGCTGCCGCCGTGGCTGCAAGGCAAATCCGATCCGCCCGGCGCGCCGGCGCAAGAGGCCTACCGCTACCCGCTCACGGCGCTTCCGCCCGAGCGGGCCTGGTTGTTCACGCCCGGCGATCAAACCATCCTGCTCCTGCTCGGGCCCGACAACGTCTTTCTTACCGCCTACCGTTTCTCATCCGCCAGCGGGCGCTTCCATCCCACCGAGCTCAGCGAGGACGAAAAAGCGACCTTGCCGGCCGGCGGGGAGACCAAGCCAGTGGACCGCGCGGGCTAAATTGAAGATCGGGATCAACGCCCTGTTTCTGCGACCCGGAGAGGTCGGCGGCTCCGAGATCTACCTGCGCTCGCTGCTGCCGCTGCTGACCCAGGCCGCCGGCGCGCGCGGCCACACGGTTCGACTGTTTCTCGGCCGTGAAGCGCGCCGCGAGCTCGGGCCGCTGGCCGACGCCGCGCCGCCGGCTCCGCCGGCGCGCTGGCGCGCGGTCCGAATTCTGTGGGAGCAGCTGGTCTTGCCGTTTCAGGTCAAGGCCGCCGGCCTCGATGTCTTGTTCTCACCGGGCCTGACCGCCCCGCTGCTGCTGTCGTGTCCCTCGGTGGTGACCGTCTACGACCTCCAGCACCTGCGCCACCCCGAGCACTTCCGCTGGTTCGACCTACCGTTCTGGAATCTGCTGGTCGCTCGGGCGGCCGGTTCGGCCGGCGCCGTGATCACGCTGTCCCAGCATTCACGGCGCGACTTGGAACAGTACTATCGGCTCGATCCGGAGCGGCTCCATGTCATTCCGCTCGCTTGCGGCGCCGAGTTTCGACCCGCCGAGCCGGCCGACGCCGAGCCGATCGCCGCGCTGTGCGCCCGACTCGGAATTCAGCGCCCGTTCCTGCTCAGCCCCGGCACCACCCACCCGCACAAGAACTACGCCGGCTTGATCGCCGCGCTCGAGCCGTGGTGGCGGCAGCGCGATGATCCGATGTTGGTGATTACCGGCGTGCCGGGCCTGGCGCATCGCCAGCTCGAGCGGCTGCTGCGCGAGCGCGGCCTCAGCGGCAGGGTGCGGTTGACCGGATGGCTGCCGCGCTCCGAGCTGCCGCTGCTGTTCCGCGCCGCCGAGCTGTGCGTGCTGCCTTCGCTGTTCGAGGGCTTCGGCCTGCCCGCCCTGGAGGCGCTGGCGAGCGGCGTGCCGCTGGTCTGTTCGCGGGCGGCCTCGCTGCCCGAGGTGGTCGGTGACGCAGCGATCCTGGTCGACGCCGAGGATCCGGCGCGGCTGCGCGACGCGATCGAGCGCGGACTGCGCGACCCGGCGCTGCGCGCCGAGCTGAGCCGCCGCGGCCCGCTCCAGGCGCGCCGTTTTTCCTGGGCCGCGACCGCGGCCGCGACCTTGCAGGTGCTGGAAGCGGCCGCCGCCCAGCATCGCGTTGCCAGCGCCGCGCCGCAGCGGCAGCGCCAGGGCCTGCCGTGAGACCGCGCTGCCTGATCCTGGGCGGACTCGGGTTTCTCGGCGCGGCGCTCGGCCGCGAGCTGATCGCCCGCGGCCACCCGCTGCGCATCTTCGACCACGGCGAGCCGCAGCCGCGGCGTCACGCCGGCCTCGAGAGCGCGGAGCGCATCCAAGGCGATTTTCTCGACCGCGCCGTCTTGGATCCCGCGCTCGAGGGCTGCGACTACGTCTTTCACCTGATCGGGACCACGCTGCCGAGCAGCGCTGCCGACAACCCGACCTACGATCTGGAGACCAACGTGCTCGGCACCCTGCGCCTGCTCGAGCTGCTGCGCCGCCGCTCGCCGCGCCGCTTGGTGTTCTCTTCTTCGGGCGGAACCGTCTACGGCAGCGCGCAGCAGCTGCCGATCGCCGAGCACCATCCGACCGAGCCGCGCACGCCCTACGGCGTGAGCAAGCTGATGATCGAGAAGTACCTCAAGGTCTACCGGCACTTGCACGGCTTGCGCTTTCGCGTTTATCGGTTCAGCAACCCCTACGGCCCCTGGCAGCGGCAGAAGGAACAGGGCGTGGTCAGCACCTTTCTGCGCCGGGTCCGCGACCGCGAGCCGATCGCGGTCTGGGGCGACGGCAGCGTGGTGCGCGATTTTCTCTACATCGAGGATCTGGCGCGCGCCGTCACCGACAGCTTCGGGCTCGAAGCCGAGCAGGATACGTTCAATTGCGGCAGCGGCCAGGGCACCAGCGTGCGCGAGCTGATCGACTTGATCCGGCACGTGACCGGCCGCGCGGTCGCGGTCGAGCACAGCGGCGGCCGGCCGATCGACGTGCCCGCCAACGTGCTGGACTCGAGCGCCCTGACCCGACTGAGCGGCTGGCGCCCAAAGGTGTCGCTGCGCGAGGGCGTCGAGCGCACCTGGCAGGCCGTGCTGGCCGAATAATCAAAACCGGTTAAGCAGTTTACCGTAGAAACTGCTCGAAGTGTCATAAAATCGTCGCTTAGCCTTGCCCTGCCCTCCTCGGCCGTGCTATTAACCAGACTCCGAAGGTGGCCGACATGCGCCAGAGCGTGCTGGTTTGCGACGACGATGAGCTCGTCGCCGGCCCGCTGGTCGACTGGCTGGAACACCACGGCTACCAGGTCCAGTACGAATCGAGCGGCGAATCGGCGCTCGGGCGCCTGGGCGAGACCGCCTACGACGTGCTGGTCACCGATCTGCGCCTGCCCGGCGTCGACGGTTTGGCGGTGATGCGCGAAGCGCTGGCGCTCTATCCCGAGCTGGCGGTGATCCTGATCACCGGCTTCGCCAGCGTCGAGACCGCGGTTCAGGCGATCAAGCTGGGGGCGGCCGATTATCTGACCAAGCCGTTCAAACCGGTCCAGCTTTCGCTCGCGATCGAGAAGGCGCTGCGCCACCGGGGGCTGGCGGAGGAGAATCGTTCGCTGCGCCGCCAGCTCGAGGAACGCTATCAGTTCGACAACATCGTCGGCCGCTCCGAAGCGATGCGGCGGGTTTACAGTCGGATCGAGACCGTCGCGCCGACCGACAGCACGGTCTTGATCACCGGCGAAAGCGGCACCGGCAAGGAGCTGGTGGCCAAATCGATTCACTACAACAGCAGGCGCAAAGATTTCCCGCTGGTGTGCGTCAACTGCGGTGCGATTCCGGAAACCTTGATCGAGGACGAGCTGTTCGGCCACGTGCGCGGCGCGTTCACCGGCGCCGACCGGCCCCGGCCGGGCCATTTCGAGCAGGCCGATCGCGGCACCTTGCTGCTCGACGAGATCGGGACCCTGCCGCTCCATCTTCAGGTCAAGCTGCTGCGGGTGCTGCAGGAACGCCGCTTCCAACGGCTCGGCGGCACCGAGACCATCGAGGTCGATGTCCGGATTCTGGCCGCGACCTCCGCCGATTTGGCGGCCGCGGTCCGCGAGCATCGATTCCGCGAGGATCTCTTCTATCGGCTCAACGTGATTCCGATCCAGCTCCCGTCCTTGCGCCAACGCAGCGGCGATATACCGCTGCTGGTGCATCATTTTCTCAGCAAGCTCTGCAGCCGGCAGAAAAAAGCCGACAAGCGCATCTCCCAAGCGCTGCTGCAGGAGCTGATGAACTACGACTGGCCCGGCAACGTGCGCGAGATGGAAAACAGCATCGAGCATGCCGTGACCCTGTCCGGCGACCGCGTGCTGCTCGAACCCGAGGACTTTCCCGCCCGGGTGCTGCGCCGCGGCAGCGCCAGGCTGAGCGGCGACATCGAGCTGCCGGAGGACGGGCTCTCGCTCAACGAGCTGATCGGCAAGATCGAGCGCGGCTTGATCCTGATGTCGCTGGAGCGCACCGGCGGCAACAAGAAGCGCGCCGCCGAGCTGCTCGGGCTCAAACGCACCACCCTGCTCGAGAAGATCAAGAAGAATCAGATCGCCTTGAGCGGCTGAGGCCGGGCCTCGACGCTGAAGTCCAAGCGCGCGGCGCGGCCCGCATGGCGCAGCCGCGCAGACTCGATCTGGGCGAAGTTGCGATCGAAGATCTCCACCAGCCGCGGGTCGAACTGGCTACCGCCGCAGCGCCGGATCTCGGCCCGCGCCGCCTCCTGCGACAGCGCGCGGCGATAGGGACGATTCGAGGTCATGGCGTCGAAGCAATCGGCGATCGCGAACAGCCGAGCGCTGAGCGGGATCTGCTCGCCTTGCAGCTGCTGCGGATAGCCGCCGCCGCCGTAATGTTCCTGGTGGGTCAGCACCATCTGCGCCGCCGGCTCCAGCACCGGGATGCCCGAGAGGATCCGGTAACCGATCTCCGGATGGCGGCGCATGACCGTCCACTCCTCCGGGCTGAGCGCCGAGGGTTTGAGCAGGATGGCGTCCGGAATCCCGATCTTGCCGATATCGTGCAGCAGCGCGCCGCGATCGATATCGACCAGCGTGGCGCTGGGCAGCCCCATCACCCGGGCCAGAATCAAAGTGTAGTCGCGGACCCGCAGCGAGTGCTGCCCGGTCTCCTGCTCGCGGGCGTCGAGCGCCGCGACCAGCGCCTCGAGCATCGCGCGGTAGGAAAACTCGAGCTGGTCGAACGCCTCGCGCAGCGCCAGGGTCTGCTCCTGCACCTTTTCCTCCAGATGCAGCCGGTGCTGCTCGTTTTCGTGCACCAGGCGCTTTTTCTCCAAGCCGCGCCGCAGCACAACTTCGAGCTCCTGGAAGCGGAACGGTTTCTGGATGAAGTCGTAGGCGCCGCGCTGCAGCGCTCCGATCACATTCTCGGTCTCACTGTAGCCGCTCACCACGATCGGCACGAACTCGCTGTCGATCTCGCGCAGCTTGCCGAGCAGGTCGATGCCGCTCATTTCCGGCATCTTGACGTCGGTCACCACCAAGTCGAAGTCGCCGGCCCGGCGGAAATGGCCCAACGCCTCCGCGCCGCTGGCCGCCGATTCCACTTGATAGCCGAACTCGCGCATCAGATGGCACAGCGAGTCGCGAATGACCTGCTCGTCATCCACCACCAGGATCTTGCCGCGCAGTTGGTTCATGATGCCCTTCGGGAGCATCGTAGACCCATCTTTTCGAATCGCCAAAACCGGCTAGCACGCATTTCTCACAAGGCATCGTCGCGAGGCGGCGTAAGGTGCGGTGGCTGCAAGGCATGCGCCGCCCGGCCGACGCAGGCATACTAAACAGTATGTCGAGGAGGCCGGGCAAGCATAACGCCGCAGACACCGTGCATTACGTCGCCGCAGTAGATGGCTTGTGAGAAATGCGGGCTAAACCAGAAGCCGCCGCAGCGGTCTCAGATCCGCCGCCACCTGAACCAATCGATCGGCGGCGCCCGGGAACCTTTGCAGCGCTCGGGCCACCCGTTCGGCCCGCGGCGCCGGAAACACCAGTCGCT
>DASWHO010000063.1:0-6451 GCA_036398155.1 Acidobacteriota bacterium
CCCCGACATGATCCCGTTCGTCGACGAGATCCTGCTCGGCCTGCTCACGGTGCTGTTTGGCACCTGGCGCCCGCGCCCCGAAGCGACCGTCGAGCAGGAAGAGCCGCGGATCAAGAACGTCACCCCGCCGCGCCGCTGAGCGGGTGGCATGGGCGGCCGGAGGGCGCCCATGGACGGGCCGTGCACGAAGGTGAGTCGTCCATGGGCTTGCTGCGCACGCCCATGCCACCCATGCGCGCCTCGGCGGCCGGCTGGCATGCATTGCCTCTAGCCGCGCAGCGCCGACCAGACGATGCCGGCCGCCTTCCAAGCAGAGGGGGCGGCTTCGAAGCCGATCAGCTTGCCGGCCAGGGCCCTAGCGCGACGATGGGTAACGAACCAGACCGGGGTCGGCCAAACCCGGAACGGCGCCCGCAGCACCGTTTTTTGCACCCGGGAGAACATCAGCGTGTTGTGGACCACGCCGACTCCGGACTGAATATCGTAGAGATCATGGCCCGGGAACGCGCCCCAGGGTGTGACCACCAAGCCGAAACCGACCGCGGCCCAGTGGTTGATCGAGACCGTGCCGTAGCGCAGCGCGCCGATCGCGCGCTCGATCGCGGCGCCGATTTCACGGTCGCGACCTGAGCCGGGAGCCGCCAGGATGGTGGCATTGAGCGTGCCCCAGAGCCGGTCGTTGGCGAACGCCACCGCCCGCTCGAGGAACGCGGCCGGCGTCGGCGCCGAGATCTTGGTCTCGCAGAACAGGCTGCAGAACGCTTCCGTGCGATAGGCGATTTCCTCCGCGGCATCGGGCGCCAGGCCGCTGATCAGCGTCCACGGGAGCTGGCCGGCGCCGGCGCTGCCGAAGCGCTCGGCGTCCGGATGCGCCGCGACGAACGCGCGGTGCCGGTCGGCGGCGCCCGGATAGTAGGCCTTGCGCGGCGGCAGGCGGGCGAGCAAGCGCCGGATCCGGTCGAGCAGCGCCTCGCGCTGCGGCCACTCGGCGTGCAGGATCAGCACCCGCAGCGCATTGCAGTTGAAGCCGGCGTTGTTGGCCAGCATCGAGACCAGGTTGGCGGCCTGGTAGTCGAGAGCGGACGCGCTCCAGCGGCCCGGCACCACCAGCACCGGGCTGACGTTGCCGAGCTCGCAGCTGATGCGTTTGGCCAGCAGCGGCCGCCGCTCGGCCTTGCGCCGCTCGCCTTCGGGCCCGGCGCCGAAGACGATCGCCTCGACCGTCCGGTCCGATCCGGTGATATGGATCTCGTCGACCAGGGGATGGTGGCACAGATACGCGCCTTCGGCCGGGCCGCCTTTCGCGAGCCGGAGCGCGCCGCGCTCGATCAGCGCCCGGAAGCCCTGCTCGAGGATCGGGCGCAGATAGGCGTTGACCGGATGGAGCTTGAGCAGCACCGCCTGGTTGTCGACGAACAGCTTGTAGAGCGCGTCCATCGGCCCGATCGAGGAGACGTTGCCGCCGCCGAGCACCAAGGCGATCCGCACCGCGGGCGCCGGGCTGCGGTAAGCCGGTGCGAGCGACTCGCCCAGCTCCGCCGCGCGGACCTCCGGCTCCAACCAGACCTCCGCGGTCACGCCGCGGTAGAACAGGCGGTCGTAGAGATCGAGCGGAAAGACGCGAGCGACCACCTGGCCGCCGTCGCGGGTTGCGATCGGTCCCGGAATGCGCGGCTGCCCGTGAGCCTGGATGTCGCGCAGGGTGCGTCCCAGCAGCCGCAGGTTGCGCAGCACCAGATAGGGCCCGGCGATCCATTCCTCGCTCGCCGCTGGGCCGGCAGGATCGAGTCCCTTGGCCAGAATCCCGGCTCCGGCCCAGCGCTCCGCCACCGCGGCGACATCGCGCGCGAGCCGCTCGAGCAGCACGATGCGCTCGGCGATCGGCAGGCTGACCCAATCGACGCTGCCGCGCTTCAGCGGCTGGAGCGCGGTATCCAGAACGGCGCGGGCCGGGGCCGCCAGCGCCATCGCCTCCGAGGTCGCGCTCGGCGCGCTCAAAGAGGGGCCTCGTCGGCCGCAGCCCGCAGAACCTCGGCTCGGCTCGGGCCGCTCACCTTCTCGATGTGGTTCACGCGCAACAGGAATCGGTCCTCCCTCCAGCCGACTGTCCGTGGCGAACACCCGAAGCGGCGGTGCTTCACAACTCTCCATGGGGGCATGGCGCAGGCGCCATGATAATCGAGGCTGCAAAGATTCGGCACGGGCGTTGATTTTGGCTTCTGATCGCCCCTTCCAGGTTTTACTCGACATCCGATTTGGCTTCAGCGTATGATATGGTTCCGAAGTTGGGGTCCGGAGTGGATCCCTCGTGAAGATCGGCTGACTTTCAAGCTGAAGGGGAGGTTTCCGTGAGGCGTAGTGCATTATTGGCTTTGGTCTGTATGGTCGGCCTGGCGGCAGCCGCCGGGGCCCAAGACAAGCAAGCGATCTGGGATCAGATGCTCTCCATCGGCGAACAGATCCGTGCCCTCAAACCACAAAACGCAACCGACCCTGCGGTTCTGGCGCAGCTCGAATCTCTGATCGCCCAGTACCGCGAGCTCGGTCTGAGCCTGGGAGGGGTTGATCCCGCCAATCTGGGATTGGTGGGCGATCGCCCTTCGGATCGAAGCCCGCGCGTGGCGCCGCCGAATCCACCTGGGGCGCCTTGCACCCAAGAGACCACCGACTTCCCGTCCACCGATACCCCGCTGGCGATCAACGATTTGGCTACCACGACGTCGATGACCACCGTTTCCGGCGCCGGCACGTTTCTCTGGGACCTGGATGTGACCACGAACATCACCCACACTTGGAATGCCGACCTCAACATCACGCTGACCTCGCCGGCCGGGACGGTCGTGACGATCTCGACCGCCAACGGCGGCAGCAATGACAATGTCTTCGACGGAACTCTCTGGGACGATGTCGGCGGCGCGACCAATCCGCCGGGCCCGGTGAGCGACAATGTTTTTGCCAACCTGGTGGTCGAGACACCGCTGGTGGTCGAGGAAGCGCTGGCGGCTTTCGTGGGCGAGGATCCGAATGGTGTATGGACGCTCGACATTGCCGATACCGCCCTCGCGGATACCGGTAGTTTGGCCTCCTGGAACCTCGCGGTGACGACACTGAGCGAGAATCCTCCGAACACGCTCGTCAGCCAAACCAATGCCGTCCCAGTCGCGATCGTGGATCTCACCACCGTAAGCTCCACGGTTACGTTCAGCGGCGTGGCACCGGCCTATATCTGCGATGTCAACGTCACGACGAACATCACCCATACCTGGAATGCCGACCTCGACATCCTCTTGACCTCACCGGCCGGAACGGCTGTGTCGCTCTCGACCAACAACGGCGGCAGCAACGACAATGTCTACAACGGAACACTGTGGGACGACGACGGCGGGACCGGCAATCCGCCGGGTCCGGCGACCGATAATCTCTATGCCAACTTGGTCACGGAGACCCCGCTGGTAGCCGAGGAGGCGCTCGGCGCTTTCATCGGCGAGGATCCCAACGGCCTTTGGACGCTGAGCATCGCGGACGAGGCTCTGGCGGATCAAGGGTCATTCACTTGGAGCATGGACGTCCAAGCCTGCGAGTGCGTGATCCCGGTCGAGCTGATCGAGCTGAGCGCCGACCCCGAGTAAGCAGGGGGGCGGTTCGATAAACACAGCAGAATCTTTTGGCGCGCCGCCCATGAGGCGGCGCGTTTTTTTTCTGGCGCTGCTCATCGTTGGGTGCGCGGGTTCCGCTTCCGCAGCGGAAACGGTCGCTCAGGGCCCGCCGGCGGCCGAACCGGCATTCGCGGAGCGGGCCGCCGAGCTGGGGGTCGACTTTGTGCACACTAACGGCGCCAGCGGCAAGCTTTACCTGGCGGAGATCCTGGGAGCGGGCGCGGCGCTGTGGGACTACGACCAAGACGGAGATCTGGACCTCTATCTGGTTCAAGGCGGTCGGATGGAAACGCGATCGCCTGCGAACGAGGCACGCGAGCAACCCGATCCGCCGCTGGGTCGTCTGTTTCGGAATCTTCTGATCGAGAGCGGCCGACTGGCGTTTCGGGACGCCACCGCGGAATCCGGTCTGCGCACCGCCGGCTACGGAATGGGCGTCGCCGCCGGCGATTTCGACAACGACGGCGACCTCGACCTGTACCTCGCCAACTTCGGTCATAATCAGCTCTGGCGCAACAATGGCGACGGTAGCTTCACCGATGTCACCGCGGCGGCTGGTGCCGACGACCCGCGTTTCAGCACCGGGGCCGCCTGGCTCGACTATGATGACGACGGCTTTTTGGACCTGTTTGTCTGCAACTACGTCGACTTCAGCTTGGAGAGCCACAAGGAGTGTCGCGGGCCCTCCGGTCTGATCGACTACTGCGGCCCGCTGAGCTATCAGCCCTATCCCGACCGGCTGCTGCACAACAACGGCGACGGGACTTTCAGCGACGGTTCGGCCAGCTCGCGGATCGCGAGCGAGTATGGCGGCTGCTTGGGTGTGGTGGCCGACGATTTCGACCTCGACGGCCGACTCGATCTGTACGTCGCGAACGACGCCCTGGCCAACCAGCTTTGGATCAACCAAGGCGACGGCAGGTTCGAGAATCGGGCGCTCTTGGCCGGCTGCGCTTTCAATGCCGAGGGCAAGGCCGAAGGCAGCATGGGGATAGACAGTGGCGACTACGATGGCGACGGGGACCCCGACCTATTCATGACTCACATTTTCGAGGAGAAAAACACGCTGTATCGCAACCTCGGGTCGGGCAGCTTTGAAGACGCCAGCGTCGATGTGGGATTGGCGGCCCCCAGCTACGGCCGCACCGGCTTTGGCACCGCCTGGATCGATTACGACGGCGACGGCTGGCTCGATCTGCTGGTCGCCAACGGCGCGGTGCGCTTCTACCCGCGCAGCCGCAGCGCCGTGCAGCCGTATCCGCTCGACGAAAAAAACCAGCTGTTCCGCAACCTAGGCGGGGGCCGCTTCGAAGAGACCAGCGCCGCCGGCGGGCCGGCGTTCGAGCTCTCGGAGGTCAGCCGCGGCGCGGCGTTCGGCGACCTGGACAACGACCTGGATCCCGACGTGGTGATTACCAACAACGGCGGGCCGGTGCGGATGTTGATCAATCAAGCTGGGGACCGGAGCCGCTGGCTGGGCTTGCGCCTGCTGCGCGGCAAGCGGGACGCCTACGGGGCGCGCGCGGGCGTCCAGCTGGAGGATGGGCGGGTGCTGTGGCGCCGGGTGCGCGCCGAGGGCAGCTACGCCTCCTCCAACGATCCGCGGGTCTCGTTCGGGCTCGGAGCCGCGGACCGGGTCGTCGAGGTCACGGTTCGGTGGCCGGGGGGCCGGTGTGAAAGATGGGAAGGTGCCGAGCTGGTCGCGGGGCGTTATAACCTGCTGCGACAGGGACGTGGCCAGAGCTGCCAGTAGGTCCACTCGCTTGAGGTGTTGGCGCCCGACCGTCTTTCTCCATTGCCTGTTGCTGATGGCGCTGGGGTCGCGGACCGGGTCGAGCGCTCCCGGCGAGCCGCAGCTCGAGCCGGTGCCCGAAACCGCCTTCGACCAGCTCGAGCCCAGCGTTGCCCAGCTCCTGCGCTCGGGCCAAGCCGAGCTGGACCAAATGCTGCTTCAGACCCACGATCCGGCCGAGCTCGCCGGCAAGTTTGGGAGCCAGGGAGTCCTCTATTTCTCCCATGATCTTCCCGCGGCGGCCCGAGCCTGTTTCGAAAACGCGCAGCGGCTTGCGCCCGAGGATTTTCGCTGGCCGTACTATCTCGGGCACGTCTACCTGGAGCTGGCGCGCTTGCCGCGCAGTATCGAGAGCTTCGAGCGCGCTTGGAAGCTCAAGCCGGATTACCTGCCGACCCCGATCCACTTGGCACGGGTCTATCTTCGGCAACGCCCTTTGGAGCGAGCGGAGCAGCTCTTGAACCAAGTGTTGGCGAAGAACCCGGAGCTGGCAGCGGCCTATGTCGAGCTCGGACAGCTCGCCCTCGCGCGCAAAGACTATCCGCACGCCGTCGAGCTGCTGGAGCGCGCTCTTCGTCTGGCGCCACAGGCGTCCGCGATCCACTACCCTCTGGGCCTCGCCTTCCGCGGATTGGGTGACCTGAAACGAGCCGCCGAATTCCTCGGGCGGAGAGGCGCGACCGAAGCTCCGCTGGAGGACCCGCTGATCGAGGATGCCCGCGAGGCGACGATCGGCGAGCTGGTCCACGGCCAAAGGGGCAACGAGGCCTTCGTGCGCGGCGAGTTCGAGCTTGCGGTCGAGGAGTTCAAGCAAGCGGTCGCAGCCAATCCGGACAGCTCCAGGGCGCGCGGGAATCTGGCGGCCGCCTTGGCGCGTTCAGGAAACATCGAAGCAGCGCTGCGGCAGCTTGAACAGGCGCTGGCCCTCGATCCGGACAACCTCCAGGCGAACCTCACATACGGTACGCTGCTGGCGCAGCGCGGGCGCGACGCGGAGGCGACC
>DASWHO010000064.1:0-9443 GCA_036398155.1 Acidobacteriota bacterium
AGCGGCCTTCCCGCAGCGCCAGTTCGCGTTCGTGTTCAACATCAATCGCTGCATCGCCTGTCAGAGCTGCACCATGGCCTGCAAGTCGACCTGGACCTTCAGCAAGGGGCAGGAACACATGTGGTGGGCCAACGTGGAGACCAAACCGTACGGCGGCTATCCGCAGTTTTGGGATCTCAAGATCCTCGAGCTGTTGGAGCGTCACAATCCGGGCGGGCAACGCTGGAGCGCTCCTTCCGGCACCGGCGCTCTTGCGCCCTATGGTCGGTACGACGGCCAGACGATTTTCGAGGCCGGCCAGAAGGCGCTGACCCCGGACAGCGCCCGGGTGCTGGGTTATCTGCCCACCGATGAGGAGTGGAACTCCCCCAATATCTATGAGGACAACCCGGTGGGCCGGCCCGGCGTGCGCGGGCAGTTCGATCCCGATGGCGCGGAGCTGCCCGAGCACCAGACCTGGTTCTTCTATCTGGCGCGGATCTGCAACCACTGCAGCTATCCGGCCTGCCTGGCGGCTTGTCCGCGCAAAGCAATCTACAAACGTCCCGAGGACGGCATTGTTTTGATCGACCAGGCCGAGTGTCGCGGCTACCGCAAGTGTGTCGAGGCCTGCCCGTACAAGAAGTCGATGTACCGCGGCAACACGCGAGTTTCGGAGAAGTGCGTGGCCTGCTACCCGCGGGTCGAGGGCAGCGATCCCGAAAGCGAAGGCATGCCGATGGAGACCCGCTGCATGGCGGCCTGCATCGGCCAGATCCGGATGCAGGGGTTGGTGCGGCTCAACCCGGACGGTAGCTGGGCCGAGGATCGCTACCATCCGCTGTACTATCTGGTTCACGTTGCCAAGGTGGCGCTGCCGCTCTACCCGCAGCTCGGCACCGAGCCCAACGGCTATTACATCCCGCCGCGGTGGGTGCCGCGGCCCTACTTGCGACAGATGTTCGGTCCCGGGGTCGATCAGGCGATCGAACGCTACAGCCACCCCGATCGCGAGCTGCTCGCCGTGCTCCAGCTGTTCCGGCGCTCGAACCGGATCATCTTCGGCTATCGGATCGAGGAGGGGCCGAAGGTTTATGAGGCCGAGCTTCGCGGTCGCAAGCTCGAGATCTACAACGACACCGTCATCGCCCTCGGCCGCGAGGGCCAAGAGCTGTTCCGCACCACCATCGAGGAGCCGGTTCATGTCCGAGCCCCCATCCACGCCAACTCGATCTGAGCTCGAACCGGCCCTCTGCCGCGCGGCGCTTTATCGGACCTTGAGCCTGGGACTGGGCGCCGCCCCCAAACAGCTCGAACGGTTCCTATCCTGCTTCGATCCGGCCGCCGTGTGCGCGGCCGCCGCTCGACTCGATCGCGACCGCGCCGACGCTGTGAGTCCAGCGGCTTGGCACCTGGCCACGGTGTACGAAGGATTGGAACCCCGCCTGCTGGCGGATCAGCTTGGCCGACTGTTCGGGCACACCGCTCGCGGCGCGACCCCTCCATACGAGACCGAGTATCAGCTCGATGCGCCGTACTCTCAGCCGCAACAGCTCGCCGACATCGGCGGCTTCTATGCCGCCTTCGGCCTGCGGCTGGGGTCGGGTGTTCATGAACGGCCCGACCATCTGAGCTGCGAATGCGAGTTCCTGATGTTCTTGTGTCGCAAGGAGGCGTTTGCCTTGGAGCACGGCGACCAGACCATGCTGCAAGTCACCCGCTCGGCCCAGCGCCTTTTCCTGCGCGATCACCTGGGCCGCTTCGCGCCGGTGTTTGCCAGCCGGGCGCTGCGGCAGGATCCCGAGGGTCCGTGCGGGGCGCTGGCGGATCTGTTGCTGGCGCTGGTGCGGTCGGAGTGCGCAGCGTTTCAGATTCAATGCGGGCCATCGCTGCTCGAGCTGCGCAGCGCCGATGAGGAGTCGGTGCCGGTGGCGTGCGGCGGCTGTGGGCCGAGTGGACCGGCTGAGCCGACCGGACCATGAGAACCGCAGATGGTCTCGAAGCGGGTCAGCGGGTCCGGACCCGGGGGCTGGAGCTGATCGGATCGCAACGCTTGGCTGGCCTCCGTCCGCTGGAATTCGACGCGCGGTTGGTGGAGGAGGGAGTCTGTCGAGCGCTTTACGGTCACCAGCAGGAAGCGGTTTTCCGGCGCGAACGAGACCAGGTCTATTCCATCCTCGACTTGGAACGGCGCGAGGAGGCTTTTCGGTCGATTCATTGGAGCTGGTTTCGGCGACTGTGGCTCGCGGAGCCGCTCGAGCAGGCGCTGGCGGAACGGATCGAGGCCCTATCCGCCGTCGAACAGATTCTGATCGTGTCAGCCCCCGGAGCCCGCGAGGAGGGAGCCGAGCTGTTCGTCGCGGCGGCGGCCGGGACGGCGGCCAAGCCGACGCGATTGGTTTTGTGCCTGCGCGCCGAGACTTTGGTCCAGCCCGAGCGTGCGCTGCGGCTCTTGCGTCACGAGCTGCTCCATGTCGCCGACATGCTCGAACCGGCGTTCGGCTATGTGCCTTGGCTGGACCACGATCGGGACAGCCCGGCCTATGAGCGGTTGGTGCGCGAGCGCTATCGGGTTCTGTGGGACACGTCGATCGAGGGGCGACTGTCGCGGGCCGGTTGGACCGAGTCGGATGCCCGGATCCGGTGCTGGGTTGAATTCAGCCGGGCATTCGCGGCGGGGGCAAAGCCGGACGACAGCGCGTTCGTGCGGCTGTTCGACGGCCCGCGGCCGAGCCATGCGGAGCTGGCCGCCCTGGCGCTCTTGGGCGGGGGCTCGAGTTCGACCCGCCGCGGCCAGCGCTGCTCGTTGTGTCGCCTGCCGACCTTCGAGCGGCTGGTTGGGTCGCAGTTGACGGAGCCGGTCCGGGTCGGAATTCAGGCGGATTTTCCCCAGTGGGAGCCGCAACAGGGTGTCTGCCCGCAATGCGCGGATCTGTATGCGGCCAGAAGCTCGCTATGGGCATCGGTTGGATCGGATTGAGACCAAGGTTTCTAGAGCGGTTTGGGCCGGCGCGGATCGGATTGAATCGCCTGCCAGATTCCCTGGCTGAGCTGCAGGATCGAAAGACAGGAGCTGCAGCTCGCTTGGTCCGCGGCGCTGCGCTGGGCCATGTGGCCGCAGGTTGGGCAGACCACGGCGCGGCGCTTCATCGCCTGGTGGAGCAGAACCCGCAGCACCTCGGCGTGCGAGCTCAAACCGAGCTCGCGTTGCAGCAGCTCGATCATCTCGCGTTCCTGATCGGAGAGCTGCAGATCGATCGGCGGTCCCGTGCTCATGCGGCCTGCTTCCGGCTCGGTCCTTGGCCTTGCTGCAGGAAGCGTTTCACGACCAGGCCCAGGCGGCGAATGCCTTGCTCGATCACGGCCGGGTTGCAGTAGGAGAAATTCAGGCGCAGGGTCTCGCGCCCGCCGCCGCACGGAAAGAACGAGGTCCCGGGAACGAACGCCACCTTCTGTTCCAGCGCGAATTCCAGCAGCTCTTCAGCATCGTTTCCTTGCGGCAGCCGCACCCACAGAAACAGGCCGCCTTGCGGCTCGGTCCAGGCGACCGAGGGTGGGAAGTGTCGCTTCAAGGCCTCCAGCATCGCGCTCCGGCGTTCGCCGTAAACCTTGCGAATATGGCGAACGTGGCGATCCAAGAAGCCGCCGCGAGCAGTCTCGTAGGCGAGAACCTGGGTGAAGGTGCTGGTGTGCAGGTCGGAGCCCTGTTTCATCTGGACCAGACGCTGGATTTCTTCCTCGGGCGCGACGATCCAGCCGATCCGCAGCCCTGGGGCCAGCGTCTTCGACAGGGTGCTGAGATAGAGCACATTGCCGGTGAAGGCGTGCTCGCCGTTGGCGCAGTTGTGAAACTCGGCATCGAGCTTGACCAGCGGCGGAAGGTGTTCGCCCTGATAGCGCAGCTGGCCGTAGGGGTCGTCTTCGACGATCGGGCTGCCGTAATGATTGGCCAGCTCGACCAACCGGCGGCGGCGCTCCAGGCTCAGGGTGACCCCGCTCGGATTCTGGAAGTTCGGGAGCACGTATAGAAACTTGGGGCCGACCCGGAGCGCTTCCTCGAGCCGATCGATCTGGAGCCCGTGGTGATCGATCGGCACCGTCACGTATTCGGCCTGATAGCCGGTAAAGGCCTGGAGCGCGCCGAGGTAGGTCGGCTCTTCGGTCAGAATCCGGTCCCCGGGGTTGATCAGCAGCTTGCCGATCAGCTCTAAGGCCTGCTGCGAGCCGGTGGTGATCAAGACATGCTCGGGCGTCACCTTGATCCCGTAGCGGCGCATATGGCGCGCCAAGAGCTCGCGCAGCGGCCGATAGCCTTCGGTCGGGCTGTATTGCAAGGCCGCCGCGCCATGATGCTCGAGCACCCGCTGGGCTGCGGCCTGCAGCTCGGGAACCGGAAACACTTCCGGCGCCGGCAGGCCACCGGCAAAGGAGATAATGTCGGGTTTTTCGGTCAGCTTGAGCAGCTCGCGAATCACCGAGCTGGTCATCTTCTGAGTGCGGGCCGCAAATCGGCTCTTCCAGGGTGTCTTGGGCTGAGGCATGGTCATGGAAATCCTCCCGAGTCCGTGTATGTTCGCAAACTTCATGCCGCCCGGAGCGCGGTTCTTGAGCCGGCTGGTAGCTGCAGAAGCGGTCGATTGGCGTTTGATCCTGATGCTTGCAGCGCCGAAACGTCCAGCCGTGTTGACAGGCTGTCCCGTCCGACCTCTCGGTCGCCCAGTTAGGTACCTGCGCCGGGGATGAGCAGAGGCAGCGCGGCTCGAACCCGTTCGGTCGAGATCGAAACCCCGGCGCTCCAGCCGGCCGGCGCTAGCGCGTCCAAGCAAAACAGAAGCGTCGGCAGGGCCCGGTATGCCTCGGAGTTGTCGTACCGAAAGGGCGCGGGCAGCTCGATCAGGCGGCGATGCAGCGCCAGGAGCAGGAGCAGATCTTGCTGTTGGCCGGCGTCGAGATGGAGCGGGTGGATCCGGCCGATCCGCTCCCGCAGTTGCCGGCAGGCGTCGGCCGGCAGCTCCCAGCCGCTGTGCATGCCGGGCGCGACGCAGGGCAGGTCGGGCGCGCTGAGCAGGTCGATCATCTGGATCGGGGACAATAGCTCGCCGGGCCCCCAGCGCGCGTCGCGCTCGACGATCAGAGCGGGATGCCCGCAGCTCAGGCGGTCTTGGATCCAGAGCGGCAGCAGCTCTGGTTTGGTCCGCAATCGGTCGCAGACGAAGAAGCCGAACGCGTGCCAAGACCAGATCAAGAGCGGCTTGATCGCCAGTCGATTGGGAGCCTCGTCGACGCTCGCGGCCATGCGTGCGAGCGAGTCGAAAGCGTTTTCCAGGACGGTCAGTGACTTGTCCCCAGCCATCTTGTCGGGCTAGGCAAGCAATTCTCGGGCCGTGGCATCGGGCGTGAGGCTGGGAAAATCGGAGCGAACCAATCTCGGGAGCCCCTCCGACCTGACAGAGTGGCGAGCTCCCGGCGCGCGCTCGTAGCTAATCGAGGGCTTCGCCCTTCTGACTTTCAGGGGGTGGCCGACTGGCTCAGGGCGGGGCAGGGGAGCAGGATTGTGCGAGCCGCCGCAGCCCTGCGGCCGGCCCGGAGGGGTCGGAGAAGATCGAGGTTCCGGCCACCAGGACGGAGGCGCCGGCGGCGACGGCCCGGGGCGCGGTCTTGCGGTCGATGCCTCCATCGACCTCGAGCTCGCAACCGAGCTGCTCCTGAAGCAGCAGCTCGCGAAGCCGTTGGATCTTCGGAAGCATGGCTTCGACGAAGCGCTGGCCGCCGAACCCCGGATTGACGGTCATGATCAGGACCAGATCGAGCTGGTCCAGGATGTCTCGGATCAGCAGGTCGGTGGTGGCCGGGTTCAAGGCGACGCCGGCTTTCTTGCCGAGCCCCCTGATTGCCTGCACGGTGCGATGCAGGTGCGGGCTGTTTTCCTGGTGCACGATCAGGCAGTCGGCACCGGCGGCGGCGAAGGCGTCGAGGTAATCCTCCGGCTGCTCGATCATCAAGTGGACTTCGAGCGGCAGGGCGGTCGCGCGCCGCACCGCCGCGACCACCGGAACGCCCAGGCTGATGTTGGGGACGAAGCGGCCGTCCATAACGTCGAGATGCAGCCGGTCGGCACCGGCCGACTCGACCGCGGCGATCTGCTCGCCGAGGCGCAGGAAATCGGCCGCCAGCAAGGATGGGGCTATCTTGATGCCGCGGCTAGTGGCCTGAGCCGGGTTCGACATGGCCGCCAAACTTCTCGCGCATGGCCGACAGCACCCGATCGGCGAACGAGCGCTCCTGGCGCGAGCGAAATCGCGCATACAAAGCGGTGGTGATCACCGGGGCCGGAACTGCGCCCTCGACCGCGCTCAAGACCGTCCAACGGCCTTCGCCGGAGTCGGAAACACGTCCGCTGTAGCGTTCCAGGTCCGGTTGTTCCAGCAGCGCCGCGGCCGTGAGATCGAGCAGCCAGGACCCGACCACGCTGCCCCGGCGCCAGACTTCGGTGATATCGGCGAGGTTGAAGTGATAGCGGTATTCTGCGGGTTGGTTCTCGGAGCGAGCGTTGTGCATCAGATCGAGACCTTCGGCGTAGGCCTGCATCAAGCCGTATTCGATTCCGTTGTGGATCATCTTGACGAAGTGTCCGGCGCCGGCGGGCCCGCAGTGCACATAGCCCTGTTCGGCGGAATTTTGAAACGATGCCGCCGCCACCCGGTCGCGGCCCGGGGTGCGGTCGGCGGCCGCCCGCCCGGGCGCCAAGGCTTTGAAGATCGGGTCGAGCCGCTGCACCGGCCCGGGCTCGCCGCCGATCATCATGCAGTAGCCGCGTTCGAGCCCCCAGACCCCGCCGCTGGTTCCGACGTCCACATAGTGCAAGCCGCGTTCGGCGAGCTCGCGGGCGCGGCGCACGTCGTCCTTGAAAAACGAGTTGCCGCCGTCGATCAGGATGTCGCCGGCGCTCATGCGCCGGGCCAGCTCGCGGAGCATGATTTCGGTTGGTTCCCCGGCCGGCAGCATCAGCCAGGCCGCCCGCGGCGGGGTCAGGATCGAGACGAACTGATCGAGGTCGGCGGCGCCTTGCGCGCCTGCGCCGACCAGAGCCGCGACCTTCTCGGGATGGCGGTCGTAGGCGACCCCCTGCTCGCCGCCGCGCAGGATGCGGCGCAGCATGTTGGCGCCCATCCGACCGAGTCCGACCATTCCGATCTGCATATTTGAATAGTGCCGCTGCTGGAGCCGGGGAGTAGTTTAGACCGTTCTGCCTGACGGAACTAGGACTGGAGGGTGGCTTCGAGCGCCTGCCGCAGCCGGACCAGGGCAGCGGTCGGATTGCGTTTGAGATGCACGCGGATGGCGCGGCGCCGGCGCTGCTCCATTACCTCGAAGTCGCCGCGCGCCTGGGCCGCCTTGACCAGGCTGAAGCCGTACGGCTGGCCGGGGATCGGCACATCCTCCGCGTCGGCGCAGGTGATCTGCAGGAAAACTCCGCTGTTGGGGCCGCCTTTGTAGGCTTGTCCAGTCGAATGCAGGAAGCGCGGGCCGAACCCGACGCAGGTGGCGATCTGTTTGTGCGTGCGAATCGCGAGCCGCATGCGCTGCAGTTCCTGATCGTGGGCGGCGTTGCTGTCGAGATAAGCAAGCAGCGCGGCGTAGTCGCCGGGCTGAACCGTTTCCATGAACGCGCGCAGCAGGGCGCGGAGCCCCTCACCGCGCTCCGCCGCGCTTCGGAGCGCCGCCGCGACCGCGGGGGCGGCGAAGACCTGACAATCCGGGTCTTCGAAAAGCGCGGTTTGAGTCGGCAGCGCTCCGCTCCGTTCGTACTCGGCGGTGAGCTTGCGGGTGGCCTGCTTGCTGGCTTCGACATCGGGCTGATCGAAAGGATGAATCTCGAGCACCGAGCCGGCGACCGCGGTCGCGAACTCCCAGCGGAAGAACTCGGTACCCAAATCGTAGCGGTCGCCGAGCGCGATCCGAACCACCGGTTGGCCGGCGCGCTCCAGGGCCGCGAGCGCCGGTTCAACCGCCGAGCCGGCGTCCGCTTCGAGATGCAAATGGACGAACAGGCGATCGTCACCGTAAACCTCCGGGCCGCCCAGCGGCTCGCGATCGACCGGGATCAAGCCCTGGCCCTGCTTGCCGGTCGACTCCGCAAGCAGCTGCTCGAGCCAGCCGCCCAGACCCTCGATGCCGGGTGAGCTGATGAAGGTGACTTTGTTGCGTCCCGCCCGCCCGAGCTGGCCCAGGATCAGTCCGAGGATCAACCCGGGGTTTTGATCCGGTCGGGCCTGCGGACCACAGCGCTGCGCCATCGCGGCCGCCCGGCCGAGCAGGTGGCGCGGGTCCAAGCCGATGGCGGCGGCCGGGACCAGGCCGAAATTCGAGAGCGCCGAGTAGCGTCCGCCGATGCTGGGAATGCCGTGAAACAGATGGGCGAAACCGTCGCGCCGGGCGGCCGCTTCCAGTGCAGAGCCCGGATCGGTGATGGCGATGAAGCGCGCCCCAGCCCGCGTCAGGCCGCTTTGAGCGCTAATGAGCTCGTAGAAGTATTGCCGGAACAGGTTGGTTTCGGTGGTGGTGCCGGACTTGCTGGAGACGATGACGAGGCAGCTGTCGAGATCGATCTCGCGCTCGACCCGGCGCACCATGGCCGGATCGGTCGAATCGAGGACGCGCAGCTCGGGATAGCCCGCCTGCGGGCCGAAGGACCGCGCCAGCACCTCGGGACAGAGGCTGGATCCACCCATGCCGAGCAGCAGCAGATAGCGAAACGAGCCGCCACGAACCTCGTCGGCCAGAGCCGAGAGCTCATCGGATCGGGCGCGCTGGTCGCTGGCCAGATCCAACCAACCCAACCACTCCGCTTCGTCTGCGCCGGTCCACAGCGAGGGGTCGCGCTCCCACAGCCGGCGCACGCGGTCCTGCTCCCCCCACTGCTGCAGAGCGTCAAGGACACGGTCGCGCCAGGGTGCGGGCAGGCGATAATCGGCCGGGAGCTCGGAGACGCCGCTAGGCATGACCGGAGAGCTGGTGCTCCAGCGCCAGGATCTTGTCGAGACGGCGTTGATGGCGCTCGGCGCGGCTGAATCGCGCCGCCAGGAAGGTCCGCAGCAGCTCGCGGGCGAGCTCAACTCCGATGATGCGGGCGCCCAGGCACAAAACGTTCAAGTCGTCGTGCTCGACCCCTTGATGCGCCGAGTAACCGTCGTGACAAACCGCGGCGCGAATCCCGCGCAGCTTGTTGGCCGCGACCGCCGCGCCGACCCCGCTGCCGCAGACCAGGACGCCGCGGTCGGCCTCACCGGCTTGGATCACGCGGCCGAGCGCCGCCGCGATATCGGGATAGTCGACCGGCGCCGTGCTCTGGGTTCCGATGTCGAGCGCGCTATGTCCCAGCTCCGCGACGCTGCGCTTAAGCAGCTCCTTGAGCTCGAAGCCTGCGTGGTCGGCACCTAGCACGATCCGCATCGTTCCGCCCG
>DASWHO010000065.1:0-38938 GCA_036398155.1 Acidobacteriota bacterium
CCCGGACCGCGATCCGATCGGCCAGCGGCTTTTGGACAGCACGCCGCAGTGGACCTGGGGCGCGGACATGCCGGGCGCGTTCGAGATCGTCGGCGTGGTGCGCGACGTCAAGTTTCTCGGTCTCGACCAGCCGGCCGAGCCCGCCTTCTATCTGCCGGCGCGCCAGTTCCCGCTGGCCGAGACCAAGGTGCTGATCCGAGCCGCGGCCGATCCGCTCGAGCTGGCGGCGCCCGCGCGCAGCGTGGTCCGCGCGCTCGATCCCGATCTGCCGATCGCCGCCGTCACCACGATGGAGCAGCTGCTGGACCGCGCGCTGGCGCAGCCGCGTTTCAGCATGCTGCTGCTGAGCCTGTTCGGCGCGGTCGCGCTGGTGCTCGCCGCGGTCGGACTCTACGGCCTGCTCGCACAAGTGGTCGGCCAGCGCAGCCATGAGATCGGCATCCGCATGGCGCTCGGCGCGCCGCCCGGTAGCATCAGCCGGCTGATTCTCAGCGAGGGCGCAATCCTGACCGGAGTCGGCCTGGCCCTCGGCTGCGCTGCCGCCTTCCTGCTCACGCGCCTGCTCAGCAGCATGCTCTACGCCGTCAGCCCGCTCGACCCCTCGATCTTCCTCCTCGCCGCGCTGCTGCTGCTGGCGGTGGCCCTCCTGACCTGCTACCAGCCCGCCCGCCGCGCCCAAAGCGTCGACCCCATCCGCATCCTCCGCGGGCCGTGAATCCCGGCCAATTCTCAGAGTACACGCTCAGCGGAGGCGCGGAGCGCGGCGGTCGCGGCGCCGCTCGGCGTAAATCGTTTCGACGGCCGCCTCCAACCCAGTCCAATCGGCCAGCGAACCGGCGATCGCGGCCAGTCCCAGCGGCCGATCCCGGTGCCGATCGAGGGGCGGTTCCGGGGCGACCAAGGCTACGGCCGGCCTGCCGCGGCGCGCCACGATGATCTGCTCGCCGCGTTGCACCCGCTCGATCAGCTCGGAGAAGCGCCGTTTGGCTTCTGCGACGCTCAAGGTTTCTGCCACGAGGTCACTATGACATCGGGTTCCCGGCCCCTCAAGCGGCTTCCGACAGCCGGCGGACATGCCAACCGGCTGCTGACTGCGGTCGCGCTATACTGTGTCAATAGGATCCCCTTCACGAGCAGGTCGACATGGCGGCGACGAGCGAGCAGGTCCAAACCTTGGAGCAGGTGCTGGCGGAGCGGACCCGGCCTGGAGCGCTGTACCAGCGGCGCGAGAACAACGATGTGGTCTGCTTCGCCTGCGGCCACCGCTGCCTGATCCGCAGCGGCCGGCCGGGGATCTGCAAGGTGCGCTTCAACCGCGAAGGCACGCTGATGGTGCCGTTCGACTATGTCGCCGCGCTGCAATGCGATCCGATCGAGAAGAAGCCGTTTTTCCATGCCCTGCCGGGCACCGACGCGCTCTCGTTCGGGATGCTGGGCTGCGATTTGCACTGCGCCTACTGCCAGAACTGGCTGACCTCGCAAGCGCTGCGCGATCCCAACGCGCTGGCGCCGCCGCAAGATGCCTCGGCCGAAAGCCTGGTGCGCCTGGCGGAGCGCTATCGGGCCAGCACCGTCGCCTCGACCTACAACGAGCCGCTGATCACCAGCGAGTGGGCGGTCGAGGTGTTCCAGCTCGCCCGCCAGCGCGGGCTCAAGACCGCCTACATCTCCAACGGCAACGGCACGCCGGAAGTGCTCGAGTACCTGCGGCCATGGGTCGATCTCTACAAGGTCGATCTCAAGAGCTTTCGCGATCGCGCCTACCGCCAACTCGGCGCCAAGCTCGAGAGCGTGTTGGAGACGATTCAGCGGCTCCACCGGATGGGGTTCTGGCTCGAAATCGTCACTTTGATCGTGCCCGGCTTCAACGACTCGGAAGCCGAGCTGCGCGAGATCGCCCAGTTCCTGGCCGGCATCTCGCTCGACATTCCGTGGCACGTGACCGCATTCCACAGCGACTACAAGATGCAGGATCACCGCGACACCGCAGTCGACACCTTGGTGCGCGCCGCCGAGATCGGCATGAAGGAAGGCTTGCACTTCGTCTATGCCGGCAACCTTCCCGGCCGGGTCGGTCGCTACGAGAACACCTACTGCCCGGGCTGCGGCGCGCTGCTGATCGAGCGCTTCGGCTACCAGATCCGGCAGCTGCGGATCCGCGGCGGCGCCTGTCCCGACTGCCAGCGCCCGATTCCCGGGGTCTGGAATTAGTTTTCGATTCCCTGGACCGTGAATCCGAGACTCCGTGCGGCGACCCCGAGTTGATGATCGTGGGTGAGGAGAAGGTCCAGCGGCTCGAACTCACGCACGGCGAGCGCGGTCGCGAGATGCAGTGCGTCGAGCGTGCCCACGGTGGTTGGGAACGCTTCGCTGGCCCGGCGCAGAATCGAATCGTTCAGCGGCACGGTCACAAGAGTATCGCGCACGATCTGGATGTCCGTGGCCAGGCTCGCGACCTCCAGATCCGTGAGCTTTCCCTTCAGACGCAAGCGGTCCACCGCCCGGAAGGCCTCGACCCGCAAAAGGCTGCTGGAATAAGCCTGACTCCATTGGCCCCAGATCCGAATCGGGTTGGCTTCGTGAAACAGCACCCGCAGCATGGCTGACGTATCCAGGTAGACGGTCATCGCGAGCGCCGGTCGCGGATCAATTCCTCTACCGCAGAGACCGAACGGCGCGCTCCAAGTCCTTTGATTCGACGCAGCTCGGCGACCGGACGGGACGCGAGTTGAAGCATGGGCTTGTGACCCTCTACCGGGAGGATGCGCGCAATCCTCTCCCGATGCGAAGTCACGACCACCTCCTCACCTCGGGCGACCAGCCGCAAGTAGTGACTGAGCCGAGCCTTGAGCGCGGCAACGCTGACCATATTCATGACCCTAACATAGTCATGATGTGCCCCAATGGTCAAGGATGGTCAACCCGCCCCCTTGCCCGTTTGCGGAAAAACGCCCGCCCCGTCTCCGCGAGCCAGGGACAGCCGGCTCGCCGCCGCGCTGGTTGGGGCCTCCCAAGCCGCCGCCTCGCCCGCGCAAGCAAGCCGCGCTCGAGGCCGTGACTCTCTACTCCCGGCCACATTCTCGAGATCGCCAATTCCTTCAGGGTGTGCAGCCTGTGGCCTCGGCGCGACGCGGCGTGCCTTGACAGGCGCACGCCCGGCGGGCTAGTGTACCGGCTTCGTTTGGATTTCTAAGGTCTCTTTTTTCAATGGTTTCCGGCCCGGCGGGCGGGAGCGAGGGGCGCGTGGGGATTCTGGTCTTCTGGGTGTTCGCAGCCCTGGCGGTCGCGGCGGCGCTGGTGGTGATCCTGCACCGCGACATCGTGCGCAGCGCGCTGGCTCTGATCGTCTGCCTCGGATCGCTGGCGGTGCTGTTCGCCCAGCTTAGCTCGCCGTTTCTGGCCGCGCTCCAGGTGCTGCTCTACGCCGGCGCGATCATGATGCTGTTTCTGTTCGTGATCATGATGCTGCGCCGCGATCAACCGCGCGCTCCCGAGACGCCGCGCCTCAAGCGCCAGGCGGCGACGCTGCTGGCAGTGTTTCTCTGGGGCCTTTTGACCCTGGCGGTCGGCGGCGCCACGGTCCCGGCCGGCAGCGCCGCCGAGCCGCTGGTCTCACTTCCCTATCTCTCGCGGGTGCTGTTCTTCCAATACCTCTATCCTTTTGAGCTGATCTCGCTGTTGATCCTGACCGCGATCGTCGGGGTCGTGGTGCTGACCAAGAAACGGATCTAGCCATGCCGCCGCTGTCCCACTACCTAATCCTGGCCGCCGGGCTGTTCGCGATCGGCGTGGTCGGGGTGGTGACTCGGCGCAACGCGCTGGTGATCTTCATGAGCGTCGAGCTGATGCTCAACGCCGTCAACCTGACCTTTTTGGCCTTCGGACATTTCCGCCGCCACATCGACGCTCAGGTGTTCGGCTTTCTGGTGATGGCGCTGGCCGCCGCTGAAGTCGCGATCGGCCTCGCGATCATCGTCACCGTGTTTCGCGGCCGCGCATCGCTCCAGGTCGACGAGGCCGATCAACTCCGGGGTTAGACCGTGATGCAGGGCGAACCAAGAATTTCGCTCCCGTTTCTGGCAGGAGCACGGGATGCCAGTGGGCTGGGCACGCGCATGGGTGGCATGGGCACGCGCAGCGCGCCCATGGATGACCTCACGCACAATGCGCAGCTCGTCCATGGGTGGCCTTCGGCCACCCATGCCACCCGATTCGGGACCATGCGGGCGGATATCAAGGGCGAAGCCCTTGGTTAGTTAGCGATCGGCATGAGCGAAGCCGCGCTCCTGTTTCTGATCCCGCTGGCGCCGCTGGCCGGCGTCCTGATCAACGGCGCGATCGGGCGCCGGCTGGCGCGCGCGCTGCTGGGGCCGCTCGCCTGCCTGGCGGCGCTGGTTTCGTTCGGCGCCGCGGCCTTGCTTCTGACTCGGCTGCTCGCGCTCCCGGACGCGGCACGACTGATCCGCCACGAGTACTACGACTGGCTGTTTGCCGGCGACTTCGCCGCGCGCTTCGCGCTGCGCTTCGACCCGCTCAGCGCCACCATGGCACTGGTGGTGACCGGCGTCGGCCTGTTGATCCACGTCTACTCGATCGGCTACATGGCCCACGACCCGGGGCCGCGGCGTTTTTTCGCCTACCTCAACCTGTTTCTGGCCGCGATGCTGATTCTGGTGCTGGCCGACAACTTCGTGCTGATGTTCGTCGGCTGGGAGGGCGTCGGGCTGTGCTCGTACCTGTTGATCGGCTTCTGGTTCCACAAGCCGTCGGCCGCCGCCGCCGGGCGCAAGGCGTTCGTGGTCAACCGGATCGGCGACTTCGGCTTTCTGCTGGCGATCTTTCTCATCTATAGCGCGCTCGGCAGCGTGGACTACGGGCCGGTGTTCGAGGACGCGGGCCGGCTCGCGGGCAGCGCCGCGGCGCTGGCGATCCCGCTGCTCTTGTTCGTCGGCGCAATCGGCAAGAGCGCTCAGATACCGCTCTACGTCTGGCTGCCGGACGCGATGGAGGGCCCGACTCCGGTCAGCGCCTTGATCCACGCCGCCACCATGGTCACCGCCGGGGTCTACATGGTGGCGCGCTGCGCCGCGCTCTACGAGCTCGCACCGCTGGCGCAGACGGTGGTCGCGGTAACCGGCGTGCTCACCGCGCTGCTGGCGGCAACCATCGGCCTGGCTCAGTTCGATATCAAACGGGTGCTGGCCTACTCGACCGTCTCGCAGCTCGGTTACATGTTCGTCGCGGTCGGAGTCGGCGCCTACAGCGCCGGCATCTTCCACCTGGTCACTCACGCGTTTTTCAAAGCGCTGCTGTTTCTCGGCGCCGGCGCGGTGATCCACGCGCTCCACGAGCAGCAGGACCTCAGGCGCATGGGCGGGCTCAAGGCCAAGCTCCCGATCACCTATTGGACCATGCTGATCGCGACCTTGGCGATCAGCGGCCTGCCGCCGCTGTCGGGCTTTTTCTCCAAGGACGCGATTCTGGCCGCCGCCTTCGAGCACGCCTGGCTCTTGTGGGGGCTTGGAACCGTGACCGCGGCGCTGACCTCGTTCTACATGTTCCGCCTGATGCTGCTCGCGTTTCACGGGCAGAGCCGCGAGCCTCACGCTTACCAGCGCGCGCACGAAGCCCCCGCGGTGATGTGGCTGCCGCTGGCGCTGCTCGCCGCCGGCGCGGCGCTGAGCGGCACGCTGGGCGTGCCCGAGTTTCTCGGCGGCTCGAATCGGCTGGCGCGGTTCCTCGCGCCGGTGGTCGGCGCCCCGGAAACCCACCTCTCGCACGCGGCCGAGCTCGGGCTTACCGCGGTGGCGATCGCGGCCGCGCTGCTCGGCCTCGGCCTCGCTTACCTGCGCTACCAGCGCCGCGAGAATCCGCTCGCTGGCGAGGAGCAGGGCGCGGCGCGGCAGCTCTTGATTCACAAGTACTACGTCGACGAGGCCTACGGCCGGCTCTTCGTTCAGCCGACGTTCGCGCTGGCGCAGGCGCTGTGGCGCGGCTTCGACGTGGTGGTGATCGACGGCGCGGTCAACGGTTTGGCCAAGCTGGCGGCGCTGGCCGGACGCGGCCTGGGCCGGCTTCAGACCGGCCGGGTTCCGACCTACATCTCGATCCTGCTGCTCGGCGCGGTGGCGCTGCTGTGGGCCTGGGTGGGGCGATGGGTCTTCTGAGCGCGATCATCTTCCTGCCGGCGGCCGGCGCGGCCGCGATCCTGATTCTGCGCGGGCTCGGCGACCGGACCCTGCGCGCGATCGCGCTGATCGCAGCGCTGCTCAGCTTCGCCCTTTCGCTTCAGCTCTTCGCCGGATTCGAAGCAACCGCTGAGTACCAGTTCGTCGAATGGCGGCCGTGGGTCCCGCAATACGGCATCTCCTATCACCTCGGGGTCGACGGCATCAGCCTGTTTCTGGTGCTGCTGACCACCTTCCTCGGCTGGGTGGTGGTGCTCTCGTCGTGGAACGAGATCCGGCACCGGGTGCCCGAGTACCTCGCCTTTCTGCTGCTGCTGGAGACCGGCATTCTCGGGGTGTTTTTGGCGCTCGACCTGGTGCTGTTCTATGTTTTCTGGGAGGCGATGCTGATCCCGATGTACTTTCTGATCGGGATCTGGGGCGGGCCCAACCGGATCTACGCCACGCTCAAGTTCTTCCTCTACACCTTCGCCGGCAGCGTGTTGATGTTGGCCGCGATCTTGGCGCTCTTCGCTTTTCACCAGCGCGGCGGCGGACCGGCCAGCTTCGATCTGCCGCTGCTGCTCCAGACCCAGCTCGACCCCAGCACCCAGCTCTGGCTGTTCGCCGCCTTCGCACTCGCCTTCGCGATCAAGGTGCCGCTCTGGCCGCTGCACACCTGGCTGCCCGATGCCCACGTCGAGGCGCCGACCGCCGGCAGCGTGATCCTCGCCGGGGTCCTGCTCAAGATGGGCACCTACGGCTTCGTGCGCTTCGCCCTGCCGCTGTTCCCCGACGCCACCCGCGCCTGCGCCCCGCTGTTTCTGCTGCTCTCGGTGATCGGCATCCTCTACGGCGCGCTGGTCGCGCTGGCCCAAGAGGACATCAAGAAGCTGGTCGCCTATTCGAGCGTGAGCCATCTCGGTTTCGTGATGTTGGGCCTGTTCGCGCTCAACCCGATCGGCGTCGCCGGCGGCGTGCTCCAAATGGTCAACCACGGCCTCTCGACCGGCGGACTGTTCCTGATGGTCGGGATGCTTTACGAGCGCCGCCACACCCGCATGTTGGCCGACTACGGCGGCATCGCCGCGGTGGTGCCGCGGCTGACCTTCTGTTTCATGCTGATCATGCTCTCCTCGGTCGGCCTGCCGTTTCTCAACGGTTTCACCGGCGAGTTCCTGATCCTGCTCGGCGGCTTCCAAGCCGCCCGCGCCTACGCGATCGCCGCCGCGATCGGGGTGATTCTGGCGGCGGTGTATCTGCTGACCATGTTCCTGCGCGCGATGTTCGGACCGATCGTGCATGAGGAGAACCGCAAGCTCGCCGACCTCAGCCTGCGCGAAGCGATCACCTTGGCCCCGCTGCTGCTCTTGATCGTCCTGATCGGCGTCTATCCCGGCTTCATCCTCGAGCGGCTCGAGCCCTCGGTGCAGGCGTTCCTGCAGCAGATCGGAGCGCCGTAGTCGTGCCGCCGCTTGCCGAGCTCCGGTTGGCCGCGATCGCGCCCGAGCTGATCCTGACCGCAACCGCAATCGCGATCCTGATGATCGAGGTCTTGCGCGCGCCGGGCCGCAACCGGTTCGGATCGACGTTGACTCTGGCCGGCCTGGCGCTGGCGGTCTACGCGACGCTTGCCGCCCCGGCCGGTGCCGCGCTCGAGGGCACGGTGATCGCCGACGGGCTGACGCGCTTCGCGCGGGTCCTGATCGCGGCGGTCACGGCGCTGATCGCGCTGGCGGCGCGCCCCGAGCTGCGCCGCGCCGAGCGTGAGCGCGGCGAGTTCTACGCCCTGCTTTTGTTCGCGGCCACCGGCATGATGGTGCTGGCCAGCGCCGCCGAGCTGATGACCTTGTTCATCGGGCTCGAGATCTTCTCGCTCGCGCTCTACGTGCTCGCCGGCTATCTGCGCGAGCGGGTCGAATGCAACGAAGCGAGCCTGAAGTATTTTTTGATGGGCGCGGTCTCGAGCGGCTTTTTCCTCTACGGTATCGCGCTGATCTACGGCGCCACCGGCACCACCTTTCTGGCCGCCATCCAACCGCGCGCTTCCGACCCGTTGGTGCTGAGCGGCGCGGCGCTGCTGCTGGTCGGGTTCGCGTTCAAGCTCTCGATCGTTCCGTTCCACATGTGGACCCCCGACGTCTATCAGGGCTCGCCGACCATCGTCACCGGGTTCATGACCGCGGCCACCAAAGCGGCGGCGTTCTGCGCGCTGCTGCGCACCTTCCGAATCGGCCTGGTCGAGCTGGAGCCGAGCTGGTCCGCCTCGTTCACCATCTTGGCGGCGCTGACCATGGTGCTCGGCAACGTCGCCGCGCTGGCGCAGCGCGACCTCAAGCGCATGCTGGCCTACTCCAGCATCGCGCACGCCGGCTACGTCTTGATCGGCCTGACCGCCGGGACCAACGCGGCCGCCGGGGCGATGCTGTTCTACCTGCTCGTCTACGCGCTGATGGGCGTCGGCGCCTTCTGCGCGCTCGCCGCGCTCACGCCCAAAGTGGGCGACTCGCTGCTTTTGGACGATCTCGCGGGGCTCTCGCAGCGGCGCCCGCTGGCGGCGGCCGCGCTGGCGATCTTCCTGTTCTCGCTGACCGGCATTCCGCCGACCGCCGGATTCATGGCCAAGCTGTACTTGTTCGGCGCCGCGGTCGAGGCCGGACAGCTCCCGCTAGTGGTGTTGGCCCTGCTCACCAGCGCGATCGCCGCGTTCTACTACCTGCGTCCGATCGTGGTCATGTACATGCACGCCCCGGCGGATGCAGGTCTGCCGCGGCCGGCGCTCGGCGCGGCGGCGGTGCTCTTGGTGACCGCGCTGCTGACCTTGGCCCTGGGATTGGCGCCGGGGCCGGCATTGGCATGGGCCACTCAAAGCCTCCCTTAATCTTGGCGGCGGATCTGGCGCCGTCTGCCAGTGTGTGTGGGGGAATTCCTCCACTTTCGATGCCGTTGCGTTTGCTCGGCCTCCTCAAGCGACCTGTAGGGGAGGGGCTCGTCCCCTCCCATGCGGCGCAGCAACCCGATCCGGCCCATCGAGAAGCGCTCGAGCGCTCATCCGGGCGGGGACAAGCCCCGCCCCTACATTTTGGCCCGGCGCGCGCATCCGGCGGCATCTCCACCGCCCACTCCGCCCTGCCCTGTGTCCTGTCGACTTCGTTTCGCTCGTCATTCCGGCGCAAGCCGGAATCCAGGACCCGATGATCCAAGCCGCCCCGTTCGAACCTCCTCCCCGTACGCCCGGACGATGAACAGACAACCCTATGGGTCTGGGGGGCGTCCGATTCGGGTGAACGATGGCTGCGATGGCTTATGCCATGAGTCTACGCCCCTGGGGTTGGGCGCTGGCCCGACCGGCGCCGGGGACGCTGGTCCTGCCGCAGGCGGCGCTGAGGCCACACCCAATGGAAGACAGCGAGCTGGTTCGCCGCCTGCAGGGCGGTGATCTGGAGGCTTTTGAGTTTCTCTTCCGCCGCGAAGGCAAGCGGATCTTCAATCTCGCCTACCGTTTCACCCGCGATCCCGCCGAGGCCGAAGAGTGGGCCCAAGAGGCGTTCCTGCTGCTGCATCGCAAAGTCCGAAGCTGCCGCGAGCCCAAAGCCTTCGCCAGCTTCTTTTACCGCCTGGCACTCAACCTGTTTATCAGCCGGGTCCGGCGCCGGCGCCCGGCGACCGCCGAGCTGCCGGCTTCGGCCGCCGCCCCGCGCCAGCGGCCCGAGCTGCGTCGCGCTCTGGAGCAGGCGATCGAGCGGCTCCCACCCGGCTATCGGGCGGTATTTCTGCTGCACGACGCCGAAGGCCTGGAACACCGTGAGATCTCCGCTCGTCTTGGGATCAGCGTCGGCACCTCGAAGTCCCAGCTGCACAAAGCGCGGCTGCTGCTGCGCAAGCTGCTGCGCCCTTGGGGGGACTCGCCATGACCTGCTGGTATTGGCATCGCCTGCTCTCCGAATATCTCGATGCCGAGCTCGCCCCGCCGCGGCGTCGAGGCGTCGAGAGGCACCTCGAGCGCTGCGCGCGCACGCGCGATCTGCTGGCCGAGCTGACCGAGCTCAAAACGGCGGCGGCCCGGCTCGACCAACTCGAGCTGCCCGAGGGCGGCTGGGCGCGGCTGCGCGCCCGTTTGGGGGCGGCACCCGCTCCGGTTTCCAATCCGTGGTTCGCGCCCGCGCGGCTGCGGCTGGCCGGGCTGGGGCTGGCCTGCGCGGCGCTGCTGTGGATCGCGCTGCATTCGGCCTACCGCACGCCGCTCCAAAAACACCTGATCGCGGAGCTTGAAGCGGCCGAGCGCGCGGCGGCGCCGAGCGCCTCCGCGCCGGCCGCGGCGCTGCGCGGCACACCGGCCATGGCGCTGCTCCAAGGGCGCCTCGAGGTCGAACGCGCGGTTCGCAACGCGCGCCGCGCGCTGCTCGCCAACCCCAACCACCCGGCGGCCAAACGCTCCTATGTGCGCGCGCTGCACCAGCTCGCGCTGCTGAGCGATCTGCGTCTGACCTGAAGCTTCGGTATTGGAGGAACCGACCATGAAACCCCGATCTTGTCTCTTCCGGCTGGGAGCGCTGCTGCTGCTGGCCGCGACGGTCCATGCCGGCGAGGTCTACGATTTCCATCGCGAGCTGCCGCTGACCAAGGACGGCCGCGTGTCGCTGTCCAACATCACCGGCGCCATCGTGGTCGAAGCCTGGGATCAGCCCAAGCTGGTGATCGACGCCCAGAAAGAGGCCCATGGCGGCGCGGCGGAGGCCAAGTCCGCGGCCGAAGCGGTCGAGATCGACGTCGAGGCCAAGGCCGACGCGGTGCGGATCGAAACCCGCTACCCCAAACGCGGCTGGACCGATGTCTTCTCCTGGTGGAGCAAGCACAACAAAGTCAGCGTCAACTACCACCTCAAGGTGCCGCGCCGGGCTACCGTCCAGCTCGAGTCGGTCAGCGGTGAGATCGAGGTCAGGGGGCTCGCGGGTCAGCTCGGCGCCGAAAGCGTGAGCGGCGACGCCCGCCTCAGCGATCTCAGCGGCGGGGCCCGCATCGAGAGCGTCAGCGGCGAGATCCGGATGCGCAACATCAGCGGCCCGATCGACGTCGAGAGCGTCAGCGGCAGCATCGAGGTGATCGGCGGCGAAGGGGATTTCTCTGGCGCGACGGTGAGCGGCGATATCGAGCTGACCGAGCTGCGCGGCAGTCGGGTCAGCGCCTCCAGCGTCAGCGGCGATCTGGACTTCAGTGGTCCGCTGGCCGCCGGCGGCCGCTACGAGTTCGAGAGCCAGAGCGGCGACATCACGCTCACGGTGCTCGACACCACCGGGTTCCGGGTCGACGCCGAAACCTTCAGCGGCGACATCGATGTATCCGGTGTCGGGTTCTCCGATCTGCGGCGCGAGCGCAACCGCTTCAGCGGCAGCCACGGCGACGGCAGCGCGCGGCTGACCTGCGACACCTTCAGCGGCGACGTCACCATCGAGCTGCAACGGTAGAGAGCATGAACGGGAGGGGACAAGCCCCTCCCCTACAAGCAGCAACGGCTCCGCCGGGGGCTTAAGAGGCTTTCTTCTTGGTGCTCGGTTCCTTGCCCGCCTTGGTCGAGACCGCCAGCGCCTCGTCGACCATATGCTGGGCCCTGTCGTTCGGCACCCGTTTGACGTGCGCGATCTCGCTCACAATCATGAATCGGGCCCGATCCATCATGCTGCGCTCGCGGTAGGAGAGCTCCTTGGTCTTGGAGACTTTGACCAGATCCTTGAGCACCTCGGCCACATCGAAAATCGATCCGCCCCGCATCCGGTCGGAGTTCTCCTTGAACCGCCCCTTCCAGTTGTTATTGTTGGAACTCTTGGACTTGGTGCGCAGGATGGATAGCAGCTGGGCCACCTCGTCGCGTTGAATCACGCGCCGCAGCCCGACGTCCGCGGATTTCTCCTGCGGAACCATGACCTTGGAATTGTTGGCCAGCAGACGCAGGCGGTAGAACATCCGCGCCTCGCCGGAAATCGGAAGCTCCATGATATCTTCGATCACGCCGACCCCTTGATTGGGGTAGACAACGCTTTCACCGCGCCGAAAGTCCAACTTCGTGCCTCCTTTGCAGATTCTGCACGGCGCCCCGGCGGCCTTATACCCCCCTTGCAGGCTCGAATGGCCGCTGGGCGCTAAGTGAATGTAACTAAAAGACTTTATACGTAATTTGCCTCAGAGTCAAGTCCCCGAGCGGCTGGAAGCCGGCATTGACAAGGCCTTGGCCCGAGGCGCACATTGGGCGGCCCACCCTTCAAGCGCCGGAGTGGCGGAACTGGCAGACGCGCGGGACTCAAAATCCCGAGGATCGGAAGGTCCGTGAGGGTTCGACCCCCTCCTCCGGCATAACGAACAATCACAAGGAAACGGAATGACGCGCAACTTGTTGAAATACCTTGGCTTATGTCTGATCTTAACTCAGGCCTCAGCGGCCTTGGCCATCGAGCGCCGCGCGCGTCTCGGAGCGCTGGAATGGACCCTCGATCTCGAGCGCAACGACCTGATCGACGGCGATTATCGGGGCGCCGCCACCGGGCCTGAGGGCGTTCGCGATCTGGGGTATCCCGATGTTGTCCTCCTGCGGGGACGGGTCCGTGGGCAGGCTGACAGTTCGGTGCGCCTCAGCATTGTGGACGGCTCGGCCGCCGGTTTGGTTCGACTGAACGGAGCCTGGTACTCGGCGCGACCGGCCGCCGCGGACCGCGCGGAGCTCCGGCTCGAGCCGCTCGCAGCGGTCCCAGACGCCCTCGGCATCTGCGCGACCGAGGGCCTGGCCGCGCCCGGGATCGAGCCGCTGCCCGGCGCAACCGAGGCGGGCCTGGTAGCTCGCACTTTTCCCGAGCTCGAAATCGCGACCGAAGCCGACTTCGAATTCGTGCAACGCTACGGCGGCGCCGCGTCGGCCAACGCTAGGATCTTGGCCTTGCTCAACCTGGTGGAGGCGCTTTACGAGGACGATTTGGGTCTTACTCTTCGAGTCACCGCCCAGCACGCCTGGGAGACACCGTCCAATCCGCTGAGCTCGACCAGCGCCGAAGCGCTGCTCTACCAGCTCCAGGGCTACGGCAACAGCAGCCTCGGGGTCGCGCGCGATACCGTGCATCTGTTCTCCGGCAAGGACCTGGCCGGCAGCGTGATCGGGATCGCCTATGTCGCCGCCACCTGCCAGCTCAACTACGCCTACGGGCTGTCGCAGGATCTTTCCAACCTGCCGTTCGACGCCATCGTGACGGCCCACGAAATCGGCCACAACCTGAGCGCGCTGCACGATCCGCTGCTGGTCTGCCCGGCGCCGGTCTATGTCATGAACGCAGGGCTGCAGGGCTGCATCGAGCATTTCTCGAGCTCGAGTCAGGCCCAGATCGGAGCCTGGATCGACGCCAACGGCGCCTGTCTCGCTCCGGCGGTCGCGAGCTCTTCGATCGATTTGGTCGCCGCCCCGGGCCCGTACTCAGCCGGCTCCGCGCTGCGGCTCGAGGTCCTCACCGGCGGGTCCGGCGGCGCGGCCGACGTCTATCTGTTCGTGGTCGGGCCCGGCGGCGATTTCGCCAGCCTGATCGGTTTCAACCAGTTCGGCCCGCCGGGCCAGGTGGCGCCGCTGGCGACCAACCTGCCGATCACGAGCGGCAGCGGCGTGGTGCTGGATATCGTTCTGCCTTCGGGCGTTGATCCGGGAACCTACACCTTTTACGCGCTCCTGGCCGCTCCGGGAACGCCCCCCGGCTTGCTGCTGCAGGGCAGCGCGCTGATCGATCTCCACGAAATCAGCATCGAGATCCGCTGAAGCGAAAATGGGGGACAGGTATCCAATTTCCGGCGAGGCCGTGCTCCGAGTAAGCTGGTGACGGAAATTGGTACCAGTCCCCCATTTTTCTCATCTCCAGCGGCGGCGCAGCAGTAGCGCGAGGATCAGGCTCGGGATGCAGACCGCCAGCGTGGCCGGAACCAGATCGCGCGCCCACGCCATGCGGACGAACGAGACCGACAGCAGCGGCAGCCAGCCCATCACTCCGACGATCCAGGCCAGCGCGCGCACCTTGTCGCGAGTGATCTCGATCTTGCCGTCGGGATCGTCGCCCGGATAGGGCGGCTGCGCCGGCGCCGTCCCGGCGGCGACCGGGATCAGACTCTCCATGCGCAGCAGCAGCTCGTGATTGCGCCGCAGCTGGCGATACTCGAGCGCGACCAGGGCCATCAGCAGCGGCACGCCCACGGCCGCGAGCCAGCCATGGATCTTGGCGCCGATCCAGCCGCTGCCTTGCATCGCGCCCAGCACTCCGGCGACCACGTACCAGACCGCGCCGAGGTAGGCCAGCGGAAACAGCCGGCGCAGAATCGCGTTGAGCTGCTCGATCAGCTCATGCGGCAGCCGGTAGAGCGCCACGTGCCGTTTGATCAGCTTGGCCGTGCCCATGAACAGGGCGAAGATCAGGCTCTGGGCCAAGGTGGCGAAGCCGGCGGCGAACACGCCGAAACGCACGTGGGCCGGATGGCCCAGCCAGCCCAGGACCAAGGCGACTGCCAGGAAGCCGATCGCCCACAGGTTCAGCCCCAAGAGCAAGTAATGAATGGCGTCACCTCGTGCCCGCTTCGCTGGCGGCGCGGCGGCTTCACCCGCAGCGGCCGATCGAGCTCCAAGGCTGGCGGGAAGCGGAGAAAGCGCATTATAACCGGCTGGCTTTCCAACCCGTGCCGGAGCTACCCGAAGTCGAAACGCTGCGCCGCAGCTTGGCGCGCCACCTGCCGGGGCGCAGCATCGTCGCGATCCGCGTGCGCGAGCGGCGGCTGCGTGAACCGGTCCGGCCCGCGCGGCTCAAGCGGCTGCTGACCGGTCGCCGCGTGGTGGCGCTGCGGCGCCGGGCCAAGTACCTGCTGGTCGACCTCGAGGGCGGCACCTCCCTGCTGGTGCATCTCGGCATGAGCGGCCGCCTGAGCTTGAGCCGGCCGCGCGAGCCGCTTGATCGGCACGATCATGTTCGTTTCACCCTCGATGACGGCCGCGAGCTGCGCTTTCGCGATCCGCGCCGCTTCGGTTTGATCGACGCGATCGCCACCGCTGAGGAGCGCTCGGACCCGCGGCTCGCGCGTGCCGGCCGCGAGCCGCTCGACCTGGCGCTTCGCCCCGAGTGGCTGTGGCGGCGCTCGCGCGGCGTGCGCCGCGCGGTCAAAACCTGGATCATGGACGGCGGGGTGCTTGCCGGGATCGGCAACATCTACGCGAACGAGGCCCTGTTTCGCGCCGCGATCCGGCCGACCCGTCGAGCCGGTCGGGTACCGCTGGCTCAATGGTCGAGCCTGTTGCGCGCGATCCGCGCCGTGCTCGCCAGCGCGATCCGCCAGGGCGGGACCACGCTCAACGATTTCGCCGACGCCGAGGGCGCCGCCGGCTACTTTCAGGTGCGCCTCCACGTCTACGACCGTGGCGGCCTGCCGTGCCGCCGCTGCCGCACCGCGATCCGCAGGACTGTTCTCGGCCAGCGGTCGACCTTCTACTGCCCGCTCTGCCAAACGTAGGAGCCGACCGTAAGTCGGGCCGGTTCGGGCGGGGACAAGCCCCGCCCGTATTTCCCCGGCCACCCATTCGGAGCATCAACCCGAGATCGCGCCCGCAGACCACAAGCGGGGGCGGATCGTGAGGCGCTGGCCGGCGCGCAGCGGGAGGCGGGCGAGACCGACTGGCGCGGGCGCGCCGTCCACCTGGACCTCCAAGTAGTGATCCTGATCGGCGTGCAGCGGGCCGATACGGCGCAGCAGGCCGCCGCAGAGATCGATCGGGTGGAGCCGGCTCAGCGCTTCCGCTGCCGCGACGCAGCCCTCGGGCAGCTCGACCTCGTCGCTCCGAATCGATGCGCCATCGGCTCGGAGCAGCTCGACGGTCACCGCCCCGCGCCGCGGCGGGCACGCGTCGACCACGATTTGGCTGCGCCGCTGCGGGCCGCCGCGTCCCTCGAGGATCAGCTCGGCTTCGACCGTCTCCTGCTCGTGCCGCGCCACCAGCGGCAGTGCCACGGTGAGGCCGCGCCGCGGTCCGAGCGTCGGCAGCGGCTGCTGCCACCGAAATCCGCCTTCCATCGAGAGGCGGATCGTGCCTCCCGGGCTCGGCCGCGGGCCAGCGTTCTCGATTCGGATCCGCGCCAGCGCCGGCCGGGCCAGCGCCGGCCAGGCCGGATCGACGGCGATCCCGCGCAGGATCGGATCGGCGCCGTGCTCGACCCACACCGGAGACGAAAACGCGCGCGCCTTCACTCCGTACATCGCGATCATCTCAACCCGCAGGTAATACGCCTCGGGCTGTCGCGGCGGCGGCAAGCGCGCGACCAAGGCGCTGCCCTCCCGGTGCCGCTGCCAGGTCCACACCGGATGGCCGGCGCGGACCGCCCACAGCTCGGCGCGTTGGAAGATCAGTCCGGCGTGGAGTCCGGTGAGCCAGCCGCGGACCTCGAGCTCGGCGGGCCGGGTCAAGGTCCCGCCCATGCGCGTGCCGTTGATCTCGAGGTCGAGCGCGATGCCGGCCGCTTCGGTTCCAAAGCTGCGCCGCGACCGCAGCGCCTGCAGCAGCTCCGCGGTCCCGAGCCGCCGCATCCAAATCCCGGTCAGCCCGCCGCGGCGGGCGTCGCCGATCTCCTGGTGATGGTTGTCTTGGTTGATCTGGGCCCCGACCTTGAGGCCGCGCCGCAGCGACTCCCGGTAGGCGTCTTCGTGGTCGTGATAGGCGTAGCCGCTGCCCGCCGGCCCGCTGTACAGCGAGCCGACCTCCTGCCCGGCGACCTCGGGTCCGCCCAGCGCCGACGCCATCACGGCGCCGAACTCGTCGAACGATCCCGGGTGCGCGTAAATCAGCAGGCCCTCCCGCTCCCGGGTCCAGGCGGCGAGCTGATCGAGCCGCTTGAGGCTGCGGCATGAGCTCCCGGCCGCCTTGGTTCCCAGCACCAGAAAGTGCCCCTCGGTCGGGCTCGACCACTCCCATCCTGCGAGCGCCGCGAAACGCCCCGGCTGATCGGCGGCCGCCGCGGCGGCGCGCAGCTGGCGCCATTCGGCGGCCTCGAGCTCCTCGCCATGATCGGTCAGCGCCAAAAACGACAGCCGGATCGCCCGAGCCCGCGCGAACGCCTGCGCCGGATCGGCGACCCCATCGGACAGCCGGGTGTGCGCGTGCAGGTTGCCGAGAAAAGCCCGCTCGCGCCCGCCGCTGCAGGCAGTCAGCGCGGCGATCAAACCCGCAGCCGCGCAACTGCGCGGCCTCATTGGCCGTCCTCGGTCAGGACCCGCAGATCGCCGACCCGGCGGGTGAAGCCCTCGCGGTCGAAGTACTCGAGCAGCGGGATCGCGCTGCGCCGGCTGATCCCGCCCAGCGCCTTCAGGTCCGCCACTGCGATCTGCGGTCGCTCGCGCGCCAGCTCGCGCAGGCCGCGGCGCAGCGCTTCGATCGCTTCGGGATCGAAATGCAGCTCGCCGGCGCGGACCACCTCACCGCGCTGAAGCAGCAGCTGGAGCAGCGCGCCGCCCTGGCGCGGCGCGATCCCCTCGAGCAGCTCCGCGCCGCTCAACCCCTGCGCCCCGGCTTGGCGCAAGCGCGAGAGCAGCGCCTCGCGCTGGCTCGCGGCCTGCGGATCCAGCTCGACCCGAAAGCCGGCCAGCGCGGCGCTGCTCCCGCTCAGCTTGAGCCGGCCGGTGGCAGTAAGGCGGCTCAACGCCAGCTCCAAGGCGGTCTCGCTGGCGCCCTTGAGACAGCGCGCGCGCAATGCTTCCAGCGCCATGCCGGGCTTGAGCGGCTCGCCGGCGTGGAACTGCTCCAAGGCTTCGATGACGCGCTGCTCGATTCGCTCCACCGCGGCGAGGGTAAACAGATGGGCCGCGGCCGCGGCCGAGCGCAGCAGGCGCGGCGCTGCCGCCGCGGACTGCTCGACCCGATCCGCGCTCCAACCGGTGCGCTGAATCAACTCCGGCACCGCAAGCCCGCGGCCGCCGGCCGCTTCCACCAGCGCCTCCACCATTTCGCTCGGGTCGCCACCGGCCAGCCGCGCGAGGCGCTCCACTTGGCGTCCTCCTGCAAGCCGCCGCGGCGGTGCGCTCTCGATCACCCGGCCGCCGCCGATGGTCCGCATCGGAGAGTAGCTGCGCAAAATCACGCGATCGCCCGGCAGCGCGACCAGCGGCCGCTCCAGATGCGCCCGCACCCAACCGCGGCTGCCGGCCTCGAGCTGGGCGCCGGTCAGCGGATAGAGGCGGGCGAGCACCTCGGCCGCCTGATGGTGGAGGCGCACCCGAGTGCGGCGGGGAAGCGGCCGCGCCTCCGCCAGCAGCTCGACCTCGAGGTCGAGGACGTCCCAGGCCGTGAGCCGGCCCGGGCGGCTTACCAGCTCACCGCGACCGGCTTGCCCGACCTCGACACCCGACAGATTCAGCGCCGCGCGCTGCCCGGCTCGAATGCGCTCGACCGGCTCGCCGTGGGCCTGCAGCGAGCGCGCCACGCCGCGCGCGCCGCCGGGCAGCAGCTCGACCGGCTCACCGATGCTCAGCGCGCCGCTCGCAACCGTCCCGGTGACTACGGTGCCAAAGCCCTTCATCGTGAAGGCCCGGTCGATCGGCAGACGGAACGGCCCGTCCCCGCTGCGCGCCGGGAGCGCGGCGGCCGCCTGCTCCAACGCGCCGACCAGCGCCTCGAGCCCTTCGCCGCTGCGCGCGCTGGTGGCCACGATCGGCGCGCCCTCAAGAAACGATCCGCGCACCAGGTCGCGCAGCTCCAGCTCGACTAGGTCGCGGAGCTCGCGGTCGACCAAATCGACCTTGCTGAGCGCGATCACCCCGCCGCGCAAATCGAGCAGGCGACAGATTTCGAAGTGCTCGAGGGTTTGAGGCTTGACCGATTCGTCGGCGGCGACCACCAGCAGCACCAGGTCGATGCCACCGGCGCCGGCCAGCATGTTTTTGACGAAGCGCTCGTGCCCCGGCACGTCGACGAAAGCGAGCTGCAGCGCGCCCACCCGGCGATGGGCGTAACCCAGATCGATGGTGATGCCGCGCTCCTTCTCCTCCTTGAGCCGATCGGGGTCGATCCCGGTCAGGGCGCGTACCAGCTCGCTCTTGCCGTGATCGATGTGTCCCGCCGTGCCGATGACCACCGAGCGCATGGGTGCCGACCGGCAGGAATTATAGTCGCGCGGCGGCCTGCCGCCGACCCGGAATTACCTGGATCCGATTGAAAAACCATGGGCTGTAGGCCGGTTCCGGATCCCGGTTTTTTGGGCCGCCCGGGGCCGCGATCACGGAACCGCGGCCCGGGTTGAAACTTTCTCCGCGCTGGGACGTCTAAGAAGTTAGAAACAGAAAACACTCTTCATCCCCCTCCCCCTAAGGAGCCCTCCCCCCAAGGGCTCCTTTTTTATTGCACTTGAACCGGAGCCGGCCCGGGCCGGTCGCTGGGATACTGCAGCAGCGCCGGTGGCAGCAGGTTCTGCTTCAAGAACGCCGGATCGCGGCTCATCGCCTGCCAGATCGACGGTTCGTACCGCGTCCGCAACTCCTGCACCAGCCGGTATTGTAGCCGCACCATTTCGGCGCGCTGCTCGCTGCCGAAGGACGCCACCGCTCTGTGCCGATCGACCCGCAGGAACCGGCCGCGAGCCGCGCCGTAGACCGAGAAGCTTCGGATCTCGCGCGCTCCCGGATAGAGCCCGCGCACCATCTGCGCCAGCACCGGGCTGTCGACCACATAGACCGGATCGCGCCGCGGCGGCCGCTCAAAGGTGAGCGCGGCCGGCCCGGCGAGCAGCTTGAGCTCCGTTCCGAGCGCCAGAAAGCGCAGGTTCGGGGCGTAGTAGACGAACGGCGACAGGTAGACCTCGTGGTCGCGCGCGAGCGCGCGCAAGTAGGCCGCAAACTCGCGCATGTCGCCGCTGTACTCGGCCTGCACCTCGGGCACCTCGGCCCAATGCGCGAAATAGGTTCGAGTATCCAGCGCCGCGCTGGCAACCAGCGGCACGGCCACAACCAGGCCAATCGCCAGCCGCCCGGCCCGAGCCGCGAGCCGACTTGCTGCTTCCAGCGCCACGCCGGAGATCAGGACCACGGCAACCAGGGCGCCCAAGGTCGAGGCAGCCGAGTCGGGCCCCCGCGCCATCGGATACCACAAGGGCAGCAAGCTCAGCGCCAGCCAGCCGATCAAGAGCGCGGCACGACCTGGCGCGCGCCGGGCCCGTGCCAAGAGCAGCCCCGCGCCGATCAGCAGCAGCCCTACCTGCACCGGGTTCAGCAGCGCCGCCCCGGCAAATCCCAGCTCGAGGTTGGGCTGCTGCGACCAGTAGCTCTTGAGCTGGTTGCCCAGCGCATCCGCGCTGCTCGCCTCCGGCTTGGGGCGGACGCCGCGCCCGACTAGGGACCCGACCGTTTCCGGCTTCGCCAGCCACGCGGCGATGAACACGGCAGCGATCGCGGCGCCGACCAGAAGCCCGCGCCGGAGTCGGCGCGGCTCGCGGCCGTCCAGCAAACGCACCGCGACCCAAAGCGCCAGCGGCGCCAGGGCCGGCAGCATCAGCTCCGGCCCGGCGAGCAGCGCAGCTCCGACCCAAGCGGCCAACCCGGCAGCTCGCGGCCAGCTCCCGCGCTCGAAATAGCGCTCGCATACAACCACCCCCAGCAGCGCGAGCAGCGGCACCAAAACCGCCGGGTCCGCTTCGCGGCTGAAGCGCAGGTGCCAGCGCGACGTGGCCAGCAGCGCGCCCGCTCCGATCGCGGCGGCTGGACCCAAGAGCCGCCGCGCCAGCAGAAAGACGATCGCGACGCTGAGCGCGCCGCACAGTGCCGGGGCCAAGCGCAACGAGACCACCGAGGTGCCCAACAGCTCGATCAGGGTTGCCACTCCCTCGATCAGAACGCGGCCGCCGCGCGGCTCGCCTATCAGCGGCGCGATCGGGTCCCCGCCGCTGGCCTGTTGCGCATAGGCCCGCAAGCCGAGCTGCGCCTCCTCGACCTTCATCCCCGGCGGCACCGCCGCCAGCAGAACCGTGCGCAGCACTAGAGCGAGCCCGAGCAGCGCGCCCAGGGCCCAAACCTCGCGGGTCGAGAGCCGCCGGTCTTCAGGCACAGCGGCGGGGGCCGCCTCGGTTGGAATGCTGCTCACCGCCCTGGCCCCTCGAGCCGCGCCAGCCCGCGCCGCGCCGGCGGCCAGCCTGGACAGCGGCGCAGGATGGCGCGGTATTCGGCTCGCGCCCGCGCGCGCTCCCGATCCCAATCGAGCCGCAACGCGCCGCCGCCCGAGCTCGCTCGGTAGCGGAATCGAAACACGCACAGTGAGCCGCCGATCCACTCGACTGGGCGGTAGCGCTCCAACCAGCGGTAGCGGACCCCGAAACAGTCGTTGGATAGCGAGCTGCGCTTGAGATAGTGGGCCGAGACCACGTACGTCACCCCCTCCAGGGGCAAAAACAGGTCGTCGAAGTTCGGCTCCGGCGCCCAGATCCCGTACCGTTCCATCGGCACCGGACCGAAATAGTGGATCTTGAACCGCGCGCCCGGGCGCGCCTCGACATAGCGTCGCAACCGATACGCGTCCTGCCCCCAATCGATGTTGCTGTCATCCAGGTATTCGATGCCCCGTCGCGGCCCGCCTACCGCGGCATGAAAGAAAGAGAGATAGTGCGGGCTGACCCAGGCGACTTCCAGGGCGATCGCGACCACGGCGGCGGCGAGCCACCGCGCGCGCCAGCGGCCCGCGCCCGCGGCCAGGGCCCCCAACAAAACCAGGCCGAGCGGCTCGACGCCGAGCACGTGACGAATGCCGATGTTGTGACTACTGATCGATCCGATCGCGAAATAGGCGCCGATCGGCGCCAGCGCCCACAGCTCGGCGCGGCGCCAGGCTGCGGCGCGCCGATGCTCCATCAGCCAGAGCGCGGCCAGCGCCAATACACCGAGCGGCAGCTTGACCAGCAGCGCCGCGGGGTAATAGAGCCGAAACCCGGTGCTCGAATAGCGGCCGTAGAGAAAGGCCTCGAACCATGGATTGCGGTCGGCGAACACCTGGCCGGCGCCGGCCGCGTAGGACCTGGGATCAAGCGGCGTGAAGGTGAGCGTTGTCGCCACCGCAAAGGCGATTCCGTAGAGCAGCGCGCCGTGACGCAGCGCCGGCCGCCAGTTCCAGCGCACCGGCGCGGGGCGCTCGATCCACCACAGAAACGCAAACAGCGGCAGGAAGACCAGGGCCAGATACTTGGCCGCCAGCGCCAGGCCAAGACTGACCCCGGCGGCCGCCGCCCAGCGGTCGCCGCTGGTCGAGCGCGCCGCGCGCCACGCGCACCACAGCGCCGGCACCAGAAAGGCGGCCAGCGCGACGTCGGTGGTGACGTAGCGGGCATGCGCGATCAGATCCGGAGCGAGCGCGCAGAGCGCCAGCGTGAAGAGTCCGCCGCGCGGACCCCACAAATCACGCGACCAGCGCCAAGCGCTCAGGACCAAGAGCAGCCCAACTGCGATGGGCGCGATCCGGCCCCAGTACACCAGCGTTTCCACCGGCACGGTGTTCTCGAACAAGAACGCGCGCCCGAAGTCCCATTCCGCACGCCGGTGCCAAGCTTCGAACGTGCTCGGTGGACGCAGCGGCAGGGCCAGCAGCGGCGCCGCCGCCAGCAGCTTGAGCAGCGGCGGATGCTGGCGGTTGAGCTCGAAGGCTCCGGTGACCAGGTAGCTGTAGCCGGCCGGGAGGTGGGTTACTTCGTCGCCGGTCAGCGACTCGAGCCGCATCGAAAGCAGCGCTTGAAAAAAGAAGGTCAGCGCCAGCGCGAGCACGCACAGCGCTTCCTTCCTGCCCACCGCTGCGGTCGGGCGCGGCATGTGAGTATTCTAGAGCGAGGGCTTCGCCCTCGCGCTGGCATCTACAGCGAGGGGTGCACCCCTCGCACTCCCCTGGCCGCCTCGCGCCCGATCCTCACGACTACCCTCTCGCTCGCTCCCTAGCCTGGGCCGCTCAACTCAAACTTCAGCTTGCATCGCTTTCTAGAGCGAGGGCTTCGCCCTCAGGGCACCGGGTCGTAACCTCCGGGATGCCACGGGTGGCAGCGCGAAAGTCGCCGCGCGGTCAGCAGCAGGCCGCGCCAGGCTCCGTATCGTTGCAACGCTTCGATCGCGTACTCGGAGCAGGTCGGGTGAAACCGGCAGGACGGCGGCAGCACATAGCGCAGGCTGTGCCGGTAGCCGGTCACCAGCAGCGCCAGTGCGCGCGCGACTAATCCGATCCGGCGGCGCTCGACTCCTGATCGGCGCGGGCCCGCTCGATCAACCGCTGTAGCTCGCGCCGCAGATCCTGGAAGCTGGCCCGCGCCAGGGCGGGTTTGCCCACCACGATCAGGTCGGTAGCCGGCAGGCGCCGCGTTTGCCGCAGGATCTCCTTGATCCGGCGCTTGCTGCGGTTGCGAACCACCGCGCCGCCGACCCTCCGGCTCAGCGTGATACCGAGCCTTGAGGACCCTTGTTCCCGGCGTTTGGCGATCAGAACCAGGAGCGGAGAATGCCATCGCGGCGCAGCGTTGAAAACCCGCTCGAATTCGCGCCGGTTGCGCAGCGCCGGCAGCGGCCGGTTTACACGGCGATTCGCTTGCGTCCCTTGCGCCGGCGGCGGCTCAGGACTCGGCGACCGTTCTTGGTTCGCATCCGAACCAGAAACCCATGGGTCCGCTTGCGGCGGCGATTGTTGGGTTGGAATGTTCTTTTCATCGTTGTGCCTCAAGAACTGGGGCCGCTCGGCGGCCTCGGCGGGTTAAACACATATGCTAGCCGAAAGGACCGCCCGGGTCAACGTTTTTCGCCGGTTCGAAAGGGTGGAAACTGGGCCTCGCGGGCTTGCCGATCGGCACCCGATTGTGCTAACTTTCCGCTTACCACGGACGCTCCCCTCGGGGGATCGCTGTGCGCTTCACCTTGGCCTGTACCGAGCAGAGCGGAACCTGTAAATCGTTGCAAATCAACAACTTAAAAAGAATTCAACATTTGTTGAAAGGCTGTGGATAAGTCGCATTGCCGGCCATGACGGTCTGGGATCACATCCTGGGTGGGCTCCGCGAGAAACTCGAGCCCATTCACTTCGAAACCTGGCTGCTGCCGACCTCGTTCACCGGCTACGATCCGGACTCCGGTTTGGTCCGTGTCGAGGTGCCCAACGAGCACTTCCGCAGCTATCTCGAACAGCATTATCTGCCCCTGATCCAGGAGGCCGCCGATAAGGTCACCGGCCGCTCGGTCGAGGTCGAAATCTCGGTCAGCGGCGATAGTCCCCCCGTGCGCGAGGCGCTCCGGGTCGAGCCGCAGACCTTGATCCCGCATTTTACCTTCGAGAACTTCGTGGTCGGCTCCTCCAATCAATTCGCTCACGCCGCCGCCTGGTCGGTTGCCGAGGGCCCCTCGCGGATGTACAACCCACTGTTCATTTACGGCGGCACCGGGCTCGGCAAGACCCATTTGCTCCAAGCTATCGGCCATCAGATACAGCACCAGCACCCGCGCCTGCGCCTGCGCTACATCAGCTCGGAGAAGTTCATGAACGAGCTGATCAGCGCGATTCGCTACGACCACACGCCGCTGTTCAGAGACCGCTATCGGCGCGTCGACGTGCTGCTCGTCGACGACATCCAATTCCTCGCCGGCAAGGATCGAACCCAAGTGGAGTTTTTCCACACTTTCAACGAGCTCTACGAATCGCAGCGCCAAATCGTCATCTCCTCCGATGCTCCCCCGCGCGACATTCCCAAACTCGAAGAGCGTCTCCACTCGCGTTTCGAGTGGGGCTTGCTGGCCGACATTCAACCGCCGGACCTCGAAACCAAGATCGCCATTCTCACCAAGAAGGCTGCCAGCGAAGGCATCCAGATCGACGCCGATGTCGCGCTGCTGATCGCGACCAGCGTTCGCTCCAATGTCCGTGAGCTCGAGGGTTCGCTCAAGCGGGTTTCGGCCCTGGCCGCGTTGACCAACCGCCCGATCGACGAGACTTTGGTCAAACAAGCCCTCCAGGAGCGTTTCGCCTCCCCCTATCACCCGATCTCGCCGGACGCCATCATCAAGCTGGTATCGGATTACTTCAACATCAAGCCCGCGATACTGAAGAACAAGAGCAACAAACAGAGCATCGTGCAGGCGCGTCAGCTCGCCATGTATCTCTGCAAGGAGATCACGCCGCTATCGTTGCCCGAGATCGGCCGCACCTTCGGCGGCAAGCATCACTCCACGGTGATCCACTCGATCCGCAAGGTACAGAAGCGCCGCGAAAGCGATCCCTCCTTCAACCGACTTATCAACAGTTTCAACGAAAGCCTGCGTTGAAAAGTAGTTCATCCCCAACATGCCAACTCTTTTGACATTTTTCGAACGCCCTTTCCGCAATTGGATCCACAGTCTAAACTGCGGACCAGAGAGCAGTTGGCGGATTTTGCTCGGCTTGCACAGGCCCTACTACGACTACGATTCTTTATTCATGATTAAACTACCAAAAAACCGTCGTAACCCTGCCGGTGTTCGCAGCCCAAACGCCCCTAAAGAAGCTGCGGAGGAGCTATGAAATTCACAGTGGCGAAACAGGAGTTCCTGCGCGAGCTGCAACTCGTTCAGGGGGTGGTCGAGCGCAAGACGACGGTTCCGATTCTTTCCAACCTGTTGCTGGAGGCCGAGCCGGATTGGCTGCGGCTGACGGCGACGGATCTGGAAGTGAGCCTGCGAACCTCCTGCCCGGCTGTGGTCAGCAAACCCGGGGTGGTGACGCTGTCGGCGCGGCGGCTGTTCGATGTGGTACGCAATCTGCCGGACGCGGAGCTGCGCTGTGAAATGATCGAGCCCAATGTGGTCGCGTTGCACTGCGAGCGGGCCCACTACCGCATCCTGGGGCTCGCGAGCGACGAGTTTCCTCAACTCGCCCACAGCGAGAGCAAAGGCGTGGACCTCGGCACCGGAATGCTGCGCGAGATGATCGACAAGGCTTGGTTCGCGATCACGGAGGATGATTCGCGGTATTCGCTCCATGGGGCCAAGTTGGAGCTGGGTGGTAAGAAAGTCCGGATGGTGGCGACCGATGCGCATCGACTGGCGCTGGTGGAGCGCCCGGTGAAAACCGATCTGGTGGCCAGCGCGATCGTGCCGCGCAAAGCGCTGGGCTTGATTCGGACCCTGGCGGCCGCCGAAGAAGGAGAGGCGAACCTAGCGTTCGAGAGGAACCACCTGTTCTACCGGCACGGCGAGCGGCTGATGGTGGCGCGGCTGGCGGAGGGGGACTTTCCCAATTACGAGCGGGTGCTGCCCAAGGGCTGCGACAAAGTGGTGGTCGTTTCCCGGGAGTTGTTGCTTGCGGCGCTGCGCCGCGTGGTCGTGCTCGCCAGCGAGCGCACCAAGATGGTGAAGTTCCGGCTCGGCGAGAACCTGCTCACGGTCGAGAGCGAAAGCGCGGAGGTCGGCGAGGCCAAGGACAGCGTGGACACCGACTACAGCGGGCCGGAGATGGAAATTGCGTTCAACGCCCAATACCTGGTTGATTTTCTCCAGGCGGTGCAGGGCGGCGAGGTGCGGATGGAACTTAAAGACGGGGAGAGCCAGGCGCTGCTACTGCCGGCCAGCGAAGACGAAGCGGGTTACAAGTATGTGGTCATGCCGATGCGGATCTGAGTGGGTGCGGCGGGAGCCGGATCGCTCCGAATGAGGATCGATAGGCTGAGGATGATGGACTTTCGCAAATTCTCCGAGCAGAGCCTCGAATGGCGCGAAGGTTTGCACTTGCTTTGGGGCCCCAACGGCGAGGGCAAAACCAGCGTGATGGAGGCGATTCACGTCCTCGCCACCTCGCGTTCCTGCCGCAGCGCCAAAGATGCGGAGCTGGCGCGGTTTGGCGCCGACCAAGCCGCCGTGGCCGGGGTCGGCGCCGGGGCGGCAGGACGCGAAGAGCTCAAGGTGGTGCTAGGGCCCGGTGTGCGGCGGCTCGAGCGCAACGGCAAGCGGGTCGGGCTGCTGGGCTATGCCGGTGCGCTCGAAGCGGTCTTCTTCGGCAGCGGGTCGCTGGAGATCGCGCGCGGCGGACCCGGCGCGCGGCGGCGGTTCCTCGACCGCGCCATTGCGGCTGGGAGGCCGAGCTACTTGCGCACCCTGGGGCGTTACGGCCGGGCGCTGCGGGCCTGGCGCGAAGCCGCGCTGCGGGGCGCGAAGGCGCAGGAGCTCGAGAGCTGGGAAGAGATGATGGCCGGCTACGGTGCGGAGATTCAGCGCGAGCGCGCGGCCTATGTCGAACCACTGGCCGCGCAGATCGGCGTACGCTACCAGGCACTGTTCGCGGCAACCGAATCGATCGCGGTGCGCTATCGGCCCTCGCCGGCGCACGCCGGCCTCGCGCCGGCCGCGCGGCTCCAATCCGCCGTTGCGGCCAGCCGCCACGCCGCGCTGCTGGCGCCGGGCCCCCAGCGCGACGATATGGATCTGCTCATCGGTGGACACCCGTTGCGGGCGGCCGGCAGCGCCGGCCAGCAGCGCGGCGTGGTGCTGACTCTGATTCTATGGGTTGCCGAGCGTACCGCCGAGCTGCGCGGCTCGGCCCCGATCCTGCTGATCGATGATCTGGAGGCGGAGCTCGATCCGGCGCGGGCCGAGCGGCTGGTGGAGGCGCTGGGGCGTATGGGACAGGTCTTCATCAGCAGCACGCGCCGCGAGCTCGCCGATCGACACCCCGGCATGGCGGTTTATGCGCTCGGCGACGGAAAGGTTCGACGGGCCGCCTGAACAAGGACCGTCTTGAAGGAATAGAGGCGATGACGAAAGCGAAGAAGAATGCGCCCGAGAGCGGCGCCGCTGGCGACGGACGCGCGAGCAAGTACACCGCCGACAGCATCCGCGTGCTCGAGGGCCTGGAGGCGGTCCGCAAGCGGCCGGCGATGTACATCGGATCGACCGGGCCCGATGGCCTGCACCACCTGGTTTACGAGATCGTCGACAACAGCGTCGACGAGGCGATGGCGGGCTTCTGCGATCGGCTCGAAGTGACGATCCACATCGACAACACCATCACGGTGGTGGACAACGGCCGCGGCATTCCGGTCGACACCCACAAAACCGAGAAGCGTCCGGCCGCCGAAGTGGTGATGACCATGCTGCACGCCGGGGGCAAGTTCGACAAGAAGAGCTATCAGGTCTCGGGCGGATTGCACGGGGTCGGCGCATCGGTGGTCAACGCGCTGTCCGAGTGGCTCGAGATGGAGATCTATCGCGACGGCGCGGTCTGGTCGCAGAGCTACCGGCGCGGCAAGCCGTCCGGTCCGCTGGAGCGGATCGGCAGTTCGAAGAAGAGCGGCACCAAGATCACCTGGAAGGCCGACCCCGAGATTTTCGAAAGCCTGGAGTACTCGTTCGACACCCTTTCGCAGCGGCTCCGGGAGCACGCCTTCTTGACCCGCGGCCTCCGGATCGCGATCAGCGACGAGCGCAGCGACAAGTCGCACGAGTTCTTCTACAAAGGGGGCATCGTCGAGTTCATCGAGCACCTCAACAAGAACAAGCAGCCGCTCTATCCCAAGCCGGTCTACTTCGTCGGCACCAGCGGCGACGAGGACCACCGGATCGAGGTCGAGATCGCGTTTCAGCACAACGAAAGCTACGCCGAGAACCTGTTCGCCTTCGCCAACAACATCAACACCAGGGAAGGCGGCACCCACGTGATCGGCTTCCGCTCCTCGCTGACCCGTTGCATCAACGCCTATGCCAAGAGCGCCGGGTTGCTCAAGGGCACCGAGGAGATCCAGATCTCCGGCGACGACATCCGCGAGGGCCTGACCACGGTTATCAGCGTCAAGCTGCGCGAGCCGCAGTTCGAGGGCCAGACCAAGAGCAAGCTCGGCAACTCCGAGGTCAAAGGCCTGCTCGAAAGCCTGGTCAACGAGCGGCTGTCGCACTACCTGCAGGAACACCCCTCGATCGCCAAGCGCATGTGCCTCAAAGCGGTCGACGCGGCGCGGGCGCGCGAAGCGGCGCGCAAGGCGCGCGACCTGACCCGGCGCAAGGGGGCGCTGGATGCGACCTCGCTGCCCGGCAAGCTGGCCGACTGCCAGGAAAAGGACGCCGCGCAAAGCGAGATCTATCTGGTCGAGGGCGACAGCGCCGGCGGCAGCGCCAAGCAAGGCCGCGACCGCCGCTTCCAGGCCATCCTGCCGCTGCGGGGCAAAATCCTCAACGTCGAGAAGGCGCGCTTCGACAAGATGATCTCCAACGAAGAGATCCGCACCATGATCGCGGCGATCGGCACCGGCGTGGGCCCGGGTGAAGAGGACTTCAAGCTCGAAAACCTGCGCTACCACAAGGTGATCATCATGAGCGTCGACGCTCATGAACACGTGTTCTTGCGCGATCAACACGGCGTGCGCATGGAGACCATCGGCTCCTTCATCGACCGGGCGCTCGAACAGTCGCCGGCCGATCCAACCGGGGTCGCTAGGCGCCAAGCGGATGATCTCGGCGAGGTCTTATGCTTCGGCCGCGGAGACCAACGGGTTCGCTTCCGCCCAATCAAGGCGGTGATCCGCCATCCGATCGAGGAACCGCTGTATGAGCTGCGCACCACCTATGGCCGGGCCGTGCGGGTCAGCGCCAGCCACAGCGTTTTTGTCTATGAGAACGGCCAGGTCCGGCTCAAGCTCGGGCGCGACCTAAAGCCCGGTGATTCCGTGATGGCGCCGCGCTGGGTTCCTTTACCCGAGTCGGGTCCGCGCCGCATCGATCTGTTGGCCGAGCTGCGGGCCATTCCCGAGGCTGCCGCTCAGGTCTGGGTGCGGGGCCCCGCCATCGAGGAGTGGTTCAAAACCAAGATCACCGAAGATCACGCCGAACAGCCGGAACTGGTCGAGCCGCGGGTCGAAATCCCGGAACCGGTTCGTGCCGAGCTCAAGGCGCGACGGCGCGAATCCGGTCTTGGTGGCAAGGAGCTTTGCGCTCGCATCGGGATCCGACAGCCGGTCACCGTCTACGCCTGGGAAGCGGGCACGTCGCGCCCGACCCTCTCGCGCTTCCGCGCCTATTTGGAGGCTCTCGACGCCGATGTCGCGGCGGTCCTTGCCCGCGTCGTTGTCGGACCCAGCAAGCTGGAGCGGGTTTGGAACGAACAGTATCGCGGCGCACCCGCGAGCCGAGTGCGTCCGTATGTCTGTCTCGAGGCTTTGGAAGCAGAGGACATCGAGTGGTTCGAAGACCGTGAGGATCTCAAGTTGACTCCCGAGCACTACGCCGCGGCGGGGATCGACCGATACTTGGCCGTCGGTCGCGAGCTGATGACCTTGCTCGGCTTCTATGTGGCTGAGGGCTCGGTGTCGGATCGCAATGGGGTCCGGCTCACTATCGGCAAAGGCAACACCAGGATGGTCGATGAGCTTAGACGCTGCTTCCGGGCCGTCTTTGGCTTGCCGGCCAGACAGGTCCGCTCCAAGGAGCGTGCCGGCGAGCTCAAGCTGGTCAACCGAGTTGCGGCGCTGGTCTGGCAGCATGTATTCGGCTTTGCCGGCGCCGATTCGTTGACCAAGCGGGTGCCCAGAATCGTTTTCAATGTCCCGTCCGATTTGCGCGCGGAGTTTCTCCGTGCCTATCTGGCCGGGGACGGTTCGGTCGGCGGCGCGAAACTGGGTTTCAGCACCTCGTCGCGGGAGCTCGCCAGCGCAGTGCAATATCTGCTTTCGTCGTTCGGAGCGCTTTCCTCCCTTCACCAGCGCGAACCGGACGGAGTGATTCGCGAAATCCGCGGCGCTCCCTGCGAGACCAAGGCTACCCACTACACCGTGTCGGTGACGGCCCGAGAAGACCTTGCCCGCCTGCGGGCGGTGTGGGCCGGCCATCCCGGGGCGGCGGCCATCGAGAAAGCGCTCGCCAGCGACGACCCGAGCGTCAACCGCCGCTTCACGGTGGTCGGAGGCGATCTGATCGCGCTCCCGGTTGTATCGGTCAAAACGGTATCCGCCACCAACGGCATGGTGTACGACTTCGCGGTCGAAGGCGACGAGAACTTCATCGCCGGGATGGGCGGTCTCTGTTGCCATAATACCGACGCCGACGTCGACGGCTCCCACATCCGCACCCTGCTCTTGACGTTCTTCTACCGGCAGATGCGGGGGTTGGTGGAGCAGGGCTACCTCTATATCGCTCAACCGCCGCTGTTTCGGGTCAAGCGCGGCAAGGAAGAGACCTACATCGCCAACGAAGTCGAGCTCGACCGGTTCCTGATGCGCAAGGCGGCCGAAAAGCGGACCGTCCGGATCCCCAAGCTCAAAAAGGAATACAAGGGCGCGCGCCTGTTGTCGGCGCTCGAGAAGCTGCGCGATCGCAAGAACCTGATCGAGCGGCTCGAACGGCAGAGTTTTCCGCGCAAGGTGGTCGACCTGCTGCTGGAGCGCGGGCTGCGGCACAAACGCACCCTGGAGGACAAGGCCGCGGTCGAGAAGCTGCGCGCCGAGGTCGAGAAGCAGGGCTTTCGCTGCCAGCCGGCGGTGCGCGATGAAGAGCACGGGGTGTGGAGCTTCGCGCTCAAGGACAGCGGCGGCCGCGCGGCGATCGGGCTGGATCTGATCGGCAGCGTGGAGTACAAGGCGCTGGCCGGGCTGCGGCCCGAGCTCGAGGACTTCTATTCGCCGCCGTTCCAGGTCGCCGCGGAGGAAGGCGGCGCCGAAGCGGCCGAGGTCGCGAGCAAAGAGGAACTGCTGCACCTGCTGCTCGAGCAGGGTCGCAAGGGGCTCGACATCCAGCGTTACAAGGGGCTGGGCGAAATGAACCCCGACCAGTTGTGGGACACCACCATGAATCCGGAAAAGCGGATGCTGCTCAAGGTCAGCGCCGACGACATCACCGCAGCGGACGAGATCTTCACCGTGCTGATGGGCGACGCGGTCGAGCCGCGCCGCAACTTCATCGTCGAGAACGCGCTCGAAGCGAAGAACCTCGACATTTAATCCAACCAGCAGACCAACCCGATTCCATGGATATGAGCGATGCCAGATACCACGAGCGATAAGAACCTGCTGCCGGTCGCGATCGAAGACGAAATGCGCAAGTCCTACGTGGACTATGCGATGAGCGTCATCATCGGGCGCGCGCTGCCCGATATCCGCGACGGGCTCAAACCGGCCCACCGCCGCATTCTGTACGCCATGTGGTCGATGGGCCTGATGTCGAACCGCAAGCACATCAAATGCGCCAAGGTGGTCGGGGAGGTGCTTGGCAAGTATCACCCGCACGGCGATGCCGCCGCCTACGACACGCTGGTGCGGATGGCCCAGGACTTCAACATGCGCTATCCGCTGATCGACGGGCAAGGCAACTTCGGCTCGGTCGACGGCGATCCACCCGCGGCCTACCGCTACACCGAGGCCAAGCTGACGCGCCTAGCCGAGCAGATGCTGGCCGACATCGACAAAGAGACGGTCAACTTCACCCCCACTTTCGACGAGACCACCACCGAGCCGAGCGTGCTGCCGACGCGGCTGCCCAACCTGCTGGTCAACGGCAGCGCCGGGATCGCGGTCGGCATGGCGACCAACATCCCGCCCCACAACCTCGGCGAGGTGGTGGATGCGGCCGTGCACCTGCTGCGCCACCCGGCGGCGACGGTCGACCAACTGATGAAGCACATACCGGGGCCGGACTTCCCGACCGGAGCGTTCATCTACGGCGCCGGCGGGATCCGCGAAGCCTACCGCAGCGGGCGCGGCATCATCCAGCTCCGCGCCCGCGCGGTGGTCGAGCAGATGAAGCGCGAGCGCGAACGGATCGTGGTCAGCGAGATTCCCTACCAGGTCAACAAAGCCAAGCTGATCGAGAAGATCGCCGACCTGATTCGCAACAAGAAGCTCGAAGGGATCAGCGACCTGCGCGACGAGTCGGACCGCGAGGGGATGCGGATTGTGATCGAGCTCAAACAGGGCGAGAACAGCCGGGTGGTGCTCAATAACCTCTACGCCCAAACTCAGCTGCAAGACACCTTCGGCATCATCCTGCTCGCGATCGACCGCGGCCGGCCGCGGATCGTCGACCTCAAGGAGCTGCTGCAGGCGTTTCTCGACCACCGGCGCGAGGTCATCACCCGGCGCATGCTCTACGATCTGCGCAAGGCCGAGGAGCGGCTCCATATTTTGGAGGGTTACAAGAAAGCCCTCGAGCACCTCGACGAGGTGATCAAGATCATCCGCGGCAGCAGCGACCGGCCCCAGGCGCGCGAGCGCCTGATTGCGCGCTTCCGCTTCAGCGAGCTGCAGGCCAAGGCGATCCTGGACATGACCCTGGGACAGCTGACCCGGCTCGACCACAGCAAGATCCTCGAGGAGTACGCGGCGATCAAGAAGCTGATCGCCGAGCTGGAAGAAATCTTGGCCAGCGACGACAAGAAGAGCGACGTGATCGTCAAGGAGCTCGCCGGGCTCAAGGCCGAGTTCGGCGACCAGCGCCGCACCGAGATCATCGAGAACGCCGAAGAGATCACGATCGAGGACATGATCGCCGACGAGGAGATGGTGATCACCTGCTCGCACAGCGGCTACATCAAACGCAACCCGGTGTCGCTGTATCGCGAGCAGCGCCGCGGCGGCAAGGGCCGCACCGGCATGACCACCCGCGAGGAGGACTTCGTCGAACGGCTGTTCGTGGCCTCGACCCACGACTACGTGCTGTTCTTCACCGAGCGCGGCCGGGTGCACTGGCTCAAGGTCCACGCGATTCCGCAGGTCGGGCCGGCGGCCAAGGGCAAGGCGATCGTCAACCTGCTGCAGCTCGACAGCGGCGAGAAGATCGCGGCGATGCTGGCGGTGCGCACCTTCGATCCGAGCCGGTTCATCCTGATGGGCACGGTCAAGGGCATCATCAAGAAGACCCGGCTCGACGCCTTCGCGCGACCCAAGCGCGGCGGCATCATCGCGCTGGGGGTCGAGTCCAACGACCGGTTGCTCTCGGTCGTGATCACCAACGGCAGCAGCGAGGTGCTGCTCGCCACCCGCCAGGGCAAGGCGATCCGATTCAAGGAGCAGGAAGTGCGGCCGATGGGGCGCGGCGCCTACGGCGTGCGCGGCATGAAGCTGGGCCGCGGCGATGAGGTGGTGGGCATGGAGGTGCTGGACCAGGGCTCGATCCTGACTATCAGCGCGCGCGGCTACGGCAAGCGCACCGCGATCGAGGAGTATCGCGAGACCCACCGCGGCGGCTCGGGGATCATCAACCTCAAAGTGACCGACAAGACCGGACCGGTGGTCGGAGTTCAAACCGTGACCGCGGACGACCACATCATGATCGTGACCTCGCAGGGCAAGATCATCCGCACCGGGATCGACGATATCCGTGAGATCGGTCGGGCCACCCAAGGCGTTAGGATCATCCGGCTCGAGGCTGGCGACAGCGTGGCCAGCGTGGCGGTGGTGGTGGAAAAGGACGAGGCGATTCCGTCCTCGGTTTGATCGCGAGCAAGGCTGAATGAGGACCGTGGTTAAGCCGCGCCGGATCCGCTGGCTGGCGGCCTGGGCGGCGCTGGCGACGCTGGCGGCCTGCGGCGATGAGGTTGAGAGCCGCTTCAAGTCCGGCGAAGCCGCCGCCGCCGCCGGACAGAGCGGCGCGGCGATTCGCGCGTTCAAGGAGGTGGCGATCGGGTTTCCCAATCACGCGCTCGCGCCGCGGGCCTGGATCGAAGTCGCCGAGCTTTACTACCGCGACCGCGGCGACGTCTTCATGGCGCGCGAGGCGGCCGAACGGGTCTTGCGCGATTATCCGAATCTGGGCCCGATCCGCGGCCGGGCCGAGGAGCTGTTGGCTCAGATCTACGACGCCGACCTGGGCGACCCGGAGCGCGCGGTCTATTACTACGAGCGGCTGCTGGAGAACGGCGCCAGCCCCAAGAAGCGCGGTGAGTACTCGTACCGGCTGGCGGAGTGCTATTACCTGATGCGCGAGTTCCCGCTCGCGACCAAGGCGTTCGAGGCCGTGGCGCTCGATCCCAAGATGGGCGCGCTGCAGGTGCAGGCGCGGATGCGGATCGCCCGCATTCACATGCTGCTCGGCGAGACCACCGAAGCGCTCGAGAGCTATCGTCTGGCGCTCGAGCTCGATCCGCCCGATGCGATTCGCGAGCTGGCCCAGGTCGGACGCGCCGATGCGCTGGAAGCGCTGGGGCGCTATGAGGAGGCGCTCCAAGCGGTCGCCGACCTGCCCGACCCCGGGCGGCAGGAAGCGCGCCGCAAGCGGCTCGAGGAGAAAGCCCGCAACCGCCGCAATCCCACGGTCGAATGGAGCAAGCTGCCCCAACCCTGAACCGGTCGAACCGAGCCGCCCAAGTCCTGTAGGGGCGGGGCTTGTCCCCGCCCTTCTTCTGGCGGGCGGAGCGGCTACAATAGGCCCGGAACATGCAGACCGTGATCCTGGCCGCAGGACGCGCCGAGGGGCTGTTTCCCTTCAGCGCGACCCGGCCCACCTGCCTGATCGAGGTCGGCGGGCGGCCGGTGCTCAATGCCACTTTCTTCCACCTGCGGCGCTGCGGGGTGCGCCAAGTGCTGCTGGTGGTGGGGCACAAACGCGAGCTGCTGTCGGAGCGCTACGGCCGCGGCGAGGAGGTCGGCCTCGAGCTGGGCTACGCGGTGCAGAGCGAGCCCAACGGCATCGGTGATGCGCTGCTCACCGCGCGGCCGCACCTCAGCCCGCAAGAGCCGTTCCTGCTGATCTACGGCGACATCCGCACCCCGGCCAACATCTTCGCCTCGGCGCTCGAAACGTTCAGCGCCTTCGAAACCCCGGTGGCGGTGGTCTGTTTGACCCGCGGCGGCGAGCGGCTCGGCAACGTGTACATGGACGAACGCGGACGGATTACGCGGCTGATCGAAAAGCCCGGCGAGCCGGGGCTCGGCAACTATGTGCTGGCCGGGGTGTATGTGCTGCCGCCGTCGATCTTCGAGCTGGTGGAACGGAGCGGCGGCAAGATGGAAGAGGCGCTGACCGAGCTGATCCAGCGGGTCGGGCTGCGCGCGGTGATCTGGGAAGAGGATTGGGTCGATCTGGGCTACCCGTGGAAGATCCTGGAAGCCAACGCGGTGGTGATGGATCGCTGGCGCCAGGCGCGGATCGATCGCAACGTGCGCTTCCACGGCAACGTCAAAGTCGAGGGGCCGGTGCGCATCGAGCGCGATGTCGTGATCGACAACGGCAGCGTGATCAAGGGGCCGTGCTTCATCGGCGCCGGGACCTACATCGGCAACAATGCCCTGGTGCGGCATTACACCGCGATCGGCCCCGGAGCGGTGGTCGGCTACGGGGTCGAGCTCAAGAACTGCGTGGTCTTCAGCCGTTCGATGATCGGCCGGCTCAGCTTCATCGGCGACAGCGTGGTGGGCGAGAACGTCGACATCGGCAGCGGCACCATGACCGTCAACGTGGATCTGCAGGAACGCACCATCCAGGCGCCGGTCGGCGGTCGGACCCTGGACACCGGGCTCAAGAAGCTGGGTGCGTTCATCGGCGACGGCGCGCGGATCGGCGCCAGCAACACGCTCGCGGCCGGCAGCATCATTGCGCCCGGCGCGATCGTGCCGCACCATTTTACGGTGGAGTAAAGCCATGTGCGGCATCGTCGGCATGGTCGGTGGCGAAGATGTTTCCGCGCGGCTGCTCCATGCCCTGAGCAATCTCGAATACCGCGGCTACGACTCCTGCGGCGCGGCGCTGTTCGACGGCGCGGAGCTCAAGGTGCGCAAGAACGTCGGCACGGTGGAGGAGGTGATCCGCAAAGAGGCGCTGGCCGAGCTGCATGGCGCGGTCGGGATCGCCCACACCCGCTGGGCCACCACCGGCGCGGTGACCCAAGCCAACGCCCATCCGCACCTGGGTGGGCCGGGCCGCTTCGCGGTAGTGCACAACGGGATTCTTTCCAACTACCGCAGCGTCAAGCAGCGGCTGGTCGCCGCGGGCTACCAGTTCGTGTCCGAGACCGACACCGAGGTGTTCGCCCATGCGCTCGACGCTCACTTCCGCGACTGCGGCGAGGTCGAGGAGGCGCTGGCGCGAACCACCCGCGAGTTCGAAGGCGCGTACGCGATCGTGGTGCTGAGCCGCGACCACCCCGACCGCTTGCTGGCGGTGCGCGACCGCACACCGCTGGTGATCGGCGTGGGGCCGGGCCGCAACTATATCGCTTCCGACCCCAACGCGTTCATCGCCGACACCCAAAAAATGGTTCCGATCGAGGACGGCGAGATCGCGGTGGTGACCCGCAGCGGCTATGCGCTCAAGCGGCTGCGCGACGGCGACCCGATCGCGCGCACCCCGATCACGTTGGCGTGGAGCGGCGAGGTGGCGCGCAAAGGCGGCTATCCCCACTTCATGCTCAAAGAGATCCACGAGCAGCCGCAGGCGGTACGCGCCGCGCTGGCCGCGGACCCGGCGACGTTGCGCGCGCTGGCCGAGCGGCTGGCGCGGGCCGAGCGGGCCTATTTGATCGGAGTCGGGACCACCTACTACGTCGCGATGCTGGGGCAGTATCTGGCGCGCCGCGATGCGGAGTTGTTCGCCCCGGCGCTCTCCTCGGACGAGTTCGAGCACGTGGCGCTGGTCGATGAGCGCACCCAGGTGCTGGCGATCTCGCAGTCCGGCGAGACCTACGACACCATGCGGGCGCTGCGCTTCGCCGCCGAGCGCGGCGCGCGCACCGCGGCGATCCTCAACGTGATGGGCTCGACGTTATACCGCACCGTCGACCTGCCGCTGCTGCAGGCCTCGGGACCGGAGGTTTGCGTGGTTTCGACCAAAGCGGCCCTGGCGCAGATGGTCCTGCTGTCGCGGCTGGCGATCGAGCTGGGGCGGGTGCGCGGCACGCTCAGCGAGGCGGACGCACGCGGCCGGGAGGCCGAGCTGGGGCTGCTGCCGGAGGTGATCGACCGGATCCTCAACGAGCAGAGCGGTCTGGTGCGCGAGCTGGCGCGGCGCCACATGCGGATTCGCAACTGGATGGTGCTGGGCCGCGGCCTCTACTATCCGCTGGCGCTGGAATCGGCGCTCAAGGTCAAGGAGGTCAGCTACCTGCACGCCGAGGGCATGCCGGGCGGCTTTCTCAAGCACGGCACGCTCTCGCTGGTCGGCGACGACATGTTCACCCTGGTGCTGATGCCGCCGCCGGCCGACAAAGATCTCTACGAACAGAGCCTGACCAGCGCCGAGGAGGTCAAAGCGCGCCGCGGCACGGTGATCGGCTTCACTTACCGGGCCGATGCCGAGGTGTTCGATCACACCGTGGTGTTGCCTTCGGTGCCGAGCGGGATCGCCCACCTGCCGCCGCTGATCCTGTCGCAGCTGTTCGCCTACTTTCTGGCGGTCCAGCTGCGGCACGATCCCGACAAGCCGCGCTTTCTGGCCAAGTCGGTCACCGTCGCCTGACCGCATTTTCGCCGCGTCCGGCTTGACGCCGATCGTCTCGCTGGTTTAGCTAATCCTAAAGTGTTTTCGTGATCGGCCGTAGCGCCGATCGGCGCAGCGAATGGTGTTCGCTTCTGTGATGGAGGTGTGTGATGCGATCGGGAGTCCTCCTATGCGGGCTGGTCCTGGGCTGCCTGGCTCTGAGCGCGGCACCGGCCAGCGCCCAGGATCGCTATACCCAGTTCGTTTGCCATCTTTCTGGCACCCACGAAGTACCGGCGGTCTCTACGCCCAGCGCGGAAGGAATCTGCGCCGCGCTGATCAGCCCGGATGAGAGCTCGATCAATGTGATTGCGCTCTATTCGGGGCTCCAAGGAACGGCGAGTCAGGCTCACCTTCACCTGGGC
>DASWHO010000066.1:0-2693 GCA_036398155.1 Acidobacteriota bacterium
GGCTACGGCTCGACCGGCTTCAACACCAACGTGTTCATCTTCGTGAACCAGCGCTACTTCGGCGCCAACAACTGTGCGGATTACGTGCTGGCCCCGACGTACGTGTCCAATGCGGTGGCTGGCGGTCGGCTCGAGCGCAGCCAGCGCGGACCCGATCGGGGTCTGATCGAACGACGCATCGGCCGGCGCGTCGAGGTCGCCAAGGTCCACTCGCAGACCGTGAATCTGGACGGCAAGCAGGTGCGTCTGGTGACCCCGGTTGGGGTCGAAGATGACATTCGACGCAACGCCCCCAAGGTGACCCAGCGGGCGCTCGACCAGCGCTTCGTGCGGGAGCGGGTCCAGAAGGTGCAGCGCGGTGAGGTTCGCACCAATCAGGAGACCATCGATCGGGTGTTCAAGCAGAAGAGCGCGGGTGACGCCGGCAGGCGGTTCGAGCCGGGCAAGGTCGAAGAGCAGCGCAGCACCCCGAAGTCGACCTACAGCACACCACGCAGCTACGACACCGGCCGGAGCGTGAGCCGTCCGTCGAGCGACAGCGGCAAGCGTTACGAGCAGGGTCGGGTCGAAGAGCGCAGCACCCCGAAGTCGACCTCCAGCGTGCCGCGCAGCTACGACACCGGCCGGAGCGTGAGCCGTCCGTCGGGTGACAGCGGCAAGCGCTACGAGCAGGGCCCGGTCGAAGCGCGCAGCACTCCGAAGGCGACCCAACAGCTCTCCGAGTCGAACAGCGAGGCGCGGCAAGACGACAAGAAGGCGCAGGTCGACCGCGACAAGGGTCGCGACCAGAAGAATAAGCGCAACTCCAAGGATCGGCCTCGACCCGACAAAGACTGACGCCGATCCGTTCCCAGCGCCGGCCCGAGGTTGGTTGAACTCGGGCCGGCTTTTTTCCCCCGATTGACCTGCATGTCCCGGGTCGCTAAGAATCTCCGCAGCTCCGGTTCGCTTCGAACCGTTCCGCTCATGGTGCTGCCCCGATCTCTAGCCGTGCTCTTGTTTGCGGCTTCCGGCCTGGTCGTGCCGCTGTCGGCCTGGGAGGCGGCGCCGCGGACACCTTTCTCCTGGTGGCGCTTCGGCGCCGCCTACGAGCCGGTCAGCCAGCGGGTTTACTTCCTGGGCGGTCGCGGCGCCGGCGACGCCACCGACGCGACCGTGTGGAGCTTCGATCCGCTGAGCGAGCATTTCTCCGCGACCGGCGTGCATTTGGCCGTGCCGGTGTCGAACCACCAGCTCGCGGTTTTGGACGACGGCAGCGGCCCGGGGATCTACATCTTCGGCGAACGCGATGCCGCCGGCGAGCCGGTGATGGAGGTGCAGGTCTACCGGCCGCAGAGCCAGAGCATCGAGATCCTGGGCGAGGACCCCTTTCCCGGTCGGGTGCGGTTCGGCGAGCTGCCGCTCGGCAAGGCGGTCGCGGTGGTCGATAACCGCGCCTATGTGATCGGCGGATTCAGTCCGCTGGCGCGCGACGCCAGCACCGCCACTTGGATCTTCGATCCGGCCGCCGCGCCGGGCGCGCGATGGAGCCAAGGACCGCCGCTCAGCGTGGCGCGCGCCTACGTCGTGACCGCGGTGCTCGACGGCAAGCTTTACGCCTTGGGCGGCGATCGGGTCGACCGCGAGCTCGGGATCCTGCTTCCGACCGCGATCACCGAACGGCTTGATCCGCTCGACCTGGAGGCCGGCTGGAGCGACGCGGCGGTGGCCGATCTGCCGCAAGGCTGCGATGAGTCGGTCGCCTTCGGCTTCGACAGCGACAGCTCGTCGTGCGGCTACGCCGGCCAAATCGTGATCGCCGGCTGCGGGCGCTGGCACGTCGAGGATCGCCGGGTCTGGGTCTACGAGCGCGCCGCGGACCGCTGGCAGGAGAATCCCCTTGCGCTCGAGCAGCCGCGCCGCAACCACGCCGGCGCGCGCTTGCCGCAGATCGCCGGAGCGCCGCTGGACACGCCCGCGTTGCTGGTGTTCGGCGGCCGGCAGGACGACGACAACCATCTGCTGGACCTGACCGAGCGCCTGCCGCTGGGGCGCTGCGATGCGATCGGGCTGGCGCTTGCGGCCAACGGTGCCAGCTTCGCTCCCGAGCAGCGCTTGACCTTGAGGCTTCAGACCGAGGGCCCAGGCGATCGCCGGGCGGATGTTTATGCGGCGCTGCTTTTGCCTGGCGGCGAGCTGTTCGGTTTTCCCCCCGAGGGCGGGCTGGCGGCGGGGCTGCAGCCGCCCCTGATCGCGGATCAAGCGATCGGCGCCGACGAGCTGCTCGTGCTCGACGCTGTCCTGCCGCCGGGTTTGCCGGCCGGCGGCTACACCGCCGCCGCAGTCGCCGTCGAGCCCGGCGCCGATCCGTTGGACAGCACCGGCTGGCTTCACTTTGCAACCGCGGAGTTCGAAGTCACCGAGTAGCGACATACGGGAGGGGACGAGCCCCTCCCCTACGGTCCGCGTCCGAAAGTAATGTAGGGGCGGGGCTCGCCCCCGCCCGGCCGGACGATCCATCTCAGCAAATCGCTGCGCCTTGCAACATACGGGAGGGGACAAGCCCCGGACAAGCCCCTCCCCTACATTCCCGAGGGGCTCGGGAGGGGACAAGCCCCTCCCCTACATTCCCGAGGGGCTCGGGAGGGGACAAGCCCCTCCCCTACAGCTCTTCGTGGGCGAGCAGGTCGAGGATTTTCTCGCGCGGCGGTCCG
>DASWHO010000067.1:0-3646 GCA_036398155.1 Acidobacteriota bacterium
GTCGCCACCGTCTCGATCACGGTCACGGCGGCCAACGACGCCCCGGCGGCCGGTGACGATGCCTACATCACCGACGAGGACACGACCCTGAATGTCCTGCCGCCCGGCGTCCTGGGCAATGACGGCGACGTGGACGGCGATCCGCTGACCGCGGTCCTGGTCTCGACCACGGCCAACGGTACGCTGGCGCTGGAGTCCGACGGTTCCTTCTCCTACACCCCGGCGGCGAACTTCAACGGCCCCGACAGCTTCACCTATCGGGCCAGCGACGGCCAAGCCAGTTCCAACCTCGCGACCGTGACGCTCACGGTCACCCCGGTCAATGACTCCCCGGCGGCCAGCGACGATGCTGCAAACACGGACCAGAACGCTCCGGTGGTCATCGCGGTGCTGGACAACGACTCCGATCCGGACGGCGACCCGCTGGCGGTCGACCAGGTGACCCAGCCGGCTAACGGCACAGCGGTGGTCAACGCCGACAACACCGTGACCTACACGCCGGCCCCGGACTTCGTCGGCACCGACAGCTTCACCTACGCCGCCTGCGATCCGTCCGACGCCTGCGACAGCGCCACCGTGACCGTCACGGTCAGCGCCGCGCTCGAGCGGGTCCACGGCAGCGGCTTTTTGCTCACCGATCAGAACGACGATGGCTCCGATAAGGTCAACTTCAGCTTCGACACCCGGTTCGGCGAAAACGACAAGCTCTTGCTCAACGACAAAGCGGCCCAGGTGACCATCGACGCCGATCAAATCACCTCGTTGACCACCGGCACCGCGCCTTGCAACGGCGTCGACCCAGGCTTCAACTCGTTCGAATTCACCGCCTTCGGCAGTTTCAACGGAGTTGCGGGCGCCCAGTTCCGGGTCTGCGGAGCGGATCACGGCGATCCGGGTCAAGGAGGCCAAGATCCGCCGGACCGCTTCTATCTCGAGTGCCTGGCCGGCTGCGGCTACGATACCGCCTCCCGCACCCCGAACGACGGGATCGACGGCGGGAACATCCACATCGACGACAACCTGTCATCTGGGGCGGCGCGCGCCGGCGAGCTCCAAGTCCTGGCCCTCGACCCGATCCTGCTGAGCGAGGCGCCGGCCGGGACACCGCAGCTTCTGTTGGCCTTGGTCCATCCCGAAGGCGGCGTCAGCTTGCAAGGGCTGGGCATCCGACTGACCTGGACTCGGGACAACGGCACGGTCGGCAGCCTGAGCGCCGTGACCGACGCCTTCGGCGTGGCGCTGTTCACCGTCACGGTCGAACCGGGCGACAGCGAGTACATCGCGACCAGCGGCGACCTCGAATCGAACGCGATCGAGATCACCGGCACCAGCGGTTTCTAGCAAACTTGACCTCATCCGCGGGGGGCAGGGCGCCTTCGGGCGCCCGCCCCCGCAGCAGTCCCGCCACGGGTGGCATGGGCGTGCGAAGCATGCCCATGGACCTGGGTGGCATGGGCGTGCGAAGCAAGCCCATGGACAACGTTGCGCACGAGAGCAAAGTCATCTCGCGTTGATGCGAGGCTCGTCCATGGGCGGCCTGCGGCCACCCATGCCACCCATCTCGCAGGCGTTCCCAATCGGGTGCCATGGCAAAGATCGATGGTCTAGCGATTCTCACCGCCGGCGGCCGCCAAGCGGCGCGCGAGCTCCTGCGCTTCGCGGTCTTCAGGCAACCGCGACAGCCAGGCGTCGAGCGCTCGGCCCGCGGACCAGCGGTCCCTTGCGGCCAGCGACAGCATGACCTTGGTCCGATGAAACCAGCGATCTAAGGGCCAGCGCTCGATCCCGCGATCGAGCAGGGCCGCCGCGAATTCCTTGTCGCCTACCTCGAAGGCGAGCCCGGCCAGGCTCCGGATCTGATCGGCATCGAGGGTCGCGAGCCGGGCCTGCAACGCTTCCGGTGGCCGCCCGGTGGCGCGGCTGGCCAGATAGGCGAGCTGGTTGTCTTCGGGCTCGATCGCCAGTCCCTCCCCGGCCCAGCGCGCGGCGCTCTCGGCTCGGCCGGTTCGCAGGTCGATCACCGCCAGATGCCGCAGGCTCCGAATCTCGCTGGGCTTGATTCGCACCGCCTCGCGGAAGGCCGCGCGCGCTTCGGCCAAACGGTCGGTCCGGTAATAGATCTCGCCGAGCAGGACGCGCGGCACATGCGAGCCGGCGTGCTCGCGCGCGGCGCGCTCGAGCAGCTCCACCGCCGCCGCCAGATCACCGGCGTCGCGGGCCGCGATCGCCCGGTCGAGCCCGGCGACCAGGCGTGCCTCGCGCCGCGCGCTCGCGGCGTGAACCCAATAAGCCATAGCGCCCAGCAGCACCATCGCCGCCGCCGGCATCCAGCTGCGCCGGCGGCGTGCCGCACCTAGAAGCCACGCCGCCGCGGCCGGAACGGCGGCGAGAAAAAGCGCCGGAAGCCAGAGCCCCAGAAGCGCACCGGCAGCGGCGACTCCATACGCGATCGCCGGCCGCAGAGCTTGCAGGGCGACGGCGATGCAGGGCACCAGAGAGGGCCAGAGCTCCGGCTGGCGAACGACGAAGAATTCCACCACAACGATATCGAGCAGGACGATCGCGAGACCGGAGATCGCGAGTCGATCGAGCCGCGGCGCTGCGGCGGAGAACGCATCGTCCACCACCCGAGATCGCATGGCGAGCCAGAACGCAGCGCCGAGCAGCAACCAGTGGATCAGGTGAAACACCGGAATCGGGAACGCTCCGCTGACGCGCTCGACGAAAAGGTGCCCGCTGAAATGGAGCGGAAAGGCGAGCAGCGCCAGCCAGCGCAGCGGTTGGCGTTTGAGCGCCGGCGCGGTCAGCGCCGCGAACGGCAGCAGGAAATCGATGCCGACGAAGAACCAATCGACCAAGCCGATGAACGGCACGTTGATCCATAGCGGAGAGGAAACGGTCAAGCTCCAGTGCCACCAGCCCGCAGCCACCGCGGCCGATTCGACCGCCCAGCTCACTGCGCCCAGAAACAGGCATGCCCACGCGACCTGAACGAACAGCGGTGGGCCCGGCGCCGGATTCCCGAGCTTCGCAAGGCGCCAGCCGAGCCACCAGCCGAGGTAGCAGACGATCGCCCAACCGGCCAGCTCCTGGAGCGGCACGCCGAACACCGGCAGCAGCGGCTCGTGAATCACATACGGAAAGGAAGACTCCAGACCGCGCCCGATCACCAGCTCGAGCGCGAGACCGCGCGCCAAGCCATAGGCGATCACCGCGATCCAAAATGCGAGCGCGCGGGGCCGCGGCAGCGCCCGCAGCGAGTGCGCGACTAGCAGGGCGAGGATGACCGCGGACGGCAGGGTCAGGATCAGAACGCGCGTATCCATGGCGAGCTTGCGCCGGCGATTCTCTCAGGCACCGGCACGCGACTTCAACCGGGGTGCCGTTGGCCGGCCGCCCGCGGGCTGGATCAGGATCGCGCCGCCGCTCCGAGACCGCCCCGCCGCCTCCGCCTGAGGGATTTCCCCCTCGAAAATGAGGGAACGCTTCTATTGAAGCGCGCCGAAGCAGTCAGAAGGATGAGATTAGCTCATCGTCATCCATTCTTTCCGGGCCGAGCTCGATCGGCTTGGAGAGCCGATACCGGACCGGATGCGCTTGAGCGGGAGGACCGAAAATGACGTATGTGACTTCGATTCTGCGCTGG
>DASWHO010000068.1:0-11150 GCA_036398155.1 Acidobacteriota bacterium
GGACAGGTATCCAATTTCCAGCAAAGCCGAGTCCGGGTAAGGCAGCACCGGAAATTGGTACCTGTCCCCCTATCTCGCGCGCCTCTTCAGTGACGCACCAGGGAACTTGAAAGACATTCGATCGCACTGCTCCGGCGCGTCCCTGACGTCCCTCGTTGCCAGGTCGGCCACCCCGCCGGCCCTCTGGTAGCGCCCCAGGCCGAGCTGGCGCCTGCGTGAGGGGTGCTAGTGAGCGATTTTGGGCCAGTATTGCTCGAAGTCGAAGGAGGGGCTGTGGTCGGGGACATGGCAGCGCTGGCAGGTCGATTCGTCGGCCGGGGGACCGCTGCGCTGCAAGGTGGTCACGTGCTCCGAGCGCGGTCCGTGGCAGTTCTCGCAGCCGACGTTCATCAGCTCCGGCGTCGCTGCCGCGTCGAGAAATCCGCTCTCGAAGCCGAAGCCGACCACATGGCAGGGCACGCAGTCCGGATCGACATCATGGCCGCTGCGGGTGAGCGTCGACCAGGCCCTGGCGTGGGCGGTCTCCGACCAGATCCCGGCCTCCGACGGATGGCACGCGCCGCAGGCCTGAGCGCCGACGAACCTGTGACCCGAAGGATGCGGCTGTTTGGGCTGATCGGCGAGCAGCCCCTCCTCGCCCACCTGCAAAAGGTACGAAGCGATCAGATGCCGGATCGCCGGCGCCTCGGGAACCGACGGATCGAGGGTCGCAATCTGGAGCCGGATCGACTTGACGCCCGCACCCGACAGTTCGGCGATCAGGAGCTGTTTGCCATGACGGCCGGCATAGAGCAAGGCGGTCGATCCGACCCGCTCGGCTTCGGCCCACGGCACCTCGATATCGTGCGACACCACGATCACGTCGAGCCACTCGAACTCGCGCGCCAGCGCCTCGGCGTGCTGCCGCTGCCCGTGGTACAGGAGCAGTTGGAGATCGGCGCCGGCGACGCGATCTTGAAGCTCGGCCAGCGCCTCCCGGGCCGGCAGCACCTCGAGCTCGGGGTTGACCGCCACCACGTCCTCCCACAGCGCCTCGGACAGCAGCCCGATCACCGCGATCCGCAGCGATCGGGCGCCGAGCTCGCGCTGCAGCATCACGTAGCGGCCGAACGGATGGCTGCGGTCGGCCGCGAGGCGCACGTTGCCGGATAGCAGCGGCGGAGCGCCGCGCGCCACCAGCCGCTCGAGCACCGGCCGCGACAGCGCCCAGTCGCGCTCGCCGAGATTGACCGCGGCGTAGTCCAGCCGCGCCAGCGCCAGGGCGGTGGTGGTGGCCTTGAGCTCGTCCTGGCGCCCGAGCGCCGCACTCCAGTCGCCACCGTCCAGGCGCACGTCCTGCTCCGGCTTGCGGGTTGCCAGGTAGCCGCCGCGGCGCGACAGGCCTCCGATCGGCGGCTTGGCGCAGCCGCAGGGTTCGAGATAGCCGTCCTGCTCGCCGGACAGGACCAAGAACAGCGGCGCCGGCGGCGGCGGCTGCAGCAGCAACGCTGCGGCCGCCAGAGCCAGAACCGCGGCGCGCCCGAACATCAACCCGGGAGCGAGCAGCGCCTAGCGAACCTGAGCCTTGACCGGCACTTCGATCCGCGGCTGCAAGGCGTTGTCGGTCAGGATCACGACGCTGGAGTCGAACCGGCCCGGCTGGGGCGCCGACGCAAAGCCGATCCTGACCGTGTACAAGCTGCCGGGCTGAATCTCGGATAGGTCGGCCTTGAGCACCGGATCGCTCACCCTCACCTCGGTGACCTTGAAGCTCAAGCCTTCCTTGCTCGGCCGCAGATTGACCACCCGGCTCTCCTGCGCCATCTGATCCGAGCTTTTGGCCGGCAGAAACACCGCGCTCGGCGCGACCAGGATCGGACCGCGCACGTTGCCGTTGACTTGGATCGACAGCTCCGCGAGCTTCGGGTTGTTGGTCTTGACCTTGACCTGGCCGGCCAGCGGACCGACCGGCGCATCGGCGGCCAAGGTCAGGTCTAGCGTGTAGCCCTCGGCGCCTTTGGTCAGCTTGTGCGACAGGCCACGGACATTGGCCTCGACCCCCAGAATCTCCAGCGCCGGGCTCTCGGGGTCGTTGGACTTGAGGGTGAAGGACTTGGTGACCGACTCGCCGCTGGTGGTCGACATCATGGCCCGATCGGAGGGCTGGATGTCGACCAGCTGGTAGACATCGGCCTTCATCGTCAGCAGCAGCTCGGGCTTGTTGGGATCGTTGGACTTCACCGTCAAGGTCTTGGCGATCGGCCCAATGAAACGGCTGGTCTCGATCTTGGCCCTGACGGTTCCGCTCTGACCGGGGGCGATGCTGCGGTCGAAGCTCGCCACCGTGCAGCCGCAGGAAGGACGCACTTCGGAGATCTTGAGCTCGGCGCTGCCGGTGTTCTTGATCGTGAAGGTGTAGTCCGCGGTGGCTCCTTTGGCGACCCGACCCTGATCCAGAGAGGTGGCCTCCAGGCTGAGAGCCGGACCGCCCTCGGCCGCCGCGGTCGCCGGCTGCGGGGTCGCGATGGCCGAGAAAGCGGCCAGAACCAGGCCGAGACAGAAAACAAGCGGGAATCGATGCTTCATGGGGTTTTTCCTCCGGAGCAGGCTTTACCTAGCCCCATGAATTATAGGACAATCCGCCAGCGTTGCAACCGCCGCCGAGCCAGCCCCAGCCTTCGGTCCGCCTGCTGTGCCAGGTTTCGATCGTCTATGACGCGGTTTTGGGCCTGATGCTGCTGGCCGGACAGAGCTGGATCGAGCGCCTCACCGGCCTCGCCGCCCTGAACTACCCGGTCAACGGCCAGCTCAACGGCCTGTTTGCGCTCAGCATCGCAGCGGGCTATTGGATCCCGCTGCGCGGCCTGGGCGGCGGGCGACTCTACCTGTGGGTTTTCGGTGTCGCGCTCAAAGCCGCCGGAGCGGTTCTGATCACCCTGCGGGTCTTGGCGCTCGGAGACCCGCCATCTTTTCTGGTTTTCTCACTGTTCGACGGCCTGCTCGCGCTCTGGACTTGGCAGATCCTGCACCGCCTCGCGACCGCCGGTCACGCACCCACTCAAAGGAGACCTCCGTGCTAATTGCGCTGCGTTTCTCTTTGCTCATGAGTCTCGGCGCTCCGCTCGCCGCCGCGGCGCCGATCCGCGAGGCCGGCGCTTCGGGCCCGAGCCAAGCCGCGGGCCAAAGTCAGAGCCAGCCCGCCCACTCGGTCCATCAAGCGCACCACCGTTTCGACGACATCGAACGCTGGGTCGAAGCGTTCGAAGATCCGGCCCGCAATGAGTGGCAGAAGCCCGACCAGGTGGTCGCGGCGCTGCCGCTGCGCCGCGGCCAGGTGATCGCCGACATCGGCGCCGGCACCGGCTACTTCACCCGCCGCCTGGCGGCTGCGGTCGGAAGCGAGGGTCAAGCCTTGGCGCTCGACATCGAGCCGGGCATGGTCGCCTACGTGCGCGAACGCGCCGCGCGCGAAGGGCAGCACAACCTGGAAGCGATCCTCTGCCAACCCGACGATCCGGGCCTGGAGCCGGCCAGCGTCGATGGTATTCTGATCGTCGATACCATCCATCATGTACAAGACCGCGGCGCCTACTATCCCAAGCTGGCCCGCGCGCTGCGAGCCGGCGGGTGGCTTGCGATCGTCGACTTTCACAAGCGCGAGTTGCCGGTCGGCCCGCCGCCGGAGGACAAGATCGCCCGCGAAGCCATGATCGCGGAGCTCGAAACCGCGGGTTGGCGCCTGACCGCCGAGCACGCCTTCCTGCCTTATCAGTACTTCCTGATCTTCGAGCCTGGGAATTAGCTAATTCGTGCCCCTCTGGTAGCGCAGCAGGGCGAGGCAGCCGACCAGGATCGCCAAGGCGCCGGCGAGGCCGCCCTCGGGCCCGTAGCTGCCGCCGGTGAGCCAGCCGGGTTCGCCGATCTGCGCGGCGAGGACCGAGCGCTCGAATCGAATGCCGCTGACCGGGAGACCCATCAGCAACCCCAGCCCCAGATTCCATGCCGCATGGAGGCCGATCGGAGCCCACAAGGCGCCGGAGCGGATGAACGCCAAACCGAGCAGCCAGCCCGCCAAGGTCGCCGTGATCAGGCTGAGCAGCGCCAGCTCGAGGCCGGAGCTGGCGCGAGCGGCATGGATGCCGCCGAAGGCGAGCGCGCTGAACAGCAGCGCCCAGCGCGGGCCCAGTCCTTGATCCAGCAGCCGCAGCAGCACGCCGCGAAACAGAATCTCCTCGAGGGCAGCCGAAAGCAGCAGCGTCGCGGTCAGGGCGGCCGCGTGCGCGGCGCCGGGGCCGCTGCCGATCGTGAAACGCACCGAACCGCTGCCCCACAGGATCGACCCCGCGAGCCCGGCCAGTAGGATGCCGCCGGCCGCGCCGCTCGCGCCGTGGTCCAACGCGCGCCCCGGCGGAAAGTCGAGCTTCCAGAAAAAGCACGGGCCCAGCGTGTGTCGAACCAGGCTGTTGGCGAGAGCCGCACACCCGAGCAGGAGCAGAAACAGCGGCGCCTGACCGGCGAGCGCGCCGCTGTCGAGCTCGGCCGGCGGCGCCAGGCCGAGCTGCGCCAGGGCGCCGCCGGCCAGCCCCGCCAGCAAGACAAAGAGCAGCAGGAAGGCGAGCAGGCGCCATCCCGGATGCGCGCGATTGGAGCCGGTCTGGTTTGACATCGGGTCGAGCGCATCCTATAGCATCTAGCGTCCCGTGGGCCCTTGGGGCTCTCAACCCAGAAATGGCGGTCAAGTTCCGCGACTATTACGAAGTGTTGGGGGTGGACCGCAAGGCATCCGCGGCCGAGATCCGAAAGGCCTATCGCCGCCTGGCGCGCAAGTACCATCCGGACGTCAACCGCGACGACAAGCAGGCCGAAGATCGCTTCAAGGAGATCGGCGAAGCGCACGCGGTGCTGTCCGACCCGGACAAGCGCCGCAAATACGACCAGCTCGGCCCCACTTGGCGCCACGGCGCCGACTTCACCCCGCCGCCCGATTTCGACTTCCGCACCGTCTTCGGCGGACAGCGTCCGTCCGGCGGCGGGTTCAGCGGCATGAGCGATTTCTTCGAGATGCTGTTCGGTGGCCTGGGCGGCGGCCGCGGCGCGGCGCGCGGCGGTGCGGGCCGAATCGACCCGTTCGGCTTCGAGGGCTTCGGCGCCGAGGTCGAGACCGCCGAGCCGGTGGCCGAGTCCGAGATCACGATCAACTTGGAGGACGCCTACCACGGCGCGACCCGCCCGATCAGCATCGAGCGCGCCGCGCCCTGCGCGCGCTGCGGCGGACGAGACCGCCGCTGCCCGGACTGCCGCGGTTCCGGGTTGGTCAGCGAGCGGCGCACGCTGCAGGTCAAGATCCCGGCCGGCGTAACCGACGGCGGTCGCATTCGTCTGGCGGGCCAGGGCGAGATCGGGCCGCGCGGCCGCAGAGGTGACCTGCACCTGCGAGTGCGGTATGCTGCACATCCGCTGTTCCAGGTCGAGGGGGCCGATCTGATCACCGAGCTCCGGGTGGCCCCCTGGGAGGCGATCTTGGGGGCGCAGGTCACAGTGCGAACGCTGGACGGACCGATCCGGGTCCAGCTCCCGCCCGGCAGCTCGAGCGGGCGGCGCATCCGGCTGCGCCAGCGCGGCATGCCGCAGCGCAGCGGACGCGGCGACCTTTACGCGGTGGTGAAAGTGGTGCTGCCGGAACATCCATCGCCGCGTGAGCTCGAGCTGATGCGCGAATGGGCCAAGCTTTCGAGCTTCAACCCGCGACCATGAGTCGGGATCTGCTCTATCTGGCGGCGGAGATCGGCCTGCTGCTGCTGGTGCTGCGCCGCTCGCGCCGCCTGCGCCAGGCCGGCGCGCGCGCCCGCACCCTGCTTTTGACCCTGTTTCTCTCGCTTCAGTTCGGCTACGCGGCGCTGGCGAGCTCGCCGGATTGGGTGGCGGCGCCGCTCCGAACCACCTTGCTCGGAGCCTACGAGCTGATCGGGCTGGCCGCGCTGCTCGCGGCGCTGCCCTGCGGCTGCATGGCGGCGGTGCGCGGTGGCGCCGCGCTGCTGCGCCGACTGGAAGCGCGCTGGCTGTCCAGCCAACCGGCGGCCTCGCGCCGCTTCTGGCCCAGCCGGCGCCGCTTCCTGCGGGCGGCGAACGCCTCGCTGTGGGGGGCGGGCTTCGCCTTCGGCGCCGACCTGCCGCGCCGCGAGGAGCAGCTGGTGACCGAGATCGACCTGCCGCTGCCGCCGCAGCGCCGCGCTCTGGCCGGCACCGTGCTGGTGCAGATCAGCGACCTGCACGTCGGCCCGTTCATGGGCCGCAAGCGTCTCGGGCGCTACTTCGATCGGGTCCGCGAGCTGAACCCGGATCTGATCGTCATCACCGGCGACCTGATGAATCTCGAGCCCGGCTATCTCGAAGAGCTGGTGGATCCGCTGCAAAGGCTGGAGGCGCCCCATGGCGTCTACGCAATCCTCGGCAACCACGATTTCTATTTCGGGGCCGATCCGATCTGCGCCGCCCTCGAGCGCCGCACCGCGGTCCATCTGCTGCGCCAATCCAGCTTCGCGCCGCCGGGCCTCCCCGGCCTCACCGTGCTCGGGATCGACGATCCTCGAACCCCGCCGTCCAAGCCGCACGATTATCCCGGTTTGCGCGAGCTGGCCGCGCCGTTGCGGCCGCAGGACTTCAATCTGCTGCTGTCCCACCGCCCGGACGTGTTTACGGTCGCGCGCGGCCTGCCGATCGATTTGATTCTGGCCGGCCACACCCACGGCGGCCAGATCGCGCTGCGGGTCGGCGATCAACGCTGGAACCTGACCCGGCTGCGCTACCCCTACGACCGCGGCCACTTCCGCCACGGGCGCACCCACCTGTACGTCAACCGCGGGCTCGGCTACGTCGGCCCGCCGGTGCGGATCAACTGTCCGCCCGAGATCACCCGGATCCGGCTGGCGGCGCCGCCAACCTGTGCAAGTGCTCGAACGTGAAGATGCCGGTGTCGTGGCCGTCTGAAAACCGGATCTGAATCGCGTAGCTGCCGACCAGGTCGATCCGCTCGGCGATCAGCCGCGCCGGGTCGATCGACCGCGCCGCCGCCGGCAGCACCCGCAGCGGATCGACGTTCTTGCGCAGATCGTCGCAGCCGGCGCAAGGGCAATTGCGCCGCAAACGCTCGACCGGCAGCACCGATTCACTGCCGTCGTTCCAGTGGATGGTCAGCGCCTGGAGGCCGCGCCCGATGATCTTGGTCGGCAGCATGGCGGCAGCTGTCGGCGAGCTACAGCCGCTCGCGCAACTCGGCTTCGACCTTGGCGCGCCACGGATCCTGCGACCGCTCTGCCGGCGCGGTCGCGGCGGCCCCCGGCGCCGGGCGCGGCGCGGAGCTCCAGCGGCGCGCCACCACCACCACCACGACCCCGCCCACCAGCAGAGCCCCCAGCGGCAAAACCCAGACCAAGGCATCGAACCCGCGGACCGGACGAGCCGCGAGAATCATCTCGCCGTACTTGTCGAGATAAAACTCCATGATCTGCGCTTCGCTCTTGCCCTCGCGCAGCATCTGGCGGATCTCCAGCAAGATCGCATCGCATGCGGCCGAACGGTGAGTGGCCACGGTCTGGATCCAGCAGCATGGCGCGGTCAGGCGATTCGCGATCGCCGCGACCTGTTTGTCCTCGGCGGTAGCGTCGCCCTGAGCCCAGGCTGGGGTCGGCAGCAGCATCAACATCGCGAGCACGGCGTGCTTCATGAGCACCAGTTTAGCGCCCCCGGCGGCGCGATCAAGCAAGGCCGCGGTCGGCGCCGCCTCAGCGGCGGCCTCCGCCCTCGGCCGGCCCTAACAGGGCGCGAATCGCTTCGTCCTCCGGCTGGCTGGGCAGCACCGGCAGCGGGATCGCCGCCAACCAGAGCTCGGCTTCGGGCTGACGCCAACTCGGATCGCGCCGCGGGCGCGGACCCGAGGGCGCGAGCTCGAAATAGGCCTCGATGCCCAGACCCGGAGCCCGGCCGCCATGGAGCTCGGCGGTGAGATCGCGCCGCGTCACGATCGGGCCCGAGGGCAGCTGCAGCTCGAGCAGACCCAGATATTGAAACCGGTCGAGGGTCGAGACGATCGCGGTGGTTTCGACCCAGATCGGATGCAGATCCTCGGTCTCGGACCCGGCGCCGAGGATCAGATCGATGCCCGCGACGCTCCGAGCCAAATCGCGATTGCGATCCAGATCGAGCCCCGAAAGCACGATCACCAGGCGCGCGCCGCGGTCGCGCAGCGATCGCACCGCGCGCGCGGCGGCGCGGATCGGATCGAGCGCGGTGAATCCCGCGGCCAGCTCGGCCCGATCGTCGAGCACGCCGGTGACCCCGATCCGGCCGCCCGGACCGTCGAAGACGCCGGAAGCCGGGAACAGCAGCACCCCGTCGCGCTGCAGATTGGCCGACAGGAACGGGAATTCGGCTTCGGCCTGCAGCCGCGGCAGATCCTCGCCCAGCATCAAGTCGAGGCGATCGATGTTGAGAGCGGTCAGGCTGGTTCGGCGGTACACGCCGAGCATCCGTCGGGCGCGCTGCAGCCGCGCTGCGGGGCTTGCCGGGTCGGGAGCCGCCAGCGAACCGCCGCTGTCGAGAAACAGGGAGCGCCGCGCCTTGGAGCGCGCGCGCAGAACCAGGGCCGAGAGCCGCGCCACCCCACCGAGCGGCGCGGTCGGGCCGGACGGCTCGAGCGCCGCTTCACCCGCTCCGACGAAGGCGAGCAGCAGTCGATCGGGCTCGCGCAGCTGAAGCTGAGCCGCGGCACCGCAGCCGACGGCCGCCAGCAGACCGAGCGCGAGGCAGCGGCGCGAGACGCATTGCATGTGGCTCTAAAGCGATTCGCGAATGCGGCGCAGGACGCGATCGAAGCCGGCTTCGGTAAGCCGGCCGGTGAACGTGTTTTGCTGCGACGGATGATAGGAGGCGAACAAACGCAGCCGCGCGCTCAAGTCATGCTCGCCGCCGTGCCGGAACCGAGGTCGCGGACCCGGCGGCAGACGCTCCAGCTCGCGCATCAAGGCCAAGAAACCGTCGAACGCAATCTGCCCCAGGGCCAGCACCGCGCGCAGCTCGGTGAGCCCCTCGAGCTCGCGCCGCAGATAGTCGCAGCAGCGCACGATCTCGACCCGGGTTGGACGGTTGGCCGGCGGCGCGCAGCGCACCAGCGGCGCGATATAGCAATCGCGCAGCTTCAATCCGTCGCCGCGCATGCTGGAGTGAGATTGGTTGGCGAAGCCGGCCCGAAACAGAGCCGCGAACAGGAAATCCCCGGAGCGATCGCCGGTGAAGACCCGGCCGGTGCGATTGCCGCCGTGGGCCGCAGGCGCGAGCCCGACGATCAGCAGGCGGGCGCGGGCGGCGCCGAAACCGGGCAGCGGCCGGCCCCAGTAGGTTTGATCCCGGAAGCGGCGCACCTTCTCGCGCGCCACCTGGCGGCACCAGCGGCGCAGGCGCGGGCAGCGCTCGCAGCCGACCACATCGCGCGCAATCCGCTCCAGCGAGTCGCGCATGTCGGCTCAATCCTTCCAAGCGCGGCGCGCGATCTCGAGCGCGCCGGCGATCCGGTGCCGGGTGGCGGCTTCACCGGCCGGATCCAGCAGCGCCCCCTGCCCCAGGCCGACGGCGACCGCGCCGGCTTCGGCGTAAGCCGCGATCTGCTCGATCCTGAGCTCGCTGCCGCCGGTCGGCAGCAGCGGAATGTGGGGAAACGGTCCGCGCAAAGTCCGCAGGTAGGCCGGCCCGCCGAGATGCGGCGCCGGATACAGCTTGACGATGTCCGCGCCGTCGCGCCAGGCGGCCGCCACCTCATTCGCCGTGCCGGCGCCCGGAATCGCCAGCGCCCCGGCCGCGCGCGCCACCGCGATGACCGCTGGATCGGTGATCGGAGAGACCAGAAACTCGGCCCCGGCCGAAACCGCGGCGCGCGCGTCGCTTTCGGTCAGAACGGTTCCCGCCCCTAGACAGGCGCCGTCCACCGCGGCGCGACCTCGGAGCTCGGCGAGCAGCTCGAGCGCCCCCGGAATCGTCAGCGTCAGCTCCACCAGCCGGAGTCCGGCTTGCAGGAAGACCTCGACCAGCGCGCGAGCCGAATCGGCGGCCTCGCAGCGGATCACCCCGATCAGGCGGGTGGAAAGCAGCTGCTGCGCCGCGCGGTTGCGCCGCGCCGCCCCCTCCAAGCCGTCCCGGTTCGGGCCGCTGGCGCCGGCGGCGGACAGATCGCGGCTCATGCGGCCTGAAACGGCTAGTGGTCCGTAACGCCCAAATCGGTAGCGGATCGCGCAGTCATCGAGGGCGGAGGCAAGGCGCGCCGACACAGCCATAGCAGGCGGCTATGGCGAGGAGGCGCAACGCCGCAGCCGCCCTTGAGGGCCAGCGAGGCGCTACCGATTTGGGCGTTACGGGCCACCTAGTCGGAAGCACCTAGCCTGCAACCGCAGAACTGCGCCGTGCGCGGCTCGGCATTTTCGGCTCGAGGATGAAGCTGCATCGGCTGATGGCTCGCGACCGCATCGGTTCGATCGCACTGTAAACGGGCCGCGAAACGGAGTCAACGAATTCCCGCGGCATCGCGCGACACCTTGGGCTAATTATTTACAAGCCGAGTCGCAGCTGCAGGCCATTGGTGAGCTCGAAACCCGGCGCGCTCTCGGCATGGAAGACCGCCTGGATGCGGAGCTCCATGCCGTCGAGCGCGAGATCGTAGGGAATCGGGAGCACGATCGACCAGCGGCCTTCGGCGCCGGCCTGCAGGGCGGCGACCGCAACCACGCTCTCCAGCTCCAAATAGGCCGTGCAACCGGGGGCCAGCACCACGTTCTCTCCGGGCACACCACTGAAATAAAGCACCCCTTGCGCGCCGGGCTCGACTCCGGAGCCTCTAAGCTCGAGCGATCGCCCGAGCAGCGGAAGATCGGAGCTCAGCGCCGGGGGATCGACACCGGAGCCGCATCCGGTTCCGACCGGAGCCGCGACCCTGCGGCGCGGATGCGTGGCGAAGAAGGCCCAGATCTCCTGGTTGGTGTCGATATCGGAGTTGAACAGCTCGCTCGGATCGAGCTGGGCCGGCTTGCCCGGCCACGAGTGTCCCTGATCGAGCAGCCACCAGTAATGGATGTCCGCCCCGGTGGCCTCGGCTTCGGCCACGTAGAGTTGCGCTGATCCGATGGTCT
>DASWHO010000069.1:0-8820 GCA_036398155.1 Acidobacteriota bacterium
ATGTGCAGCACCAGCTCCCAGATCGTGTGAGCGGCGCCGAGCGGCCGCTGCGCGGCCTGCCGCGCCGAGACCCCGTCCAGCAGCTCTCGGAGCGACGGGCCGTGCCAGGCCTCTCCTTGGAACGCGCGCCGCATCTGATCGTGGATTCGCTCGGTTTCCTTCATCACCGATCTCCTTTGGGTTGCTCCGCCGGCAAGGCGGGCGAGTGTTCGAGCTTTTCGGACCGGGCTCGATCGGCGTCGAAGACGCCCACTTCGATCCAATCGCCCAACTCAACCTCGCCGGCGGTGAGCGCCGCGCAGCTCCGGTCCAGCGCCCGGTAAAGATCGCCCCAGCGCTCCTGAAAGGCCTCGAAGTCGCCGTGCGTCCTCCAGCGGTCGGCCCTCTCCTCGGCGCGGTTCGATCTAACCTGTATATATCCTGAAGCAGGTTAAATCTTGACCTAGGTCGATTAACCTGTCAAGCTGAAATTGAAGGTTAGTCCATTTTCGCCACAAACTGACTCACTATGAGCGACTTGAGGGGATCGGCCTATGTCTTCGACCTGAGCGGCGGGGCGCTGTGCTTGGATTTCGCCAATACGGTCAGCGACCGCAACAGCGGCCGTGAGATCGACCATCTCGAGCGCTATTCTGACCTGGTCGCTTTCGCGGAGCAGGTCGGTCTGGTTGGCGAAGTTTCGGCCCGCGCTCTCAGGAAGCTGGCCGCCCGGCATGCCGAGTCGGCCGCGGCGGTCTCGGACCGAGCGCTGGCCCTGCGCGAAGCGCTCTACCGCCTGTTTTCCGATTCAGCCGCCGGTCGCACGGCGCGCGGCGCGGATCTCGCGCTGCTCAACGCCGCCTTGTCCGCAGCGCAGGCCAACTTGCAGATCCGCCGCAGCGGGGACCGTTTCGATTGGATTTGGCGCGCCGATCCCGCGGCGCTCGATCGCATGCTCGGACCGGTGGCCCGTTCGGCCGCCGAGCTGCTGACCTCCGATCGGCTCCCGTCGGTGCGCGAATGCGCCGCCGCCACCTGCGGCTGGCTGTTTCTCGATCGCAGCCGCAACCAAACCCGGCGCTGGTGCGACATGAAGGTCTGCGGCAACCGCAGCAAGGTGCGCCGCCACTACCTCCGAAACCGCGGCTAGCAAGGCGGCGGATCTGCCGCCCACCGCGCCGTGCACCGCCTTTCATGGGATCGCCGTGGCACTTCGTCGACCTCGCTCGGATGCCGTGGGCAAGCTCCGCTCTGCCCACGGCACCCGGTTTGGGATTCCTCTTCTTGTCACCACGGCCGGCATGCCGTGTGCCATCAGCAGGCGGCGATGGCTTGCCAGATGTTCGGGTACTCCGTGACCAGCCCGACCGGGTTGACTTGCAAGTCGGCGACGAAGGAGCCGCCGGCCGACTCGTAGCGGTACGCCGATTCCCCGCTGCGGCGATAGAGCTGAGCGAGCGGCTCCAACCGGAAGCTCGGGAAGCGCAGCCAGGCGGCGCGAACCTCGGCCTGCTCACCGACCGCGAGCGCCAAGCGCCGGATCGGCAGCAGGTTGGTCGACGGGCTGAAATTCAGGTCCAGATCGATGCAGCCCGTGACCGCGGGGCACTCCGCGCCGCCAAGGCGCCAGCGCTGCGCCGCATCGACCGCCAGATCGATTTCGATCGGCTCGAGCCCGACCCAGCCGCGCACCGCCGCCTTCGAGGTGCGCCACTGCGGGTCGCAGAGGATCTCGTAGCTCAGGTGACACGGCTTTCCCTGGTGGAGGAACTCGGCGGCCCCGGCCAGCTCCCAGCCGCGCTCGCGGCGCCGGAGCCGGGCCGACTCGTGCCCGGGCTGGTCCAATCGCCGCCACAGAATCGAGCAGCGGTCCGCGTTCGCCCCGGCGGGACTCAGGGTCATTCGGGCTCCAACGGCACCAGCTCGGTGGTCGTGTCCCGAGACTTCTTGCGCCCCAGATCGCGAGCGTACCGGATCGAATTAGGGCCGCCGTATTTCGCCAGGTAGGCCCGATCGATCGCGCTTTTCAGGCGTTCGCTCCGGGTCCGCACCGCCCGCACCGGAATCAGGCGACCGTCGATCTGGATCGCGCCGCGCGGCTCGACCAGAAATGTCCGATACCAGCTCCGCGGTTTGAGGCTCCAGGAGCGCACGAACACCCGCCGCTCCACCACCAGCGCCCAGATGCCAATAAGACGATGTGGCTCGCTGCCGGCGCGGATGCGCAGGATCCGACCTCGGTCGACGGTGGCCAAGACATCCGCGCTGAAGCGTCTGCTCACGGCGGCGGGCGCCGAAATTGTATCCTAACCGGGCAGCCGCTATTCTGAACGGCCTTTCGACATGAGCAAAATCGACGAGCTGATGGCGACGCTGCATCCTTTGGAAGCCAAGGTCCTGCGCGCATTGGCCGCCGCCGCGGAGCCGGTCTCCGAGGAGCGGCTCCCGGAGCAGGCCGGCATCACCGATGCGCAGGCGCGGATGGCCTGCGAGTGGCTGCTGGCCAAAGCGGCGCTCGGCATCAGCGCCGAGCGCACGATCGCCTTCGTCGGTTTGGACGATTCGGGCCGCGGCTACGCCTCGGGCGCGGGCATCCCGGAGCTCCAGATCCGCCGGCGGCTGGAACAGGGACCGGCGGCGATGGCCGAGCTCGGCGATCCCAAGGAGCTCTCCGCCGCGGTCGGAACCTTGCGCAAAGCCGGTTTGATCGAGGTTCACCAGGGCCGCTTCGCGCTGGTCCCGAACCGCGACTGGAGCGCGATCGAGCGCGATCAGGCGCTGATCAGCCAGCTCGCGGAAAGGGAGCGCTGGCTCGAAAGCGACCTCGGCGGCGCGGCCTGGCTCCGCGCTCAAGAGCTGGCCGGCAAAGCGGGGCGGGCGGCGCTCGGCCTGCGCCGCGGCGAGCAGCGCCGCCGCAGCTACGCGCTCACCGAGCTCGGCCGAGAGCTGGCGGGCGCCGCCGTAAACTTGGTCGAAGAGATCTCGCAGCTCACGCCCGAGATGCTGCGCGACGGCGGCTGGCGCGGCCAGCGCTTCCGCGCCTACAACCTGCAGATCCCGCCGCCGCGGCGCCAAGGCGGGCGGCGCCATCCGTACCGCGAGTTTCTCGACACGGTCAAGCGCAAGCTGCTCTCGTTCGGCTTCGAAGAGATGCGCGGCCCGATCGTCGAGAGCGAGTTCTGGAACAACGACGCTTTGTACATGCCGCAGTTCCATCCGGCGCGAGCGATCCACGACGTCTATTTCGTCGAAGGCTTCCCGCGCTGCCGCGAGCTGCCCGAGCCGGCCGCCTCCAACGTCGCCGCGGCGCACGAAAGCGGCGGCGACACCGGCTCGATCGGCTGGCGCTACCGCTTCGATCGCGACGCCACCCGGCGCCTGATCCTGCGCAGCCAGGGCACCGCACTGTCGGTGCGCCAGCTGGCGCTGAAGCCGCGCATCCCCGGCAAGTACTTCGCGATCGCGCGCTGCCTGCGCTACGACCAGGTCGACGCCACCCATGCGCCCGATTTTTTCCAGATCGAGGGGATCGTGTTGGGCGAGGAGATCAACCTGCGCCACCTGCTGGGGCTGCTGCAGCTGTTCGGCCTGGAGATCGCGCGGGCCAAACAGATGCGCTTCAACCCGGGCTACTTTCCGTTCACCGAGCCCAGCGTCGAGGCCCACATGCTCCATCCCGATCCCAAGATCGGCTGGGTCGAGCTCGGCGGCGCCGGCATCTTCCGGCCCGAGGTCACCCGGCCGTTCGGGGTCGAGGTGCCGGTGATCGCCTGGGGGCTCGGGCTCGACCGCATGGCGATGGTCGCGCTGGGGATAGGCGACATCCGCGACCTGTTCTCGCAGGATCTCGACTTCATCCGCAACACGCCGGCCCCGCTGTTCGCTTGAAGATGATAAGCCAGCCATGCCGACCATAGCCGTCGACCCGCAAGACCTGCGCAGCCTGATCGGCAAGGGCTACAAGCTCGAGCGCCTGGCCGAGGATCTGCAATGGGTCAAAGGCGAGCTCAAGGGCGAGGATCCGGAGACCGGCCGGCTGCGGATCGAGCTCAACGACACCAACCGCCCCGACCTGTGGAGCGCGGCCGGGATCGCGCGCCAGATTCGCTGCGCGCGCAGCGGCCGGCTCGAAAAGTACGACTTTTTCAGCGCGCCGCCCGGGCCGGCGCGGATCCTGGTCGACCCACAGGCCGAGCAGCTGCGGCCGTTCGTCGCCGGATTCCTGGCCCGCGGGCCGGCGGTGACCGAAGCCTCGCTGGCCGAGCTGATCCAGTCGCAGGAGAAGCTCTGCGAGGGCTACGGCGGCCGGCGCAAGACCGTTTCGATGGGGATCTACCGGGCCGAAAGGATCCGCTTCCCAGTCCACTACCGGATGGTCGAGCCGCGCAGCGTGCGCTTCGTGCCGCTCGGGTTCGAAGAGGAGATGAATCTGCAGCAGATCCTCGAGCGCCATCCCAAAGGGATCGAGTACGCCTGGACTCTGGAAGGACTGCCGCTCTTGCCGCTGCTGCAGGACAAAGGCGGCGGCATTCTCTCCAACCCGCCGATCATCAACTCGCGCGCGATCGGCGAGGTGGTCCCGGGCGACCGCGAGCTGCTGGTGGAGTCGACCGGCACCGATCTGCGCAGCGTGCTGCTGATCCAGAACATCATGGCGGTCGACCTGGCGGATCGCGGCTACGCGATCGAGCCGGTCGTGGTGCACTACCCGTACCAAACGCCGCTGGGGCGCAAGGTGCGGGTGCCGTATCCGTTGGTCAACCGGGTGCGGGTGCCCAACGCCGATTTCAGCCGCCTGCTGGGCGAGCGGCTGCCGCTGAGCCAAGTCGAGCGCCATTTGCGCGCCTGCGGCTGCACGATCAAACGCGGCCGCGGCCGGCTCGAGGTCGCGACCGCGCCCTATCGCCAGGACTACATGCATCCGGTCGATGCGATCGAGGATCTGGCGATCGCCCTCGGGCTCAACAATCTGGAGCCGATCTGGCCCGAGCGTTTCACCCCCGGCCACCTCCAGCCCCTGACCCTGCTCGAGGACAAGGTGCGCGAGCTGATGATCGGCTTGAGCTACGAAGAGATCATCGCTAACGTGCTGGCCGCGCGCGAGGACCTGACCGAGCGGCTGCGGCTGCCCAAGGCCGAGGTGGTCGGGATCGCCAACGTGATGAGCGAATCGTACTCGACCTTGCGCTGGACCATCCTGGCGGCGCTGCTCGGGGTCGAGCAGCGCAGCGCCAAGACCCCGTTCCCCCACCATACTTTCGAGGTCGGCGAGGTGGTGGTTCCCGACCCGGCGGATAACCACGGCTCGCGCACCGAGTCGCTGCTGGGCGCGCTGAGCGCGCATCCCCAGGCCAACTTCTCCGAGCTGCATTCGGTGCTCAACTACTTGATGTTCTATCTCGGCTGCGAGGCCAAGCTGCGCCCGCTCGAGCGCGGCTGCTTCCTGTCCGGCCGCGGCGCCGAGATCCTGATCAGCGGCCGCCCGGCCGGCAGCCTGGGCGAGCTGCACCCCGAGGTGCTGGAATCCTGGGGGGTCAAGATGCCGGCGAGCTACCTCGAGCTGCGCATCGCCGCCCTACCTCCACCCCGCACGTTGTAGAAGATTGACGCGGCATCTCCTGTGGACTAGACTTAGTCCAGTCAGACACGAGGTGCCGGCATGCCGAAGGTCAACATCCACGACGCCAAGACCCATCTCTCGCGCTATGTCGAAGAGGCCGCGCAGGGCAAGGAGATCGTCATTGCCAAGGCCGGTAAGCCGGTCGCGCGCCTTGCGCCGCTCGCGGCGATCAAGGCGCCGCGCAAGCTCGGGCTGCTCGACGGCAAGGCCCGCATCCCGGACGACTTCAACGCCGCGCTGCCGGATGAGGTGCTGGCCGAGTTCCTCGGCGGCGAGTGATGCGCATCCTGCTCGATACCCACCTGCTGCTGTGGGCCATGGCGGCAAGCCGCAAGCTGCCGCGTGCGGTGCGCACCCAGTTGCTCGATCCGGACAACGAGATCTACTACAGCGCGGTGAGCCTGTGGGAGATCGCGATCAAGAGCGGCCTGCGGCGCAAGGACTTCCGCATCGATATCGAGGCGCTGCTCGCGGCACTGCGGGAATCGGGCTTTGTCGAGCTGCCGATCACCGCGGCGCACGCCGCCGGCGTCGCGGGGCTGCCCGCAATCCACAAGGATCCGCTCGACCGTCTGCTGGTGGCGCAGAGCATGGCCGAGCCGCTGACGTTTCTCACCAATGATGCCGCGCTGGGTGACTACTGGGGCGGCGTGAAGGTTGTCTGAGTGTCTGGGCGCATCGTTTCCGGAGGTTTGTGTTTGTTGAGCAGAAGGAGGGGGTAGCCCAAACCACGGGTACCGAACGGGAGCTCAGATGAAAACGCAAACACGAAGAAACTTCCTTGCCGGTGCCGTCGGTCTCCTCGGGCTCGGCGGCGTGGCGGCGTGGCTCGGCAGGAACGACATCCTCAGGTGGGCGCTGCGGCGAACCAGCAACGACGGACTGGCACTGTCGCCGGCACCGGCGTTGGCGGATGACACCTGCGTGCTGACGTCATCCCAGGTCGAGGGACCGTTCTTCATTGCCGCGCCGATACGCGCCGACATCAGGGAGGACCGGCAGGGCAAGGAGATGATCCTGCGGATCAAGCTGCTGCGGATGCCCGAGTGTCTCCCCCTCGAGGGCGCGGTCGTGGAGCTGTGGCACTGCGACGCCGAGGGCACCTACAGCGGGTATCCCGAGGACATCTCGCACGATCCCTGGAAAACGCTCCGGTTGATCGGGATCCATGGCGACCCCGTCGCACCGTTGAACGAGAAACGCTTTCTTCGGGGCGCACAGGTCGCCGATGCCGGCGGGGAGGTCGAATTCCGGACCATCTTCCCTGGCTGGTACGAACCGAGAGCGCCGCACATTCACTTCAAGGTGCTGATCGACGCGCAGGAGCAGCTGACCAGCCAGTTCTATTTCGAACCCGAGTTCTGCAATCGGATCTATCGTCAGGGGCCGGCCTACCGCGCGTACGGCGAGTGTCCGTACACTCCCCGCAACGACGTCGCCATCAGCGGGCAGCTTCAGGCGCAGGGGCTGCTGCTGACGCCATCGTGGACTGACGACCTGCCTCTCACCGCATCCGCCAGGGTCGGGATAAGGAAATCCGCCTGAAGGTTCGCCAGCCAGCAGCAAGTCCGCAGGGAGCTAAGGGAGGAATCATGCCTGCATCATGCCGAACCACCGTGTTCCGTGCGCTCCGAAACACTGCTCGAATTAGCCTGATCGGCGCACTTGTCCTGCCGGTAGGCGCTCTGCTCGAACCGGCAAACGTCTATGCGCAAGAAGGGCCGCCGGTCAAAATTGCCGTCGTCGATCTCGATCGTCTTGTGGCCCAGTCGTCTGCCGGCCAGAGGCTTCAGGCCCGGCTTGAAAAATTTCAACAAGATACTCAGGCTGAAGGAGAGGCCCTCAACGAGAAAGCCCGGGAGATCCGCCAGCGCATCGCTGAGGGGGCCAACTCGTTGTCGCAGGAAGCGCTCGCAGCGCTTCAAAAACAGTACGAAGACCAGACGGTCGCCATCCGTCGTCTTCGGGATGACAAGCAGCGGGAAGGCCAGAAGATACAGCAGGAGGGCTTGCGCGAGATCGAGCGCCAGTTAGAGCCCGTATTTGTCCAGATCCGCGATCAAGGCGGCTACGACCTGATCCTCAACAACGTCCCCGGCGTCGTCGTCATGGCCGCCGACCGGATCGACATCACGCAGCAGGTGATCGACCGGTTCAATGCCGGCCAGTAGCGTCGACAAATAAGCTCCCGTTCTTGACCAGCTGCGCCCGCTCGAGCGCGGCTGCTGCCTCCCGCCCCGCCCCCGCCGCGCGAGTCAAGCACTTCATGCTGCCTGCGTGGCCTCGTCCATGGGCGCGCTGCGCGTGCCCATGCCACCCGATTCCGCTGGTCGAACCTTCCGACCTGCGGCGGCTCGACGACGTCTCGCTCTTGAACCTGCGGATCGAGAAGAACTCCAGCTTCGGCGAGGGCCTCAATCTCGGGCTCGGCATCGACATCTTCAACGCCTTCAACTCCGATGTGGTCCTGCAGCGCCGCCGCCAGCTCAACTCGACCACCTTCGGCCAGATCTTCGAGCTGGTCTCGCCGCGCGTGATTCGACTCGGAGCGCGGTTCAGCTTCTAGATGGACCAGAGAGGAGGGAGCGGTCTCGCTCCCTCCTCTGTTCGACGCGGAACCAGCGCCGGCCAAGCACGTATTAACGGAGCGGACCGATGCGAGCGGGCCAAACTCACGCTGCCCAGAGCCTCGATGGGTCCGTGATCTCCGGTTTCCGGATGGACGCTTACCGCCTCGACCGGTTGGCGGTCGCGGCGCCGGCACTGGGCCGCTCGACCCGCCTGATTCGATCGCCTTGGCTGCGCCGCGGAACGCTGTTCGGATTCTGGACCGTGCTGGGGCTGTTCTTCGCCAGCCAGGCCTATCTATACCAGGCCGGGGTCGGCCACCCGATCCGCTGGAGCGTGGCCCTCGGCTATGCGATGAGCCGATGGTACGCCTGGGGGGCGCTGGCGCCGCTGCTGTTCCATCTAGCGCGGCGCTTCCCGCTCGAGACCGGCCGCTGGCGCACCGCGCTGCTGCTCCACGGCAGCGCGGCGCTGCTGATCGCGCCGCTTCAGGTGCTGGTGGAGGGCGGGCTCCGGATCGCGCTGTTCGCCGTGCTCGGTGCCGGCTATGGCGCCGCCGAGCTTCGCTCGCAGCTCCAGACCTACCTGATCGGCCGCAGCTTCGACAACCTGCTGACCTGCGGCTGGATTCTCGCGGTCTACTATCTGATCGA
>DASWHO010000070.1:0-3375 GCA_036398155.1 Acidobacteriota bacterium
AGTCCGGCGTACCGCCGCCAGGTGGAGCTCGGACTGATTGCCTCTGGCGGCACCGCGCTACCGGTTCATCCGGTGCAGCTCTACGAGTTCGCCGCCGCCCTGATCTTGTTTCTTTTTCTGTGGGCTCGGTTCCCGAAACGGCGCTGCGCCGGCGAGGTGGTGGCGGCGTTCGGGATGCTCTATGGCAGCTGGCGGCTGATCGCCGAAGCGCTGCGCGCCGACCACCCCGGATGGCGGCCGGATGTTTTTGGCGTCACCGCGAACCAGTGGCTCAGCCTGATCTTGATCGCCGTGGCCGGCACTGGGTGGTTGGCCGCCAGCCGCGCCGCCCGGACTCCAGTTTCGAGCCCAAAGCGCTAGAAAAGCGTTGACTCCCAGCCTCGGGTGAACCTATCGTGTCGGCAGTCACCAACGGTTCGCGGGGTTTCAACCCGAGCGCTTGTACGGGCTCGGTCCTAAAGCAGTGCGGGGAATGTGGCCAACGAGCCTGGTCCGCGGGGTCCCAAAGCGTCCCTGGGATGGAGCAGCGTCGGTTGCGCTCGCGGCTCTGCTCCTGCTCTCCGCCGCGGGCTGCGCGGCGCGCCAGAGGGTTCAGCCGCAGATCCTGACCGGATCGTTCCATGGAGAGACCGACGACGGCCGCCCGGTCGTCATCACCTTCACCGAGAACGAGGAGGCGTTTCGCGGTGAGGGCACGATCGGCGGCGAGCCGCTGGTGCTGGCGGGCGCGGTCGGCTGGCGCGGGGTCGCGTCGCTGATCAGCGCCGCTGGCGACACCGCGCTGGTCGAGCTGACCCTCGCGGCCGACGGCGGAACCGTTTTGCTCGAGCGCCCGGGGCAGAAACCGCTGACTCTCAGCCGCGGCGGCGGCGCCCCGCCGGCCGCCTCCGGCCCGTTCTCCGGCAGCTATCACGCTCGGCGCGATCGGGCTACCTTGGCCCAGGTGACTTTGGTGCAGAGCGGCTCGCTGCTGGCGGGCGTGGGTATCGTCGCCGGCGAGCCGGCCGGGATCACCGGTCGGACCACCGGAGCGCGCGCAGCGGATGGAGTGGTCACGCTGCTGGACGGCACTCAGGCGCGCTTTCTGGCCGAGCTGGCGGCCGACGGGGAGTCGATCGTGGTGCACGGCTTCGGCGCACCAATCGAAATGCGGCGCGGAGGCCGGCCGTGATCCGCAAGATCCTGTTCGCTGCGACCGTGCTCGGCGCCGTCGTCTTCTGGGCCAATTGTAGCTATAACCCTCCCGTGGCCACACCCCAGGAGCCGGACTGGAACACTTTTTTTGCCGGCTGCTTCGAGGGCGAGATCGTGGATCCGCCCGGCAAGCTGCAGATCATCCTCGAGGCGGGAGCGAGCGATGAGTTCACCCTTTCCGGCTGCCTCACGGCGTCGCTGGGTGATGGCGAGCAAACCGCCACGTTCGCGGGCACGGTCCAAGCCGATCGCCAGCGGGCCGAGCTGATGGCGACTTCCAACCTCGGCGGGGAGTACGTGATCGCGGTCGAGCGCCAGCCGGCCGGAGAAGTCGTGGCCAATACCGTCACGGTCACCAACGTGACCAATGCTCCCTTCAACAATGCGCCCAATCTGACCCGATGCACCGCGACTTGCCCCAGCATGAGCGTGAGGCTTCCGTTCATGCCCGACGGAGGGCCGCCGTGAAGCGCGTCGCCGGGTGGGGCTGCATGCTGCTGCTCCTGAGCCTGGGGGTAGCCCGGGCCCAGCGGGTTCCGCATTTCGATCCCGAGCTGTTTCCCTTTCTCGATCCCGGCGAGCGCCCGGTCGTGATCACCGGCCCGGTCGACACCCACTTCTTCGGTACTTTTTGCCAACCGGCGCCGAAGGAGTTCTGCAAGTCGATCCCGGCGTTGCCCGATCCATGCGTGACCTTGCGCGACCTGCGGATATCGGTCGATCACCTCGCCACGCCGGCCGGCGGCCTGCTGAGCGGCAACGGCAGCTTCGTGCTCGACGGCAAGCGGGGCGTGCTCGCGTTCGCCGGCAGCGTCATCGCGGCTCAGGCGGAGATCGTCATACTCGGCATCCAGCTCAAGGGCAGCGCGGCGCGCTTTGCGGTCGCGGCGCCCGGGCTCGGCCAACGGCGCGGATTCGCCACGCTCTCTTCGAGCGGTCTGCAGCTCGCGATCTTGGTCGAAGGTCGAACCCTGACCCTGCGCAAGGACGCCTGCGGCAACCGCGCGCCGGCGGTGACCCTGTCGGTGCCATTCGGGCCCACCTTCCCGTTCGGCCAATCGGTCATGATGGCGGCGCAGATCGAGGACGAGGACACCAGCTTTCCGGTCGAGCGCTTGGTCTTCGTCTCCGATCGGCAGGGCTTGCTGACCGGAACCCGGATCGCCGGTGGGCGCACGCTGTTCACCAACGCGCTGCAAACCGGCAACCACCACCTCACCGTCACAGTCACCGACAGCGGTGGGCTCAGCGCGCAGGCCAGCGCCGACCTGACGGTGGTGAACCGCCCGCCCCAGCCGCCGCGGATCTTTCTGCCGGCGGCGGGCGCGACCTTGATCGCGGAGGCTCCGGTGCTGCTTCAGGGCAGCGCGTACGATCCCGACCAGGGACTGCTGCAGGGCGCCGCGCTCACTTGGTCGGCGCAGCTCGAGCCCGGCGGCGCTTTCGTCGCGCTCGGCAGCGGCGGCGAGGTTGGAACCGTGTTCGCCGCGCCGGCCGATCCGGTGACCCTGCGGCTGACCGCAACGGATGTCGCGGGACAACAGTCGCAAACCGAGCAGCAGGTGCGGGTCGCGGCCGCGACCGGGAATGCTCCGCCGGTGGTGGTGATTCGGGAGCCGGACCGCACCACAATCATCCCCGGTCCGCTGGTGGCAGGCTTCTTCGCCGGACTGCCCGCGCACTTCGTCGCCACCGCTTACGACGTCGAGGATGGCGGGGCGGACCTGGCGCTGCGCTGGGAGTTCGTCGCTCTCGACGGACCGGGCGGGGCGCCCGACCCCACCCCGCCGGTGCCCAACCCGGCGCCGATCAGCGGCACGCTGGCCGCGGACGTGACCTTCACGACCGCGGGGCCGGACCTCTTTTACCGCGTGATCTTCTCGGCCACCGATTCGGGCGGCCAGACCAGCAGCGACAGCATCGAGATCTATGTCACCTCGAATATCATTCTCTAACTCTAACTGGAACGTGATCTATTCGGGTCGGGATCGAGGCCCGCTCCCCGCGGCGAACAGGGCGAGCCGGGCCGCTCGTTAGTTAAGTTAGTTGCGCACCAGGACCCGCTGCTTGCGGCTGGAGCGATTGCCGACCGAGTCCCAGGCGGTGATGCGAATCCTATAGCGGCCGTCGGGAAAGAGGCGTTCTCCAGCGAGATCGGTGGCCGCGGTGCGCCACGCATCC
>DASWHO010000071.1:0-1824 GCA_036398155.1 Acidobacteriota bacterium
AAGGTCCGCTCGACGTCCCCGGCTTCCCGGTCCAGGTCCGCAACGCGCTCGGCGCCGGCGACGCCTTCGCCAGCGGCCTGATCTACGGCGCGCTCCAAGGCTGGGATTGGTCCAAGGCGGCGCGGATGGGCAATGCCTGCGGCGCCTGGATCGTGACCCAGCACGGCTGCGCCAACTTCATGGCCACCCGGTCGGAGATCCTATCATTCATCGAACAAAAAGGGGGATTCTGATGAGAATATCCGGTCCGGTACAGTGTATACTGGAGCCATGCGAGGAGTTGAGCGATGAAACTGCGAGTTGTCATCGAACCTGGCGAGGATGGATTCTTGGTGGCTCACTGCCCCTCGCTCAAGGGTTGCTGGTCCCAAGGGAAGACTCGAGAAGAAGCCCTGAGCAATATCCGAGAGGCTATTGAGCTCTACCTGCAGCCACTACCCGCCGAGATCGGCAAACAGGCCAACCGTGAGGTCGTTGAATTGACCCTGTGAGACTTCCGATTCTCTCGGGTCGCGAAGTCTTGGCCGCCCTGAAACGACTTGGCTTTCGAGAAACCCATCGTCGCGGCAGCCACGTCAAGCTCTCACACCCAGATGGGCGCACACTCGTGTTTCCGTATCACAAAGAGATCGATCGAGCTACCTTGAGAGGCGCCTTGCGCGATGCAGGAGTGGAGCTGGAAGAGTTTCTTCAGCAGCTCCGATAAGGGCGGCCCTGTGGTAGAAATGAACCCGCAAGGTAGTACCGGAGCCGATCCGCTGCCGGCTCCGGGCATCGTCCGCAGCCTGCAGGCCTGCGCCACCGCGAGCGGCGTGTTCACCATCCTGGCCGCCGACCACCGCGACGCGCTGCGCAAAGCCATCGACCCGGCGGCGCCCAAAAGCGTGCCCGACGCGCGCCTGATCGAGATCAAGCTCGATCTGGTCCGCCAGCTTGCGGAGGTCGCGAGCGCGGTGCTGCTCGATCCGCTCTACAGCGCCGCGCAGGCGATCGTGTCGGGCACCTTGTCGGGGCAGGTCGGCCTTTTGTGCGCGCTCGAAGAGCAAGGCTATCTGGGCGACGCGCGCGGCCGAAAGACCACCTTGATCGACGGCTGGAGCGTCGAGCTGGCTGGGCGCCTCGGCGCCACCGGCGTGAAGCTGCTGTTTTTCTACCACCCCGGCGCCGGCGCCGCGGCCGCGGCGCAGGAAGATTTGGTCCGCGCGCTGGTCGCCGACTGCCGCCGCTTCGAGATCCCGCTGTTTCTCGAGCCGATGTCCTATTCCAACAACCCCAAGGTCGAAAAAGGCTCGGCCGAGTTCGCCGCGCTGCGGCGCCGGATCGTGATCGAGAGCGCCCGGCGGCTCGGCGCCCTCGGCCCCGATGTCCTCAAGGTCGAGTTCCCGCTCGACGTCAAGCACGATCCCGACCAGGGCTCATGGGCCGACGCCTGCGCCGAGCTGCACGAAGCCTCGCCGGTGCCCTGGACCTTGCTCTCGGCCGGCGAGCCCTACGCCACGTTCCAGGACCAGCTCCGAATCGCCTGCCAGGCCGGCTGCTCCGGCTTCGTGGTCGGCCGCGCCGTGTGGCAGGAAGCGGTGTCGCTCAGCGGCGCGGAGCGCGCCCGCTCCCTGACCGAAGTCGCCCGTCCGCGCCTCGCGCGCCTGCGTGAGATCGCCGAGCAACACGCCGCCCCCTGGCACACCCGCTACGCGACCCCGACGGTCGAGCCCACTTGGTTTCGCGCCAAAGACTCCCCTGGCACTCGAGCCGCTGCGCGGCCTGGTGGTGCATCAGCTCTTCGGCACGGAGGTCGTCGAATCTGAGTACCGTGCCTCTGGACAC
>DASWHO010000072.1:0-7820 GCA_036398155.1 Acidobacteriota bacterium
TGACGATCCTGAACCGCGCCAGCCTGGAGACAGTCGCAACCGCCGGCAAGCTCTAACCGTGCTAGGCGGCGGATCTGGCGCCGGCTGCCAGGGGGTGTGGGGGAGCGCCCCCACTCTCGATGCCGTTGGGCTCACTCGGCCTCCTCCAGCGTACCTTCCAGTACGCTTCCGTCGGCCGCATCCTCAGCGGGGGAACTCCCCCGCACCCCCTGTCGCCCGCCTTGCATCCGGCACCAGCTCCACCGCCCACCGCGCAGTGCTAAGGCGGCGGGTAGAGGGCCGCTAGCACCTCTTGACCGCGGTCAAGGAACTATCCCGCCCGGGGGGAATACTCTTTTCCAGAACAAGCCGCCCCGTCGAGGTCGAGCCTATGCGTTGGATCTGTCCGTTCTATGACTCGGGAATCTGCACCAAGAACGCAGAGCCGTGCCGCCCGGGTGGCGAACCCTGCATCCTCCCGGGCGCCGACCAGGAGCCGCTCCGACCGGAGCTGCTGAGCCGACGCAGCGCTCCAGGAGTCAAACGATGCCGAACACCCAACCGATCCAGATCGACGAACTGATCCCCGAGCTGCTCGCGGCCCATCCGCAAGTTCGTCCGGTCTTGGACGCCTACGGCTTGCACGGTTGCGGCGGCGCGCTCGGCCCCAAGGAGTCGCTAGGTTTCTTCGCCCGCGCCCATGGGGTCGATCCCCAACGCCTCCTTCGCGAGCTCGAGGAGGCTCGGACCAGTCCGCGGTCGGAGCTGCCGGCGCCGTCGTTCCGGCCTGCGGCCGCCGATACCATCTACCGGCGTTTCTTCCAGGCCGGCATCGCATCGATCCTGACCGCCGGCGCTGTTTGGGGCGCGCTGCTGCTGCTGCGCATCACCGAAGCCGGAGCCTTTACCGCCGTTCCGCTGGCCCAGATCAATGCGCACGGGCATGCCCAGATCTTCGGGTGGGTCGGCCTGTTCGTGATGGGGTTCGCCTATCAGGCTTTGCCGCGGTTCAAGCACACCCGCCTCTGGCGCCCGGCGCTGGCGGTCGCCAGCTTTTACCTGATGACCGCCGGCCTGCTGTTGCGGGTCGTCAGCGAGCCGCTGGCCGAGTCCAGGGCCATGCTGCTCCTAGGCCTGATGGGCGGAGCACTGGAGCTGGCGGCTGTGGCGCTGTTTGTGACCATCATCCTGCGCACCTTGGCGCGCAGCGGCAAGGCGCTCGAAGCCTATGACCTCTATCTGATCGCTGCCCTCGGCTGGTTTGCGCTGCAAGCGATCTGGGATCAGGCCCTGTTTGTCCTCACCGCCACCGCCTCCGGCCAATCCGAGCTACTGGCGCGGGTCGCAGCCTTCCAGCCACCGCTGCGTGACTTCCAGATCCTGGGCTTCGCCAGCTTCATGATCTTCGGGGTCGCGCAGCGATTCTTCCCCGGAATTTACGGCCTGCCGACCGTGCCGCGAAGCCTCTCTTTGGCCTTGCTTCCGTTGCTGGCGTTAGGCGTCCTGGGACACGCGGCGTTCTCGCTCCTGCGCTGGCGAATCGAGAGCCCGCCCATGGGCGATGTCGCCTACGGGTTTGCGGTCCTCTTCGCCGTCGCCGCGTCGATCCTGGCCGCGCGTCTGGGTCTGTTTGGAGCCTGCGAGGAATCCGATCGCAGTTTCAAGTTTTACCGCGCCGCCTTCAGTTGGCTGTTCGTTTCGCTCGCGTTGGTGGTGTCGACCCCACTGTTCTTGTTCTGGAGCGGCCAGACCTTTTCTCATGCCTATCATGGCGCAGCCCGCCACGCGATCACCGTCGGCTTCATCAGCATGATGATTCTAGGCGTGGCGGCGAAGGTGGTGCCCACTTTGGCCGGCGCCGATCCCAGCCGCCTGCCCGGACTGCTCCCGACCTTCGTGCTGGTCAACCTGGGGTGCGGTCTGAGGGTGGGCGGTCAGATCGCAACCGACTTCACTCCCAAGGCGTTCGCGATTGCCGGAGCCAGCGGGATTCTCGAGGTCGGCGGGATTGCGATCTGGGCGATCGGACTCTGGGCGCTGATGCGCGCTCGACCGGACCCGGTGCGCCCGTTGGCATCCGGCCAGCGGCCGCTGATCGCCACGCCGGATCAGCGGGTCGGCTGGCTTCTGGAGGTGGCGCCGGAAACGCTCCCGGCCTTTCTGCTGCACGGCTTCCAACCGCTGGCCAATCCGTGGCTGCGCAAGACGTTGGCCCGCTCGATCACGGTCCGCGAGGCCTGCCGGATCCGCGCGGTGCCGCTGGGCGCGCTGCTGGACGATGTCAATCGCGCGCTTCACCGGGCGCCGTCCGCTTCGACAACCGCCGCGCCCGCCGGCGTCACCGTTCCCGTTCTGCGCCCTGAGTCCCCGCTCAAGGCCCCAGGCGGCCGGCGATAGGACGGCGTCGTGTCTCGCTCAAGACCGGCCCCGGCCGCACGCCTCCAGCGCCCCAGACAATTGGTAAGCAATTTCTGGGACGCGACACTGGGTACAATTCTTGCTTGAGCTACCAGCGAGGCCGCGGGCAATGCCGCGCCCACACCACTCAAGCAACGAGGTGGCCGTCATGAACGCGATCTTCACCCACCGCCAAGAAAAGGGATTCTCGGTTCATCAACTGGCCGCCGCCAGCGGCGTGCCGCTGCTGCGACTGCGCCGGCTCGAGAGCGGCAAAGAGCTGCCGACCGCCGACGAGCTGCGTTTTCTGGGCCGCGCTCTGGAAGTCGAGCCCGAAGAGCTGCTCGATTTCGAGGAAGACTGAGAGGTTTGCACGGCCCCCGCGCCCGGCTCCTCCTCGCGACGCTTCAGTGCAGGTTGGCAACCGAGGGCGCGACCCGGATCTCAGGACGCACCAGGATTCGGGTCCGCATCGAGTTGGACACCACGCAGTGACGCTCGGCTTTGGAGAGCAGCCGGGCGGCGCGCTCGCGGTCGCTCTCGCGGAACAAGATCAGGGTCGGGGATAGCTCGAGAGTGCTGATGATCAAACCTTCGGTCGCGAGCTCCTCCAAAATGCCGCGGGCCTGCACCGAGAGGTCGACGTAGTCCAGCCGCGCCGCGGCGGCCAGCCGCACGAAAACCGCCATCAGGCAACTGGTGGCCGCGGCCACGAACAGATGCTCCGGCGTCCAATGCGCCGCCGGCTCGGAGAGCTGAGCCGGCAGCGCCACGGTTATCTCAGGCAGCTCCGACCCGCCGGCCGCCGCGCACTGGGCACCGGTCCAACGCACCGCGACGTCATAGAAGAGACGTTCCTCCACGATCGGCGCGGTATCGCTCCGACTCACTAACCCGCCTCGCCCGCCAGCCTGAAATTGAAGCTCACGGTCAGATAGACCGACACCGGCGCTCCGTTCATCAGACCGGGCTTGTAGCGAAACTGCTGCAGCGCCCGGATCGCCTCCTCGGTGCAGCCAAGCGGCAGCGGCCGCAGCACCTTGATCTCACCGACCGACCCGTCGGGGTGGATGATCGCTTCCAGAATCACCACGCCCTGAATCCGGGCCAGGCGCGCGGTGTTGGGATACTCGGGCACCACGCGCTGGAGCAGCTCCGGGGCCTTGACGTTGCCTCCGATTCGATAAGCTTTTTCGGCCGGCGGCGGGGGCGGCGGCGGCGAGTCAGGCAGGCCGCCGATGATCCCTCCCGGCACGCCTCCCACCACCCCTCCGGGGACTCCGCCCGGCACGCCGCCGGGAACACCCTCGTACTCGGGCTGGGCTGCGGTGGAAACCTGAGTCGGAATCAGCATCGGCTCCACCAATCCAGCCGGCATCGGAATGGCTTTGGTGGCAGCCGGTTTGACCGGCTCAGCCCGAGCTTCCTTGGCCGGGGCTGCCGGCGGCGGGGGCGGCGGCGGGGCGCTGAAGAATTCGACCAAAAGCTGCGGCGGCTCCACCGGCACCGCTTGCAGCGCCGAAGCCAGCAGAATCGTCGCCAGCGCCAGCCCGTGCAGGACCAGCGAAGCAGGCATGAGCATGGTCTTTCGGGTCAAGCCGTGGTGGGGAGTCGATTCGATCAGACTGTCGAACATCGCGATTTCACCGTCCTTCTTGGGTCGCCTGCTCGCCTCCGCCGTCGGTTGCGCCCTGCTTCATTCTGGCTTCGCGCAACTCGAGCGCTTTGGCGAGGTTCTGCTCCGCCAGGGCGAGCAAACGTCGCTGTTCGCTGGGCCGCGGGCTGAGTTTGGCGAGCTCGCGATAGAGCAGGTTCACGTAGCTGTAGGCCTCGAAATAGTCGGCCCGGAGCTCGATCGCCTGCTGCAACTGTTGCAGGCCCCCCTCTACCAGCGCCCGCTTGTCCGGCTCGGATAGGGCCCGGTTGTAGTACGACACCTGCCAGGCGAATACACCCAAGGCATAGCGCATCTCGGGATCCTGCGGCTTGATCTCGATGCGCTTGCGGTACCACTCCACCGCCTGGGGGACGTCGCCCTGCTCGGCATAGTGTTGAGCGATGCGGAACGCCACGGTCGCATCCCGCGGATCGCGGCGGAACCAGGCCTGCAGCAGCCCCAAAGCCTTCTCGGGCTGGTTGGCATCGAGGTACAAAGACAGCATGTACTCCTCGACCCGGCGCGGATCGACCTCACCGCGGGCTCCGTCGTGCCGCAGGTACTCGCGAAACGACGCGATGGCCCGGTTCGCCACCTCGACCCGTTGATCGCCGACGGTGCTGCGCTGCAAGGCCATCAAGGCGTAGCCGCGGTGCAGCTCGGCCTCGGCCAGCTGGTCGTTGGCCGGCAGCGCTCCGGCCCCGCGGAACAACGACACGACCCGATCGTAACCGCGCACCGCGGCCTCGTAATCGCCCGCGCCATAGGCGCGATTGGCGCGGTTGAGCTCCAAGCGCGCCTGAAGCTGCAGCAACGGGTGTTCCAGCAGCGCACACCCGGCCAAGGGCAGAGCCAAGATCAGCGCGGCGCCGAGCAGGATCCTCCTCGGCTTCGGCTCGGCGGGTTGCATAACCACCTCCAGGTCCGTTCCGAAAGACCTACTCTCCTTGCCGCCGCGGCGGCTGGAGCTGAATGAACTCCACCAGATCCCAAATGTTCTGAATCGTGAGCTCGTCGGCATACGCTTTCATGATCGGCACGGTATGACCCTGAGGGCCGCCGCGCGAGATCGAGTCGAACAAGGTGAACGAACCTTGCTGCGCGCGGAAATTGGGGTCGCGCAGGTTGCGCGGCGGCGGCGTCAACAACAGCGCCTCGGGCCCGTCGCCGAAGCCCTCCTTGCCGTGGCACACGGCGCAGAGGCGCAGATACATGTCTTCACCGGCGACCGGATTGCCGCGACCGGTCGGACCGATGAAGCTGCGCAGGTACGCGACCACGTCGCGCGCCGCCTGATCTTTGAGCGTGCGGTTCCAGATCTGGGAGTGAAAGCCGGTAGGATCCTGCCCGCCGAATTTGGTCAAGCGGCGCAGAATCTCATCGTCGCCATGCGAGCGCAGATACTCCGAATCTCCGATGTCGGTCAGCCGCAGACCCATTTCGACCGCCACCGGACCGTCGCCGCGTCCACCCATGCCGTGACAACTGGCGCAGAACGAGCGGTAGATCGACTTGCCGGAGTAATACCACCCGCGATCCGGATCCCCGGCGCCCAGCGGCGCCGCCAGACCGAGCCACAACCCCGGAATCAACCACCCAACCCATCGCATGCTCATGACTTCACCGCCTCTTTGTCGGTCCGGTCAGCCGTTCCGGCCCGGCCCAAATGCGCGCCTCGGGTCGAACCGAGTGCCAGGAAACGCAGAATGTCCAAGGTCGAGATGATGCCGACCAACCGGGCCCGGCGACTGACCAGAACCCGATGGATGCGTTTCTCGACCATCAGACGGCAGACCTCGCTGAGCGGCGTATCGGGCTCGACCGTGACCAGGCTCGGGGTCAAGAGACCTGCCACGGTGTGGTTCCCCTCGACCTCCAAATGAAACCCGCTTCGCACCCCTAGCGCATCGAAGCGGTGGAAGTCGACTTCGGCCGGCACTTCACCGCTGCCTTCCAGGTTTTCCCGCACCAGATCACGGAGCGAGACCACCCCCAATAGGGTTCCATCGGGTCCCACCACCGGGGCTCCACTGATTCCTCGGGCGAGAAACAGCTGGGCAGCCTCTTTCGCGGTCGCGTCGCGTTTCAGGCAGATCACTTCTCGGTTCATCAGGTCGCTCGCCGTCGCGTCCATCGCAGACCTCCAGGTTTCTGCCGTCTGTCTCGCGCCCTTCAGCAGAGCAAGAGACGTACCACGGGGAGAATGGGCACCGGAGTTGCAAAACCCCGGGGACAGTGCGGAACCTCGAACAAAATCCAACCCCGAACAGCGTATTAGTGAGCTCCAAGGCTAGCCATAATGACAAGTCGGCGAGGAGAGACTGTTTCTGCGACAGATTGACAATTGCGGTCGAGCCGCCTAACTTGGAGGCCGCCTCATGACCACCGCGACCATCCTGATCGTCGACGATGAAGCGTCCCTCCGGGAATCGCTGGGCAAGATCTTGGAGCGGGAGGGGTTTGAAATCCGCCTGGCCGAGGACGGTCCGCCGGGATTGGCCTTGCTGCAGTCCGAGCGCGTCGACCTGCTGATCACCGATCTCAAGCTCCCCAATATGGACGGCATGGAGCTGCTCAAGGCCGCCAAATTGCTGCGCCCGGAGCTGGAGGTGATCCTGATCACCGGCTACGGCACCATCGAAGCGGCGGTCGAGGCGATGCGCCAGGGCGCCTACGACTTCATTACCAAGCCGTTCAAGAAGCTCCAGATCCTCAAGACCGTCGAAAAGGCGCTCGAAAAGGTGTCCCTGGTGGCTGAGAACCGGCAACTGCGCCAGCGGCTCGACGAAGAAACCAGCGCCCGGCGCGAGCTGGTCTACGCCAGCCCGGAAATGTCGGCGGTCATGTCCCTGGTCCAACAGGTCGCTCCCTCCAGCGCGACCGTATTGGTCCAGGGTGAGAGCGGCACCGGCAAAGAGATGGTCGCCGAAGTCCTCCATCGATTGAGCGCGCGCCGCGATGGACCGCTGGTCAAAGTCAGCTGCGCCGCGCTGCCCGAAACGCTGCTCGAATCCGAGCTCTTCGGCCATGAGCGCGGCGCCTTCACCGGCGCAGCGATGGCGCGTGAAGGGCGCTTCGAGCTCGCGCACCGCGGCACGCTGTTCCTGGACGAGATCGGTGAGCTGCCGCTGGCCATGCAGGTCAAACTCCTGCGGGTGCTGCAGGACGGGGAATTCGAGCGTCTCGGCGGGCGCCGCACGCTCCGGGTCGATGTCCGGGTGGTGACCGCCACCAACCGCGATCTCGAAAAAGAGGTCGAGGCCAAGCGCTTCCGCGAAGACCTCTTCTATCGGCTCAATGTGATCGCGATCGACCTGCCGCCGCTGCGCGAGCGCCGCGGCGAGGTCGACCTGCTCGCCGAATACTTCGTTCAGCTCTACAGTCGCAAGAACAACAAAGAGCTCAGCGGCATCTCGCCCGATGCTTGGGAGCTGCTGCGCAGCTATCACTGGCCCGGCAACGTGCGCGAGCTCGAGAACGCCATCGAACGGGCGGTCATCTTGACCCGCAGCGGCACGATCGAGCCCGATCATCTCCCCCCGGCGGTGCGCCGCGCGCCGCCCGCGACCTCCCATTTCGTGATTCCGTTCGGCACCCCGCTCGAAGAAGTCGAACGCCGCATCTTGACCGAGACCCTGCGGCGCACCGGCGGCGACAAGAACCTGACCGCGCGCCTCTTGGGGGTCGCGGCGCGGACCATCTACCGCAAGCTCGATCGCTACGGCCAACCCGGCGGCGACGAGCCCGACAAGCCGGAGTACGAGGAGCCTGACAGCGCCTCCCCCGA
>DASWHO010000073.1:0-16561 GCA_036398155.1 Acidobacteriota bacterium
CTTGTTGTTGGTGATGTAGAGGTCGTCGAAGCCGTCGTGGTCCAGGTCGGCCCAGATCACGCCGTGCCCGCCGAAGTCGGCCAGGCCCTTGCACTTGGCGCCGTTCGCGTTCTCGACGAACGACAGGCTGGCATCAGCCGAGCAGACAGTCGCAAGCCAGAAAACGCATCCCGCCGCAGGATTCCGCCTTTGCAGCCGCGCCCAGGGCCTCATGCCCACAAGATCCTAATCGCTGCGCGGAACGAAGTGAAATAGCCGTGGGAATCGGCTGGCGGCATGGCGGCCATGGCGGCAGCTCTGGGTCTCGGGGCCGTCGGGGTCGCCGACGTGAGGTGCAAGTGTCCCCGAAACCCGGGTTAAGTAAACTGTCCCCGAAATAGCCCCATGTCCCCCAGCGCCCGAATGCTTCTGGCCGCTTTGTTGCTGCTCGCGCTATTGACCCTCGCCGGCTACGGCCGGGTCCTCGAGGTCGGCTTCGTTTCCGACGATTTTTACTCGCTGTACGGTCAGAAGGTCTTTTCGATCGGGAAGCTCTTCTCCAGCAATCTGCTCGGCCGCAGCGGCGCCGGCGGCTTCTACCGCCCGTTCTCGTTTCTGGAGTGGAGGCTCGACTACGCGCTCTACGGCCTCGACGGCCCCAAGTACAACCGGCTCAACCTGCTTTTCTACGTCGCCATCGTGTGGTGCGTGTTCCGCCTCGGCCAGCGCCTCAGCGGGCGCGCGCTGACCGGTTGGATCGGCGCGGCGTTGTTCGCGCTCCATCCCAGCCACGTCGAAGCGGTCGCCTGGATCTCCGCGCGGGTCGAGCTGGGCTGCGCGCTCTTTTTTCTGCTCGCGTTGCTTCTATGCGCGCCGCTCGGTGACCGCCCCGGCCCCGGTCCGGCGCGTCTGGCGCTCGGGCTGACGGCCTTTCTGATCGCTCTGCTGCACAAGGAGATGGCCTTCACCTTTCCCCTGGTGCTGCTGCTGGCCGACGCGCTTCGGCCCGCGGCCGCCCGACTCGAGCGCGGACGCGGCAGCGCCTGGCGCCTGCACCTGCTGAGTTTTGGGCTCTTATTCGTGTTCCTGGCTTGGCGCGCCTCCGTGCTCGGTGGGCTGGCGGCCGGCTACGGCGCCAAGCACTTCCGTTTGGGGTCACCGCTGACCGGATCGGTGATCGGAGGCAATCTGGTCTTCTACGCCGACTGGCTGCTCCAGCCGCTGGGCCTGCCGTGGCTCGGCGTCGGGATCGGCAATCGCGCCCCGCTGCTGCTGCCGCTGATCGCGGTCACGGTGATCGGGCTGCTCTGGTCTCGCGGCCTGCCGCTGCCCAGGCGCGCCGCGTTCGCGCTGCTCTGGATTCCAATCACCTTGGCGCCGGTCCTGACCCTGTCGCGGCCGCAGTATCTGTTTCTGCCCTCGATCGGCTTCTGCCTGCTGCTCGCGCTCGGGCTGACCGCCGCGCTGGAGGGCCTGCGGCGCTGGAGCTGGGCGCAGGGCGCGCTGGCCGCGGCGCTCGCACTGCTGCTGCTCGCCTACGGCGCCGCCTCGGTGCGCGGCATCGACGTCTGGGTCGAGGCCTCGGACCGGGTCCAGAAGTTTCTGCGGCTGATGCGAACCGCCTATCCGGTGCTGCCGGCCGGGGCGCGCTGCGCGTTCGTGGGCTTGCCGGTCAACATCGGGGCCCCGGTGCTCCAGAACGGCATCGAGCCGGCCCTGCGCATGTTCTACGACGATTTCGATATCCAGGCCCAGCGGGTCTCGGACTTCGACACGGCCCGCTTCGAGACCGGGCCGGCCGCCGGACCGCTGCTTCGGTTCCGTTATCGCGATGAGCGCTACCTCGAAGAGCGCTCCTGGCGGGTTGCGGCCGGCATCGGCTGGCAGACGCTGATCGAGCTGGAGCGACCCCAGGATCTTAGCGCCGCCGCGCCGCGCTGGTCGGCGCAGCTGCCCCTGGGGCCACGCGCGACCGCGCTGGTGCTGGTCAGCAGCCTGCACAACGGGCGCGCGATTGGACAGCAGTCGCAGGTCGCCCAGGTGTCGATCGTCGGCACAGGCGGCAGGCGGCTGGACTTTCCGATCCGGGCTGGAGTCGAGACCTGCGAGTGGTCGATCGGCCGGCCCGATCGTACCGCCGGCGGCCACGCGCCGCTCGCGCCGGTGGTGAGCTGGATCGATCCGCTGCCGGACGGCGGCGTGTTCGCCGGGCGCCACGTCCTTTCGCGCTTCGAGCTGCCGCCGGATTTCGGCGCGGCGCGGATCGAGGCGCGCTGGCTGTGGACCGGCCCGCCGGCTCCGGGCGCATTTCTGCGGCTGGCCGAGCTGGCGCTCGAGCTCGAGCCGTGAGCGCGCCGCAAGCTCCAGCGCGCCCGTTTCTCGGCATTTTCGTGCTGTGCGGCGCGGTGCTGCTGCTCGAGGTCGCACTCACCCGGGTTCTGGCGGTCGTGCTCTACAGTCACTTCGCGTTTCTGATCATCTCCACCGCGCTGTTCGGTCTCGGGCTCGCCGGCGTCCAGCGCGCGCTGCGCCCGCGTCCGCCGCACAGCTCGATGGCCTGGCGCTGTCTGGGGTTCGCCGCCGCCGTGCTCGGCTGCCTCTTGGTGCTGGACCGGGTCTCGCTGCGGTTGGAGGATCTGGCCCAGCGGCCGCTCGAGGCGCTGCAGCTGCTGCTCTACTACGCCGTGCTCGCGCTGCCGTTCTATCTCGCCGGCACCGTGATCGTCGACCTGCTGGCGCAGCAGAAGGAGCGCGTCGGTTTGCTCTACGGCGCCGATCTCGCTGGCGCCGCGCTCGGCGCGCTCGCCGTGGTGCCGCTGTTTTTCGTGCTCAGCGGCCAGGCGGTGATCCTGACCGCGGCGCTGGCTGGGCTCGCGGCCGGCCTGGCGCTGGCGCCGCCGCGGCGCCGCGGCCAGCGCAGCGCTCTGGTCGGGGCGGCCGCGCTGCTGCTGCTGGCGCTGCCGTATGCCTCGGATTGGTTCTCGCTGCGCAACCATCCGTACAAGCGCAGCTACTACAACGATGTCCAGGCCGGCCGGATCGAGCTGAGCCGCTGGAACCCGATCACCAAAGTCGACGTGGCGCGGGTCAACTCGGCGGCCAAGAACTTCTGGATCGACGGCGGCGCCAACCAGTCGCTGATGCTGCGCAGCAACGGCAACTACCGCGCCGCGCGGATGGCCAAGCGCTGGTTCTCGCTGCCGTACATGCTCCTGGAGCGGCCCTCGGTCTACATCGTCGGACCCGGCGGCGGCACCGAGGTGCTGATGGCGCTCGGCTTCGACGCGCCCCGGATCGTCGCGGTCGAGCTCGACCCAACCATCGTCGAGGCGGTCTCGACCACCTACGCCGATTTCAACGGGCGCATCTACCTCCAGCCCCAGGTCGAGCTGGTCTGCGACGAGGGGCGCAGCCACCTGCGCCGGCTCGACCGGCGCTTCGACATCATCCAGCAGGTCGCCAATGCCACCCCGGCGGCCTTGGCCAGCGGCGCGATCAACCTGTCGGAGACCTATCTGCTGACCGTCGAGGCGTTCCACGAGTATTGGGATCATCTCGAGCCCGGCGGCATCCTGGCGATCTACCGCTGGGGCAGCCTGAAGCTGTTCGCCACCGCGCTCCAGATGATGCGCGAGAAAGGCGTGGAGCAGCCGGAGCGCTGCCTGGTGGCGCTGCGCGGCGATCAGAGCGGGGTGATCACCCGCGAGGCGCTGTTTGTGAAGAAAGGACCGTTCCGCCGCGCCGAGCTGAATAAAGTGCGCAGCTTCATCCGCCGCTTCGGCGCCAGCGTCTTCTATCTGCCCGGCGACCGCCGCAGCCTGCCGCTGTTTCTCGAGCTGCTCTCGAGCCCGGATCCCGAGCCGATCTACCAAGCCGCATCCTTCGACATCGAGCCGCCGACCGACGACCGGCCGTTCTTCAACCACTTCGTGCGCTGGCAGGATCTGCTGCGCCCGCCGGGGAGGCCCCGCGCCGAGCTGCCGTTTCTCGGCACCGCCACCGACCGCGGCCAGCTGATCCTGCTGTTCGTGCTCGGCGAGAGCCTGCTGCTGGCCGGGCTGTTCCTGGTCGCGCCGCTGGTCGCGTTCGCGCGCCGCGGCGCCCCCGCGGCCGACCGCTGGCGCACCATCGCCTACTTCGCCGCGCTCGGCTGCGGCTTCATCCTGATCGAGATCGCCCTGATCCAGCGCCTCACCTTGTTCATCGGCGTGCCGGCCTACACCATCACCACCGTGCTCGCCGTGCTGCTGATCGGCGCCGGCCTGGGGAGCCTGCTCTCGCAGCGCTGGCGCCAGCGGTCGCAGGCCCTGCCGTTGGCGCTGGCCGGGGCCGCCCTGCTGGTCGTGCTGCTGACGGCGGCCTCGCGCTGGATCCTGCCGCAGCTGCTGGCGGCGAAGCTGCCGGCACGCATCGCGATCGCATCGGTTCTGCTGCTGCCGCTGGGCCTGGTCCTCGGGATGCCGTTCCCCTTGGGCATCGCGCGGATCGCCGAGCGCCGCGCGGACCTCATCCCTTGGGCCTGGGGGATCAACGCCTACGCCACGGTCCTGGGCTCGACCTTGGCCGTGATCCTCGCCCTCGACCTCGGCTTCACCGCCGTCCTCATGATCGCCGCCGCGATCTATCTGGCCGCCCTGTCGGTTCAACCTCGATAGCTCAACGCCATTTCTGTTACGATCCTACCCAAAGAGGTCCTGCCTTCAGCGCGAGCCCTTCTTGCCGAGGGCAGATTTGAGTCGATCGAAATGGGCGTCTTGATGGAGCAGCTCAACTTCGTAATGGTCGGCGCAGGCGGCGATTATAAGATCAGTGGCCGGGACTGTAACTCCTGCGGCACGCGACTGTCGCGCCATTTTCCGCGCCCGCGTCCAAACCTCGGCGCTCGTTTCAAGCAGCTCGAGCCCGCTTTCGAGTTGGCGCAAAGTCTCTTTGTCGTCCTCGCTGGTCGCGCCGTTCCACAGCTCGAGAAGGATCATGTCGCAAAGGACAGCCCGTCCGCTGGTTGTTGCTTCCCCAACCGCTGCGGCCGTTTCCGCAGCGCCCGCGCGCCGGAGGGCGTGAATCCAGGCCGAAGTATCGATCAAGACGCGGCTGGCGTTCACTGGGCCTCCCGCATCTGTCTCAGTTCCTCAGGGGTTAGAAAGTTGGTCGACTTGCCGAAACGCCGCACCAGCAGCTCCAAACGTTTAATCCGGTTGAACTCGGACATCGCTGTGACGACTGCGTGCTTTTTGGTCTTGGCCCCGGTGAACCGTATAGCATCCCTCAGTTCTTTCTCTGGAATATCGATTGTGGTCTTCATGGAATCCATCATACCGACAGTAGGGATTCACTGTCAATAACGCGGGGAATCCAATTGGCACGAGGCTGGCGCCTTCAGCGTCGCCAACGAAGAAACTAACGGAGGAAGGGATGAAGGGGCGTCTCGTGTGAGCTTGACTCTCGATGCGTGATGTGAGATGTTTGATGCGTGAGGACAACATTGGACATTGACGAAGATGTGCTGCTGGCGGCGAAGGAACTGGCCGAAATGCAGAACAGTACCGCGGGGAGGGTTCTCTCGGAACTGGCCCGCAAGGCTCTGCGGCCGGAAGGCTCCTTGCAGGCCGTGCGCAATGGCGTTCCCCTGCTCCCCAGTCGCCCCGAGGAAGGCCCCGTCACGCCCGAGATCGTCAACCGCCTGCTCGACGAAGCCTAAGCCGCCACCCGATGGTCGCACTTCTGGATGTGAACGTCCTGGGCGCGCTCTTCGATGGGATGCACGTTCATCACGAAGCCGCCCATGCGTGGTTCGGCCGCCATCGAAGCCTCGGTTGGGCGACTTGCCCTCTCACTGAGAACGGTCTGGTGCGGGTCCTGTCCAATCCCAACTATCCGGGACGGCGCACGAATCTGGTGGATGCGGTCGCGCGCCTCGAACAGCTCCGCCGCAGCGGAGATCATAGCTTTTGGGCCGATTCGATCAGCTTGCGCGATCCGGCGGTTTTTCGTCCCCCCCACATTGGCGGCTACCGGCGGGTGACCGATGCCTACCTACTGGCATTGGCGGTCCTGAACCGGGGTCGACTGGCGACCTTTGACCGATCCATCCCTGTAGCCTCGGTGACCGGAGCTGGGGCCGATCACATCGTCCTCCTGCCACCCGGTCCCTGAAGGCCGCCCGGTCCCGCGCTCGTTGGGAGGGTCCCGCAGCAAGGGGCTGTCCATCGGCGCGCTGCGGGTGCCCATGCCACCCGATAAAGTGGCCCCGAGCTCAGAGTTCAGATTTCGGCGCTGCGCTCGAGCGCACGCGCGGCCGCTTGGATGATCTGAACTGCGCGCGCGACCTGCGCGCGATGGGTGCGAAAGCTCAAGATGCACAGCCGCAAGACCATCCGGCGGCGGATCCGGGTCGAAGAGAGCACGACGCGGCGCGAGCCGTTGATGCGCTCGAGCAGGCGCCGGTTGAAGGCGTCGGCGCGGCCGCGCCGCGGGCAGTAGCGGAAGGCGACGGTCGAGAGCTCGGGCGGCCCGTAGCATTCGAAGCCGGGGGTCGCGGCCAGCTCGCCGTAGGCCCAGCGCGCCAGCTCGAGCTTCTCGTCCAGCGCCGCGCGAAAGGCGTCGCTGCCGTGCAGATAGAGCGGCAGCCAGACTCGCAGGCCGCGAAAGTCGCGCGACAGCTCGGGGGAGTAGTCGGCGAAGCTGATCGAGCCGGGCGGGGCGTGCAGATCCTGCAGGTAATCGGCGTCGAAGCAGTGCGCCCGCCGCAGCGCCTCCCCGTCCCTGACCAGCAGGCAGCCGGTGCCGTAGGGCAGAAACAGGCCCTTGTGCGGATCCAGCGTGATCGAATCGGCGCGCTCGATGCCGCGGAACGCGCGGCGCCCTGGCTCGGTGAGCTGGAAAAATCCGCCGTAGGCGCCGTCGATGTGGAGCCACATCCGTTCGCGGCGCGCCAGCCGGACCAGCGCGCGGATCGGATCGACCGCCCCGCTGTTGATGGTGCCGGCCGAGGCCACCACCAGAAACGGCTTGCGCCCGCGGCGCCGGTCGGCGCGTACCATGGCGCGCAAGGCCTTCAGATCGAGCTTGAGCTCGGCGTCGCTCGGAACCTGGCGCAGGGCGCCGGGCGCGAAGCCCACCACCCGCGCCGCCTTGGTCACCGAATGATGGATCTGGTCGGAGAAATAAATCGTGCCGCGCTCGAAGCGGGCGCCCAAACGCGCCTGCCGGGCCGCCACGATCGCCGATAGGTTCGCCATCGAGCCGCCGCTGGTCAGGATGCCGCGCGCGGCGCGCGGGTAGTGGAACTGGTCGAGCAGCCAGCGCAGGACGTCGGACTCCAGCTCGACCAAGGCGGGCGCCGCGTACCAGCGGTTGGTGAAGCGGTTGGCGGCGCAGGCGATCAGGTCCGCGAAGGCGGCGGCCGGCAGCCCGCCGCCGGGCACGTAGGCCAAATAACCCGGTGAGGTCGTGGTCAGCGACTTGGGGATCGCCCGTTCGAGCTCGCGCAGCAGGGCGGCCAGCGGCTGGCCGCGGCGCGGCACGCTGCGGCGGCGGCGCCCCGCCAGGCGCTCGATGCCGCTCAGGTCGCTGGCCGGCCGGTCGTAGGCGGCCAGCATCTCGCGCTGGGCGAACCTGAGGCAGGCGAGGCCCAGGCGCTCGAGCTCGCGCGGGTTGGGCTCGAGCCCGACCGGACGGCGCCGCGGCGCGCGGCGGGGTGCGGGAGACGCCATCGACCGATCCTTCCTACTGAAGATACCCCAGAGCCTTGAGCTTGGCGCGCTCGGCCGCGCTCAGCTTCGGCTCCGCGGCGCCCGGCGCCTGAGCGGTCTTGCTCCGCAGCTGCTCGACGTAGCGCCGCACCGCGGCGCGCAGCTCGGCGCGCGGCACCTCGGCGGCGGCCGGCAGAGGGTCGCTTTCGGCGCGATCGCGGCTCAGGTCGTAGACCTGCTCGGCGCCGCTTTGGAGGTCCACGATCAGCTTGTACGACGCCTGGCGCGCCGATACCGCGCCGCCCTTCCAAGTGGTCTCGGCCGCCACCGGGCGCGCCGCGCTGCTGGCGCCGCGCAGATCCGACCACAGGCTGCGGCCTTCGAAATCGGCCGGCGGCTCGGCCCGGACCGCTTCGAGGATAGTCGGCGCCACGTCGATCAGACTGACCGGAGAGCGCACCACGCGGCCGGCCGCCAAGCGTTCGGGCCAGTAGAAGATCAAGGGGATCTGAATCAGCTCGCGATGCAGGTGGGTGCCGTGTCCGATATCGCCGCGCTCGAAAAACTCTTCGCCGTGGTCCGAGGTCAGCACCACCAAGGTGCGCTGCTCCAGGCCGGCGCGGCGCAGGCTGCGCATCAGATCGGCGAGCGCGTCGTCGAAATAGCGGATCTCGGCATCGTAGAGCGCCACAAGATGCGCGTGATCGGCCGGCGTCAGGGGCCCGGCCCGGAGCCTTTCGAAGTGAACCGGATGGATCGAGTCGGGCAGCGGCCCGTCGTAGCTGGGCTCGAAGCGCCGCAGATACTGCTGCGGCGGCTCGAACGGCTCGTGCACTTCGTAGGTGTGCAGAAACATGAAAAACGGCTCGGGCGGACCGGCCCGCAGCCACTCGCTGGCCGGCCCCAAGGTTTCCTCGAGATCATGCCCGCCTTCGCTCTCCGGCACCTGGAAGCGCTCGAACCCGTGGTGAAAACCGCGCCGCGGTGAGACGTAACCGCCGCCGGCAAAGCCGACCCGGCGATAGCCGGCCGCGGCCAGCTGGCCGGCCAAGGTCGGAAGCTGAGGCGCGATCGCATGCTCCACCTGGAGGCCGGGCCGCGCCGCGGGGTAGACCCGATGCCGGTTGGGATACAGCGAGGTGAACAGCGAGGCGTGCGCCGGCAAGGTGCCGGGGAACACGCTCTGGGCGGCGGCGCAGCGAACGCCGCCGGCCGCCAAGCGATCGATGGTCGGGCTGGTCGGCTTGGGATAGCCGTAGCATCCCAGGTGATCGGCGCGCAGCGTATCGACGGAGATCAGGATCACGTTGGGCTTGGAGGGCTCGACCGCGCCGGCGACCACCGGATGAGCCCACAGCAGCCGGCCGCGGCCGCCGGGACCGTGACGCGCGCGCAAGGTCAGGCTGGCGACCGAGCCCGACACCGGCGGCAAGCGCAGGCGCACATCCTGAAACACGCCGGCCGGAGCGCTGCCGTGCCAGAGGCGCTCGCCCTGCACCAAGACCTCGAAACGCGCCGGCGCGCTGCCCGGGGGCGCTTGCAGGCCGAAGCCGAACTCGAGCCGCGCCTCCGGCGGCAAGCCCAGCCGATAGCGCACAGCGCCAGCTCCCATCAGCGCCAGGCTGCGGCGCGCCTGCGGGCCCAATACGGCGTCGCGCAGGGCGAGGTAGGTGAACTCGAGGCCGCGCACCGCCACGGCGCGTTTCGGCGGCCGCCCGGGCGCGAGCTCGCTGCGGCGATAGCGCCATTCCAGCTTGCGCAGCTCGCCGTCGCCGCGGCCGGCCGGCAGCACCAGCTCCTCGCGGCGCCAGCGCGGGCCAAGGCGGTAGGTTTGCAGCAGCCCGCCGTCGGACCATAGCTCCAAGGTTGGCTGAAAGGCGAGCTCGGTGGCGGCGCAGCGCGCCTCGAAGCGCAGGCGGCGCTCGAACAGGCCGTAGCTGCGATAGCGCATGCTGGCTCCCGCGGAGGTGACCCAGAGGATCTGGGGGTCCTTGCCGAGCTGCCAGCCCGAGCCGAACAGCTCGCGCGCGCGCCGCGGATCGACCGCCGCCGGGCTCAGGTAACCTTCCGCCTGGGGCAGGTGCGCGATCAGATCGACGTTGCTCCCGTTCGGCCGCCCGCAGGCCGTGAAGGACATCAGCATCAACAAGCCGGTCCGGGCGAGAGAAGCTCTGGCCGGGGCTGGCGTGAGGGAGCGAAGTCGGATCAGCACGAGGCGCTTGGTATCGAACATCGCGCCATCTGAGTCAAGATCCGGGCGCGCGAGGGGATGCCTCCGCGTCATCCCGGCGCAAGCCGCGTCATCCCGGCGAAAGCCGGGATCCATTGCCTATGAAACGCTCAGTTGTCGCCCAGCTCGGAGGTCTTCTCCTTCACGCTCTCGGCATCCTGAGTGACTTTATCCCGGTCTACCGTCAGGTTGATGTCGACCTTGTTGCTCCCTGCTTCTTGGCTCGAGAGGACAAACCATCCCCGATAGAACCCCAGCCCGACCACGCAAAGCGCCAGGACCAGTACCACCATCATGAGTGTTTTCATGGCCTAATTCCTCCTTGAAAGTGCTTCTGATCTGCCGCCGGCCGATGCCGAGGATCCCTCTGGAGCACGGCGATTCGACAGCCATCACACCGGCAACGGTCGTCATCGAGCTGAATAGGCATTCAAGTTCGCGGTCAGTTCGGACCCGGGAACCGATGCCCTCGTTCTCTCGCCGGCGACGATTTGCTGATTGGTTACATGGGTGCCATACAACTCCGCATTCGAGTCGTCGTCGGGTCGGAGCGTAGCGCCGTCCAGCGAAACGCCCGCAAACAATCCTCGCGAGCGGGAATAGGACAGTATCTCTGCGTGCAGCTTGAGATCGGTATCCGCCGACGAGGTGCGGCCCACCGGTCCGGCCGCCACCGAAGCATCCGCGCCCAGAGTGAACTCGCTCGAAAGCAGTTTCTCAACACCCCGTTGGTTCATGACCAGCATGATGACGTCGGTCTCGGAGGCGCCGATCTGGAACCCAATGCTTCCACCTTCGATTTTGACGCCGGCCGGCGCCGACCATCCTAACCCTGAAGCCAGGCGGCACAGGATGAAACCCCTACCGAAGTTGCCGCCCACAATGAACGCGGCCTTCTTCATCCCAGGAACGATCACGATGCACTCGGACTGCTCAAGCAGGTCCCGCGGGATGCCTCGATCCGGCGTTGCCATGATCTCGTTCAAGACCGTAGCCGAGGTGGTCAGCCGCATATCTGCGCTCTCATCGGCGTACAGCTGTCCCGCGGACAGGGCTGCGGCGCTGAGGCAGGCAATCCCAAGTGCTCTTACTCCTCTAATATGTTTCATCACCTCTCCTTACTGGTTATGAGCTGATCTAAACGGGGGGTCGCCCGCTGGTCGAGCGGATCGCCTTTAGTCTGAACCGCCGGGCGCATTCGATCGCCTTGGCTCGCCTTCGTTGAAGAATTCGGCGCGCGACACGGTGCCATCCTGGTTACGATCGGCGCGCCGGAAACTGTTGTTGTCGAAGGGCCACTCGGCGCGTGTGATCCGATTGTCGCGATCCTGATCGAGGTCCGCGAACTGCGCCTTGTTCTGGTCGTCGTCGAATCCGAAGCCGCGATCGTTGGACTGCTTTTGGCCCCGCTGCTGCTCGAACCCTTCCTGATCGCCGGCCTGCCGGTTGTTGTCGGACGGCCTTCTATCTTCTCTCTGGCTCGAGTCTTTTTGCTTCTTGGGTTCGCGAATCACGCCTTCCTTCTCGAGGTCGGCCACTCTCGCCTTCGCGACTTCCGACCTCTGCTGTCGGGCTTGTTCGCGTTTCAGCTCCACTTCTTGCGCGCGGCTGATGACCTCCTGAGAAGAGAGGGTCTCCATTTTCGGCCGAGCCTTCTCTTGATTGAAAAGCCGTGTTACTCCCTGCTCGTTCTTGGAGTTCTGCCCGCGGAATACCTTCCGCGCTTCTGCAAAGCCCGGCGCGATGACGTCCCTGACCACGTCCTTGCTGTGCCTCCGGATTTCCTCGACCGCATCCCGACCGGACGGCACGACCACCCGGACGGTCTGCTTTTCCACTTGCAGCTCTCGCGTTTCAACCGGCGACTCGACGATCGGGTGCCGCACGACTCGTTCCAAAACCGTACGATCCAACGGTTGATTGGTGATGCGCACCAATCTCCGGTCGAACACGTACTGGGTATATTGGGGCCCCAGGTTGTAGTCCGCATAGTTGTCAGACCCGAAATGGTCATTGTTGACGAACACCCATAGATTGAGGCTGACCTGCGAATAGGAGGGGTTGTAGAACATGTCGCGGTAGCCTGGATCGTAATAGGGCCCGCCGTAATTGAACTGCCCGCTGTTGAATCCTATGTCGAAGTCGGAGTCGTTATAGGCAAACTGGTTGCGCGAACCGGCATGACTGAGGTAGCCGCGACTGTAGTCATAGCCGGCGGGAGGCAAAGGCATCCAGCCAATGCTGTCATAGCTGCGTGCCCAGGCCACCCGACCCGGATGCCATTCGTAACCGGGAACCCAGACCCAGCCATACTGGCCGACGAAGATCCAGTCACCGTAGTGGTAGCCGACCCAAGCCCAGGGCTCGTAGCCTTGCCACATCGGGCCATACTGGGTGTAAATCCAGTGCCCGTAGGTGTAGGGCCGCCAGCTTCGAGAGGCGTAGGGCCGCCACACACGGCCGAACGGATCGACCGATCCCCAGCTCCCATAATCGCCCATCAGGTCGTAGAAGCTGATTCCGGGAGCACCATAACCGGGCGCGGTTTGATAGGCGTAGGGAAGATAGTCATAATTCCCCACCGAAACGTAGAAGTCGTCCGTTCCCACGCTGAAAGACACATCCGCACGAGCGGCGCATGGAACCAGTACGAGCGCCAAGACCAGGGCGAAATCCACAAATCTGCGCATGCTGACTCCCTCCTTGCTTGCATCGAAGGTTGAGAGGCGCTCGGTTCCACAGCAGAATGCCGGCTGAACCGATACCCAAGAGCGCGCCTCCGTCAATCGCGGCTGGTACGACGTGACGCTGGAGTCTTGTGCAAACGAGGTGCCACCTGCAGGTGAGGACAGCTAACTCGTGATCCTGGAGCGACCTGGAGACGTTCGACTCGCGCGGTAGAGGCTTTACCCGATTGCATTTGTGGAAGAATGTAGTCTCCCGTTTGTACATTCTTCCGGGAGTTTCGCGGGCAACGGCTCGGCCGATCCGGGCGAGAGAAGTCCCTTGATCGCTCGGACAGCGCTCAGGTGGTGGCACAGACGTTGCTACGATCCCAGGTCTCCGCGAGTCGTAGTCAGCCTTCATGCGGCTCGACTGGGCCGGGGACACCCTGGCTGGCGCTAAGCCAGGCGGAGGGAAGAAAACAGGCTAAGGAGGAGAGCCAACAATGAATGCCTGGAACCCTTGGAAGTCACACAAGAAACGCCTGAAGCTGTTTCTGATCAAACCCTCAACCTACGATGACGACGGCTATGTGGTGACCCACTACCGCGGCGTGCTGCCGTCCAATACCCTCAACTGCCTGGCGGCGTTGACCAAGGATGTGGTCCGCAGCGGCCAACTTGGCCCCGATCTCGATATTCGACTCTCCCTGATGGATGAGACCGTCCAAACCATCCCGGTTGACAGCATCTGCCGCTCCGCCAAGCGGGACGGAGATCAATCCATCGTTTGTCTGGTGGGGGTGCAAACCAACCAATACCCGCGCGCCGCGGATCTGGCCAGGAGCTTCCGGGCCGCCGGCTTGACGGTCTTGATCGGCGGCTTTCACGTCAGCGGCTACCTCTCGATGATTCCCGAGATTCCGACCGACCTCCAATCCCTCATCGATGAAGGCGTGACGCTGGTTAAGGGGGAGGTGGAAGAAAACTGGGGCGCGATCCTGCAGGACGCCATCCGCGGAACACTGGCGCCGCTGTATGATTCGGTAAACGATAAACCGGATCTATTCAACCAACCGATCCCGCTACTGGACACCACCCTGATGAAGCGCTTCGTGGCCTCGAATTTCGGGACCATCGATTGCGGGAGGGGCTGCCCGTTCAACTGTAGTTTCTGCACCATCATCAACGTACAAGGGCGCAAGATGCGGGTCCGCTCGGCCGAGATGATCGCCGAGGCCATTCGTCACAACTGGCACCGTCATCGGGTTAACTTCTATTTCTTCACGGACGACAACTTCGCCCGCAATCAACAATGGGAAAGAATCTTCGACACCCTCATCCAGCTTCGCGACACCGAGAATATCGACGTCCGGTTCATGATGCAGGTCGATGTGCTGTCCTATAAGATCAAGCATTTCGTGGCCAAAGCGCGCCGGGCCGGCTGCAGCCAAGTCTTCATCGGGATGGAAAGCATCAATCCAGACAGCTTGAAGGATGCCGGCAAGACCCAAAACAAGGCGGAAGACTATGTGAATCTCATCCGCGCCTGGCATGCTGCGGAAGTGGCCACCCACGTCGGGTATATTCTCGGTTTTCCGCATGACACCGCAGAGTCGATCCGCCGCGATTTGCAGCGCCTGATGCACGAAATCCAGGTCGAGCAGGCATCCTTCTTCATCCTGACCCCGCTGCCCGGCTCGCGCGATCACTTTCAGATGGCTCGCAGCGGCGATTATATGGATCCCGACTATAATAAGTACGACTCCAGCCATGAAACCATGACGTATCCCAATTTCCCGGAGCCCGGTTCACTAAAGAGACTCTATTTCGAAGCCTGGAAGACGTTCTACAGCTTTGACAACATGAAACGAATCCTGTCCAGAGCCTCCCCGCGGAATTACTGGAACATCCTGGGCAACTTCATGTGGTACAAGAACGCTGCCCTGGTGGAGCACCGGCATCCCATGATGGCCGGCTTCTTCCGGCTTAAGCACCGTCGGGCCATCCGTCCCGGTATGCAAGCTCCCGGGCGCCTGCGGTTCTTCAAGCTGCGGGCGGCTGAAATCACCACGTACTTGACTCAGGTGATCAAGCTGTTATGGGAAATCCAGGAATTATGGCTTCAGACCAGACCCCGCAGCCCAGCCGAGCAGCGGATTGTCCAGGAGTTGCACGGCATTTACAATTCAGTTCAGCGGCGCTTGACGGTCGCCGAGTTGCACCTGGCCTACTCACGAGCCCAACGGCACCTACCCACTTTGAGCGTGCCTTCCCGGCTGCTTCTCTATTGGCAGAAATGGAATTTGTTTCATGCCAGCCGCATCGTTTTCACCCGGCGCGACATCGACCAAAATTGGATGCGTATTGTTGAAAGGGTGCGCCGCTACAGGATACTCGGCACGCTCCCTCGCGTTATGACTACCTTCTGGCTCGATCTCCAAGTGACGCTCATGTTCGCCTACGCCTTTCATGCGGCCCCCAGTAGAAAAACCGAGGTTGGACGCCTAGGATGAGCGCCGGCAAGACCTTGTAAACAACACAGGAGGTGATCCCTGTTCGGCCGGCGCCGGCCCGCAAGGGCCATGCCTCTTAGGGGCGAGCTTCTGAGCCTCGAGGGCCTCGAGGAGCGAGCGAAGACGCTCGCCGCGCCGCGGGAAGACCCACTACACGATCGTTGTCGAGAACCCGAGCGGCGCTGCCGGGGCGTGGCGAGCGTGGAGCTCGACGGCTCACTCACCGACCCGGCGGCGATTCCGCTCGCGGACGACGGGCGCGACCATCGGTTGCGGGTCGTGCTCGGCGCGGGCCGCGTTCCGAAATAGCTTGCCGATGATGGATGACGGCGGTATCGCTTGGTCCCGCTGTACCCCCGTAAGCTCGCAAACGACGCACACGTCTGCGAAAAGAGACAATCAGAAGCAGCAAGCTATCTATTTGAGGAATGCTACCGGCAGGACGTTTTGACTTCCGAGTTTTTTCTGGACGACAAGCGTCTTCTGGGCAAGATCGCCCTCAAGCCGGACCCTGCACTGAGCACGGCCTTCTTGGCCGCGGTCCAGCGGGCGCAAGACTTGGCGCGGCTCCGATTGAAGGCAAACCGAAATGATGCAAACGCTCTGTTCGCGATGACGCTCAGCGTCGGGTTGCAGGCCGACTACGCCAGCCTGATCGATAAGCACCAGCTCGCAAGCTTGCGCATGATCCGCGAAGCGGACAAGTTTGCCAAGCAACTTCTGGCGATCGCCCCAGACGCCGCCGATGCTTACCTCACTCTAGGCGCTGCGAACTACATCCTAGGCAGCCTGCCGGCGCCCAAGCGGTTCTTCCTCCTTTTTGCCGGAATCCGCGGTGACAAGCGCGGTGGCATTCAACAGCTCGAGATCGCCGCCGCGCGGGGCCGCTACCTCCGGCCCTTTGCCAAGATTCTGCTTGCCCTGGTGGCCCTGCGCGAGCAGCAGCCGGAACTGGCCCGCCAGCAGCTTACAGACCTCGTTGTGGAGTTCCCGCAGAATCCGCTTTTTGCGAGTGAACTGGCCAAACTTGGGGGGAGCCCGGTTGAAACCACGATCGGCGTCAGGGTCGAGTCTCGGACCGCTCTGCCAGTTCCCTAGGGCCGGGTGCGGGTGGGTTCCAAGGTTGAGTGCCGCGCTCTCGCTCTCGAGCCGCGACGCTCCACGACCCGCTCGATGGCGTCCACCAGGTCGTCCATGTGCATGAAGGCCTGGCCGTGCGCGGTTGAGCCGGAGTAGAGCCGACTGGTGAGGTCACGCTCGTTGATGCGCTGGATCTGCTGCGCCAGCGGGATCGAGTGGCACAGGTCGTCGTAGACGCCGGAGATGCGCAACAGCACGGCCGGGATGTCGCCGCGCTCGTCGTGGATGAGCTGCTCGGTCCGGACATACACGCAGCCCGGCGGCGCCGGTTGGGGCGCTTTGCGGTCGAACCCGACGACGTCCTCGAAGCGCCCGGCGAACCGTCGCATCACGGCGTCGCCG
>DASWHO010000074.1:0-4098 GCA_036398155.1 Acidobacteriota bacterium
TGTCTGTGGGAGGAGAGCGAGCTCAAGCAGATCGAGCCGCTGCATGACGTCTCCCAGCCGCTCGCCGCGCTGGGTAAAGTGAAGCGCAAGGCAGCATTGAAAGAAATCGGCAAGCGGATCAAGGTCGCGGTCTTCTCCTGAGTCATGAGCTTGAGCGGCTTCGAGCGAGAGCCTCCAGCCGGCCAACCGCCAGCGGGAATTCCCCAGCCCGATCGAAACCCTGCGCGCGATACCGCTCCAGCACCGCCTGAGCTGGGTCCAATTGGCGCAAATGCACGTAATGCATGATGTGGGCGGCCGCGATGTTGCAGCGCTCCGCCGGCTCGACCAGGCTCATGCCATAGTCAAAATCGGCGGCGACTTGGTCGGCGCTGCGGCTCTCGAACTCGATCGCGCGCTCCAGCGCGGCGACTGGAATCGGTGCCTGCAGCTCGAACGCGACCGTACCGCTGCCGCGCAGGTTGTGCGCATGGCGGAAATGATCCCTCAACTCGGAATGAATCAAGTGAATCCAAGGGGTGTAGAAATGCTTGAAGTCTTGGTGAACCACGAGCGCGCCACCCGGCAGGGCCGGAAAAAAAGCGCGGACGATCTGGCGCGACAACGCCGCGCTCTTCATGGCATCGACCAGCAGGATCTTGATCGGCTCGCCGGGCCACTCGATCTGAGTCAGATCGGCGCGGACCAGCTCGATCAGGCCGCCGCCGTGATCGCGCACCAGACGCCGGGCTTCGGGCAGGAAGCTCTCGCCGTTTCGATAAACGCCGCGGACCTGCGCCGACGCCATCCAGTCCTGCCAAACAAAAAGGTCGTAGGCAACGATCCGTTCATTCGACCGCCGCCCCGCTGGGGCGCGCAGGACGCCGCGGGCCAATGCGATCGAGGTCGAGCCCATCCAGCACCCGAGATCGACGATCACGCCGGGCTTGCCCACCCGAGCAGCCGCGGTAGCGGCATAGAATTCGGCTTCGGCGCGCGTGATCATGCTGGGGATCGAGCCGCCGAGCACATGGCTCTTGAACACCCGGAGCGTCTCGTAGATTCGACCCGGCAGGATCCGTCTCAGGATCGGCCGCAGCGGCCCCAGCATCGCGACGCCTCTCGGTGCGCCATCGTAGCAGGAGTCCGCCGAGCAGGATAATTTTCCGATTCGCTTCGGTCCTTCACAACCCGCGGCCGGGGCGGCACAATCGCGGCGATCTCGATGGACCGCCATCCGCAGCGCTGGCGCATCCTGGCCCTGCTCTCGGTCGCGGAGCTGCTCGGCATGTCGCTCTGGTTCACCGCCAGCGCCAGCGCGCCGCACTTCCAAGCGCGCTGGGGGCTCGACCCGGCCCAGAGCGGCTGGCTGACCACCATGGTCCAGCTCGGCTTCGTGTGCGGCACCGCCGCGGCGGCGCTGCTCAACATCGCCGACACCATGCCGGCGCGCTGGTACTTCGCGAGCTGCGCGCTGCTCGGAGCCGCCGCCAACGCCGGGTTGGTGATCGCCGGCAGCTATCGGAGCGCGCTCGTACTGCGCTTTCTCACCGGCGCGTTTTTGGCCGGCGTGTATCCGCCGGCAATGAAGATGATCGCCACCTGGTTCCGCTCGGCGCGCGGCTTGGCGATCGGCACCGTGGTCGGCGCGCTCACCATCGGCAAGGCCACGCCGTACCTGGTGCACGCGCTGGAAGCGGCCGACACCGAGACCGTGATCCAGACCGCCTCCATCGGGGCGCTGATCGCCGCGGCTTTGGTCGCTTGGGGCTACCGCGAGGGACCGTTTCCGTTCGAGCGCCGCGGGTTCGATTGGAATCAGGTCGGGGTGGTGCTGCGCGACCGGAAAACCCGACTCGCGATCGCCGGTTACCTGGGTCATATGTGGGAGCTGTATGCGATGTGGACTTGGATTCCCGCTTTCTTGGCCGCGAGCCTGGCGCTGCAAGGCGCCGCCGGCGCAGCGCAGCGCGGCGCTGATCTGATGGCGTTCGGAGCCATCGCCGCCGGCGGGTTGGGCTGCCTGTGGGGCGGCTATCAAGCCGATCGGATCGGGCGCGAGCGCTTGGTCAATCTGGCGCTGGCGGCCAGCGGCGCCTGCTCCCTTCTGATCGGCGCCTTCTTCGGGGCCAGCCCATGGCTGCTGGCCGCGGTGGTCTGGGTTTGGGGGTTTTTCGTGGTGGCCGACTCCGCGCAGTTCAGCGCCCTGGTGACCGAAGTGACGCCGCCGCACGCGGTCGGGACCGCGCTCACCTTGCAGGTCTCGCTCGGCTTTCTGCTGACCATGGCGAGCATCCAGTTGCTGCCGCCGCTGGTCGAGGTTGTCGGGTGGCGCTGGGCCTTCATGATCTTGTGCCTCGGACCGGCGGGCGGAATTGCGGCGATTCAGAGGCTGGGGCTGCTGCGCCGGTGAGGCCGGCCGGAACATCTTTCAGCGCGCCTTCGGGGTCGAGCCGAGCGCCAGGCTGGTGCCGCTCACGAGGCGTCGGCCGGTTGCTCGATCGCCGCCCGTACCTTGCTCACCAGCGCGGCCGGAGTGAACGGCTTGCTGAGAAACACCGCCCCCTCGCTCAATTGGCCGCGGACGGCGCGATCCGCATAGCCCGACATATAGAGCACTTTGATGCCCGGCCGTATGGCGGCAATGCGCTGGGCCAGATCGACTCCGCCGATACCAGGCAGGACGATATCCGTGATCAGCAGATCGATCGACTCGCCGGCGCGGCGCTCGCAAATCGCCAGAGCCTCTTCCATGCCGCCGGCCGGAAACACTCGAAAGCCGCTTTCGGTCAAGATCTCGGAGGTCAACCTGCGCACCGCGGCGTCATCCTCGACCAGCAGGATGGTTTCATTGCCGCGCAGCGCCGCCACCGTCTGGGACCCGGGCTGATCGGCCACCTCGACCGCGCCGGCGCGCGGCAGGTAGATCTTGAAGCTGGTGCCTTGCCCCGGCTCGCTGTAGACCCAGACGTAGCCGCCGCTCTGCTTGACGATGCCGTAGACGGTGGAGAGCCCTAGGCCGATGCCTTTGCCGCGCTCCTTGGTGGTGAAAAACGGCTCGAAGATTCGATTGCGGGTGGTCTCGTCCATGCCGGCCCCGGTGTCGCTGACCGCTACGCAGACATAGGCACCAGGCTGGACCGGCGTGTGCTCATCGGCATACGCCCGATCGAGCTCGGCGTTGAAGGTCTCGATGGTCAGCTTGCCGCCGCCGGCCATCGCGTCGCGGGCGTTGACCGCCAGATTCATCAGGATCTGTTCGATCGAGCCGGGATCGGCTTGGACCGGACCCAGGTCCGGAGCCAGCTCGCTAATCAGCTCGATATCCTCACCCAGCGTCCGTTGCAGCAGCTTGGCGAAGCTCCGGATCACGCCGTTGAGATCGAGCAGCCGCGGCTGCAACACCTGCTGCCGGCTGAAGGCCAAAAGCTGTCGGGTCAAGGTGGAAGAGCGCTCGGCCGCTTTGCCGATCTCGGCGATATAGGTCTGGACCGGATGGTCGGACGCGAGCCGCATCGCCGCGAGATCGGTGTAGCCCAGGATCGCGGTGAGCATGTTGTTGAAGTCGTGGGCGACTCCGCCGGCCAAACGACCGACGGCATCCAGCCTTTGCGATAGCCGGAGCTGGTTCTCCAACTCGCGCCGCTGGGTGATGTCATGGAGGATACCGCGGTAGCCGACGATGTTGCCGGCGGCGTCGCGCATCGCGGTGGAGGTCTCGAGCACGGTGACGCGGCGGCCGTGCCGATTCCTCAGCACCACCTCCACGTCTTTGATGAAGCCTCTCTGCTCGATCAGGCCGGCCATGGCTTGGCGGTCTTCCGCATTCCAATAGAGATCCCAGTCGATTCTGGCCTGCAGCAGCTCCCGCTTCGAGTCGTATCCAAACAGCTCCACGCCGGCCGGGTTGATGTCGGTCAGCTCGCCGTTGCGGCTGCAGATGTAGATCGCGTCGTTCGATTCTTCGAACAGGCTGCGGTACTTCGCCTCCGAGCTCGCCAGCTCCGCCTCGGCCCGTTTGCGCTCGGTAATATCGACCACTTGAACCAGGCTGTATTCTGGTTGGCCGCCTTCGCCGAGCATCATGGAAGTGCTCACCAGCCCCCAGACGGCGGAGCC
>DASWHO010000075.1:0-11899 GCA_036398155.1 Acidobacteriota bacterium
TCCGCGCCGCGACTCACGTTTCTGGGCGCCGCCGGCACCGTCACCGGCTCCAAGTTCCTGGTCGAGACCGAGGCGGCGCGCTTCCTGATCGATTGCGGCCTGTTCCAAGGCGCCAAGGAGTGGCGGCTGCGCAACTGGGAAGCGCTGCCGGTCGAGCCCGATCAGATCGACTTCGTGCTGCTGACCCACGCGCACCTCGATCATTCCGGGTACCTGCCGCGGCTGGTCGCCGGCGGATTCCGCGGGCCGGTCTACTGCACCGCGGCGACCGCCGACCTCTGCGGCCTGCTGCTGCCCGACAGCGGCTACTTGCAGGAGGAGGACGCGCGCTACGCCAACCGTCGCGGCTACAGCAAGCACGATCCGGCGCTGCCGCTCTACACCAAGCTGCAGGCCGAGCAGGCGCTCGAGCGCTTCGAACCGGTCGAATACCAAAAGACGATCGAGCCGGCCGCAGGCCTTCGGGTCCGCTGGCGCGATGCCGGACACCTGCTCGGCAGCGCGTTTCTCGAGCTCGAGCTGAAGCTGGGCGGCGGGCCGGTGCGGCTGGTTTGTTCCGGCGACGTCGGCCGGCGCGAGATTCCGCTGCTGCGCGATCCGGAGCAACCGAGCGCGGCGGACCTCCTGCTGCTGGAATCGACCTACGGCGGCCGCCGCCATCCCGGCAACGAGCCGCGCCAGGCTCAAGCGCTCCGGCTCGAAGAGCTCGCGGAGGTGATCAACTCGACCGTGAGCGGCGGCGGCACCGTGGTGATTCCGTCGTTCGCCATCGGCCGCACCCAACATCTGCTCTACAGTTTGCGCGAGCTCGAGGGCGAGCGCCGCATCCCCCAGCTCCCGATCTACGTCGACAGCCCGATGGCGACCGACGCCACCGGCATCTACCGCCGGCACAAGGAGCTGTTCGATCGCGAGACCCAGAAACTGCTGCTCGAGAACGAAGGGCCGATGCGCTGCGCGCGGCTCACCTTCACCCCCTCCACCGAAGCGAGCAAGCAGATCAACAATCAGGTCTATCCCTCGATCATCATCGCGGCCAGCGGCATGGCCGCCGGCGGGCGCGTGCTGCATCATCTCAAGCACAAGCTGCCCGACCCGAAGCACACGGTGGCTTTCGTCGGCTTTCAGGCCGAAGGCACCCGCGGCCGGGCTTTGGTCGAGGGCGCCCGCGAGATCAAGATTCACGGCGAGCAGATTCCGGTGCGGGCCCGGGTGGTGGATCTCGACGGCTTCAGCGCCCATGCCGACAGCCGCGAGTTGATCACCTGGCTCGGGCGGCTGCGCGCCGCGCCGCGCGCCACCTATTTGGTGCACGGCGAGGCCCGGGCGCGCGCGGCGCTTTCGGACCAGATCCAGGCCGAGCTGGGCTGGAAGGTGTTTGAGCCCGGCTACGGCGAGGCCATCGGATTGGCCGATGGGAGCCGGCCCGCACCGACGCCGGCCGGCCCCCCGGCGCCGGCTCGGCAGCGCGGTCGACGCGCCGAGCGGCGGCCGATAAAATCGAATCCGAGGCGCCGCTGATGGACCCGATCCCGGAGCTTTGCGAGCTGAGCGAGCTGGAGCGGCTCGAAGCCGAGTCGTTGGCCGGCCCGGTGCTGCTATACAAGCATAGCTCGCGCTGCGGCACCTCCTTCATGGCCCAGCGCGAGCTCGAAGCCTACCGGCGGCAGGCCGGGGATCGAGCGCCACGCCTGGTGCGGCTCGACGTGATCGAGCACCGCGCGCTGGCGCGGCAGATCGCCGAGCGCTATGGTGTGCGCCACCATTCGCCGCAGCTCTTGCTGCTGCGCAACGCCCGAGTCGTGTGGCACGGCTCGCACAGCGAAGTGGAGCGCGGCGCCATCGCCGCAGCGGTGGCCGCGCACGGCAGGGAGCAACCGGCTAAATCCACCGTATGAAAAAGGAGAGTGAACCGATGATTTCGACATGGAAACGTTGCGGTTGGGTGGTCGCGGTGGGCGCGGCCATGGTGATCTCGGCCGGCGCCGAAGATCTCACCATCGTCTCGCAGGTCACGGCCGGCAAGCACAGCACGACCTCGACCCAGTACATCACCGGCGACAAAGTGCGCACTTCAGACGGCAACAACGACACGATCATGGAGTATTCGACCGGCCGCATGACCATGATCGATCACAAGAAGAAGGAGTACTACGAGACCTCGCTGGCCGAAATGAGCGCAATGTTCGACAACCTCAACAAGCAGATGGAAGGCAACCCGATCCTGGGCAAGCTGCTCGGCGAAATGTCGGACGTAACGGTGCAGAAAGGCGGCAGCCCCCGGACCATCGCCGGCTACCGCTGCGAGCAGTACCTGCTCAACATGGGCGACGCGTTGAGCTTCGACATCTGGGCCGCCCCCGACCTGCAAACGCCGATCCAGTACTACGACGCCAGCAAGCTGCGCTACGCCGCCATGGGTCCGATGGGCCAGCGCTTCGAGAAGATGTACGATGAAATGAAGAAGGTTCAAGGACTGCCGCTGGCGATGGGCATCAACATCAAGATGATGGGGATGAAGACCGACACGCTGTCGGAGGCGACCGAAGTCCGCAAGGGGCCGATCCCGGCCTCGGCCTTCGAGATCCCGGCCGGCTACAAGAAGAAGAACTCGCCGTTCAAGGGCAAGTAGTTTCGGACGGCGTGAGCCGCGGCGGATCGATCAGCCGCGGCGACTCGCCGCGTGCGGCCCACTGCTCGAGCTGACGCTCGCGCCGCGCCAGATCCTGCAGCACCCGATCCAGATCGACGCCGAGAAAAGTCGGCGCCAGCGGCGCCAGGTTGGCGCGCGCCTTGGCCAGCACCGAGGCGGCGCCGCGCGCGTTGCCCTCGGACAGGTGCTTGAGCAGCCCGGCGTATTGGATCAGGCCTTGGAAGAAGCGGGCGCGGCGATCGTCGGCCTCTTCCTGCCACAGCTCCTCGAGGACTTCGTGGCTCTCGTAGTAGAGCCCGCGATTGAACAGCTCGAAGAACTCGAAGTAGCGTGGGTCCACCGGCGCATGTTAACCGATCGGGCCATTGGGCTTGACAACGAGGTCGTTGATGCTCGCTCCGGTATGGTGAATTGGGTGCCGTGGGCGGCCGAAGGGTGCCCATGGACGAGCTTTGTGCTGCGGGTGAGGTCGTCCATGGGCGCGCTGCGCGTGCCCATGCCACCCAGGCGCATCGTAGATTGGGTGCCGTGGGCGGCCTTGGGCCGCCCACGGACGAGCTCGGCATGGCGAATGAAATGCTTAGTTCAGTCAGCATGACGCGCTAGGCTTGGACCGCCCATGCCGCTCGGCTTTGCGATCTTCTGGTTGGTGCTCGCGGCGGGGCTGCTGTTCGTGCTGGTCGGCCTGTGGCAGCTGCGGCGCGCGCGCCGCGCCGGGCTCGGCAACGGGCTGCCCTTGGAGCTCGGCGCCGGCGCGGTGCGGCTGCGTTATCCGCACTGGTGGACGCTGAGCCTCGAAAACAAGGAGACCGCTAGGCTCAAGACGCAGGACCACGACGGCGAGCTGGTGATCCGTTGCGTGCCGCGCTCGGGCGCCGCGGAGGACCCGGCCGTGCTCCTGAGTCGGCATCTGGAGCAGCAGCGGATCCGATTCGACGAGTGGCCCCCGGTTCGCATCTCGGAAGGGCCGGTCCCCGGCGCGATGCTGGCCTCGACCGCCACCTTGATCGAGCAGGACGAAGAGGTGCGCGCCAACCTGATCACCTACCTGTTCGAAGGACTGGCGACCCGCCTGACCCTGGAGTACCGCTGCTCGGTCCTCTACGGCCTGGTCGACGCCTACTACCTCGACCTCATGGTCCGTACCCTGCAAATCGACGAACGTACATCAGGAGCGAGAGATAGGACCCCAGCGTGAAAGGCCTACCTATCATGGGAGCTCAGGCGGTCCATCTGTAAGAGCCTGCGCCAGCTCTATTTGAACGCTCGTCGTTCGGCCGCTCTCCAAAGTTACGCTTTGGTGAATCGGGAATCCCGAAGCGAGGAAAATCTGGTAGTCCCCCGGCGGAAGATTGTTCAGGCGGGCGCGCCCGTGTTGGTCGGTCAGCATCCGGGCTTCAATCCCTGAAATGATCATGATCACGTGCTGATCCCCGCTACTGACGAGGTGGAGCCCGACTCCGGCCAGGGGAGCAGCATCTGGACCGACGACGGTTAGTTCGAGACCGGCCGGGGATTGAAGCGCGATGAGGGTGGCGCGGGACTCCGCCCCAACCACGCCCTCGGAGCGGCCGATTCGGAAGCCCTCCGCAAGCGCCACGAAGCTGTAATTGCCAAGCTCCAAATCCGTCAGTACGCAGCGGCCGGCGGCATCCGTGTGTTGCTGACCCATCAGGGCCCAGCGGTCCAATGCCCAGGCATAAACGGCCACACCTGCCGCAGGCAATCCGCTTTCATCCTGAACCTGCACCTCGACGGAAGAAAGCGGCGTCGGATCGAGGTGAACGTCGCCCAGATCAAGCTGCTGGCCTTCGGACAGATGTATCGGTTCAACGACCTTCGCTTCATTTCCTCGGCTCTCGATCCGGACCGAGTACGTCGCCGGCGGCAAACGCCGAAACTCGAACTCTCCGCCGCTGTTTTCGTCCAAGCCAAGCCCGAAGGAGGCTCCTCCAGCGCCATGCTCCGTGAGCGTGATTCCGAAGCCGTTTTCCAAGCCGATATCACTGACCGCTCGGCCGCGAATGCTTCCCGAAGCGAACTGGAGCGTCAGTGAGTATTCCGGCACATCCGGAATAGTGACTCGCATGGCTCGAAAAGGTGCCGCCCGGCTTTCGATCAAGCTCACGCTGTACGCACCAGGCTGCAAGAGCAGGTTATCAAAGTTGCCGTCGCCATCGGTTCCAACGATGGAGGACACTCCGTCGTCTTCTGGAGAGAAGGCCAGCTCGCGCCGCGAAAGCGGGCCATTCTGGTCGAATGCAAGGCCATGGACCGAGACTCCACTCAGACCAAGATCCTGAAGCGTCCCTTGACCGCTTCGGACCTCGACTGGTTGCGTTTCCCCCGGCGCCGACACGCGGTAGGTACCAGGCTGCAACCTTGCGGTTTGATAGTGCCCCAGAGCATCGGCCAAGACCATGTCCACAGACACAGAAGCAAATACTTGAACTTCCGCTCGCGGGCGCGGAGATCGGCCGGCGTCGTAGACGGTGCCTTCGATCCAGCCTCCCGGATCGCAGATCAGCTCGATGTCGCCGACCTCCTCGTCGGAGCGAACGTTGATTCCGCCTTGCTGGGTTGCGAGGTATTCCGGATGCCGAGCCGTGAGTTGATAGGAACCAGCCGCGACCCCTTGGATGACGAAGCGCCCCTCCGGGTCGGATTTGGTGAGCTGGATATTATGACCTGTCGTCTGATCGCGCCAGAGCTCGATGCTGGCTCCAGGGATTCCACCGTGATCGTCCGCGCGCAGGACCCGGCCGCGGATGCTTGCGCCCTTCCCGAGCTTGATAGTTAGCTCGCTGGCGGGTGCGTTGGCCTTCACTACGATCCCCGGAATCGTTTGAGGCGCCAAGCTCGGCGCCATGACTTGAACCTCGTAGGTGGCCGGAGGCAGCGCGGAGACTGAATACCAGCCATCGTTGCAGGGCAACTCGGCCTGACCATGAAAAGAGTATCTACGTCCGAATATTCCTGATAGACCGAAGCGCGGGCTGCGATCGAGCACCGTAATCCTGGCGTCACACACAGCGCTCCCGCCGTCCTCTTGGATCACGCGTACGCGGATCGCTCCGGCCGGTTCCATCTCGATGCGCAGGCCTTCCCGCCCGGCAGGCACGGTTCGAATCGCATCCGCATAGCTCGGGGCGCTGACCTGCAATCCGATCCGACGGTCCGGCAATCCGGTGAGCGCGAAGGTGCCATCGAATTGACTTCGTGTGTCAAGGTGGTCGAATCGGCCGTAATCCTCGGTCCGCGGTTCGGTCCCGATGAATTCGACGCTCGCTTGAATCTCCGCGCCGGCGATCGGCTCGCCGGCGGGGCCGACCACGGAACCCTTGATCGACAGGCCCGGCTCGAGGACGATCGAAATCGGCTCGCTCGGCTCCTGGCTGAAATCCAGTGGCATCAGCGGCGCAGGCAAGTATTCGTCGGCGCGGGCGCGCAGGACGACGTTCTCGCGCGGAACCCGCTGCAGCTCGAAGCTGCCGTCTGCCAGCGACGCGGTCCGCGGGGTCTGCTCGTCGGGCCACCACCTTCCCGACGGCGGTTCGACCCAAACCTCGGCCCCGGCGATCGGTGCACCGCGCAGATCCTCAACCGAGCCATGCAAGACCCCGCCACTGCGCAAGACCAGCCCGAAACCGGATTCGATCAATTCGTCGGACAGGGCGAAGTCGGGGCTCAGCGTGTCGGCGAAGTCGGGATGGTAGGCCACCAAGAAATATTCTTGGTCCAGATCCAGATCGGTGAACAGAAGCGTGCCGTCGGCCGCGGACCAATCCTTCTGTCCCTCCGATTCGGTTGGCGGGCTGCGGCCTGGGCCCAGAGCGCGTGGATTGAATCGCAGCCTGACCAGCGCACTTTCGACCGCGCGCTCCCGTTCATCGACGACCTGCCCGCTCAGAGTCAGGCCGGAGCGCAGATGGACCACGCCGGCCGCGGACGTTTCCTGGTCGAGAACCTGCAGCTCCAAGACGCCGCGCGCGTGCTGCGGCGCTCGAAACTCGAGGACTTGCGCACCGCTCGGAACGTGATCGAGCTCATAGCTCCCGGCCTCGTCCGTGGTGGTCAACAACCGGTAGCGATAGATCCCGACCTTGGCCCCGGCCAGCGCTTGACCCTTCGCCCCGCGCAGCTTGCCGGCCACCCGGCCGCCGGGGCCGAGCTCGAGCAGCATCGCCTTGCTGCCCGGTTCCCGGATCGCGATCTCTTCGACCATCAGCGGCGCAAGACCCTCGGCCTGGATCAGCAGCGAGTACTCGGACGCGGGCAGACCCTGAAACTCGAACAGCCCGCCGCCATCGCTTTTGGCGACGACCCGAGCGGGAAATTCCTGGCGCCGGCCGAGGAACGCCTCCGCTTTGCGGAAGGCTTCGATCCGCGCTCCGGCAACCGGTGCGTCTCCGGCGGTGACCACCACTCCGGCGATGGAATCGGCCCCGGCCTCTCCGGGCCGCATCGCGAAACCAGCAGCCAGCAACGTCAGCACCGAGCCAACCCAAAACCGGATTGCCGATCCGCTCATGGTGATGAGGTGTCCCTCTATCCTTTACGTTATCCCTTTCAGTAATACGACGTAAAGGATTTGACGCTTCATTGCCGTAAGGGCCGACCAGGGGGAAGGATCCGAGGCGCCGGCGACCGCCGGCCAGCGCCCAGGGGGAGGGGTATCCTGCCGCGGCGATGGCATCTATCCTGTCGGTTTCTTACCGTGCTGGAAGCAGGGCAGAAACGGCGCTGGGGGTGGCGTGCAGTTGGATGGGCGGCGGCCGGGATCACCGCATCGGTCGCCCTCGTCTGGATGCTGGCTTTCCGCCGCCAGCTGCTGCTGCCCGAGGCGGCCTTGGTGCGAACCGACAGCGCCGCGTTCCTGGCCTACACGATCCGCGAAGAGAATGCCGCGCTCATCGATCGCCTCCTGCAAACCTCGGATCCGGTCCGGCCCAACCAGCGCCGTGCCGTGCGGCCCGGGCTGGCTGCCCTTCGACCGTTCCTGCCGCTGCGCCTGATCGCGGTCCTGGGACCGGCGCGCCGAGATCAGCGGACCTGGACCCTCGCGCTCTCCACCGGGCGCAACGTGCCGCTGGCGCAGCGCTGGCTCGATCCGCACACCGAAGTGATCGAGTCCTACCGCGGTTGGTCGCTGCGCGCTCCCAAGGACGCCCCCGGCTATTTGACCTGGGCCTCCAACCGCCTGCTCTGGTCATCGGATCGCTCCACGCTGCGTTCGGCGATCGATGCGCTGGCGAGCGACGGCTCGGCCCGCCTGCCGCCCCATTTCACGGAGCTCGCGGGCGACGGTTCGCGCGGCGCGGCCGGCGCGTTCTATTTGATCAACGACGGCCGGCCGTTCTCCTTCTCCGATGGTGAGAACGGCGACACGCGTTTTCAACTGCCGGCCGGCTTCGACGGCGTCGGTTTTCATTTCGATCTGACTGCGGGCGCCGCCTTGGTCGGGCGCGGGCGGCTGCGCTTCGTGCCGGGAACCGATCTCGCCGGCCAAGCCGATGCGCTGCGCGGCCTGCTCGATGCCGCCGCGAAGCAACACCCCGGACGCTTGCGCTTCCGCATCGAGCCGGCCGGCGCGCGCGCGCTCGATCTGACCTTGCGCTGGCGCGGACTTGAGCGCCAGCTATCCGAATTGCTGCGCCGCGCGTTGCAACCGCTACTGGCGCCAAACGGCGCTTCCGGATGAGAGGGCACGCACGGGTGGCATGGGCGTGCGCAGCAAGCCCATGGACAAGTCCATCCTCGTGCATGGCTCGTCCATGGGCGCCCTTCGGCCGCCCATGCCACCCCATTCAGAACCCTTGGGAGTACAAGGGCGAAGCCATTGACGTGAGATCCGATCAATACCTCGGCCGCCGTGTAACCGTAGGCTGACGGGCGTGTAGAATAAGGGATCGCGGCGCCGATCGGGCCGCCGCCACGTCGATATGAACTCCAGACTCGCGATCGCTTGGCTTGCATCGCTTACGCTTACATTGATGGGCGCGCCCGCGGCGGCGCAGCCGGCCGGCTCGCAGCTCTTGCGCGAGCATACCGGCGACTGGCTGCTCGAGCTGGATTTCTTGGTCGGCGATTGGAGCGCCAGCGGCCGCATGCTGTCGGAAGGCGGCCCGCCCAGCGACAACCCGTTCACCGACCAGCTCGCGGTTCGCTGGAGCCCCAACGGCGAGTTCTTGATCAGCGAAAGCACTTCGCGCCTGCTGCCGGTCGAAGGCGGGTCGGGTCGGATCCTGAGCCAGCGCTGGGGCTACATCGTTTACGATCGAGCCGAACAGCGGCTCCTGGAGATCGCTTTTCTGAGCGGCGGAACGGTGACCACGTCGCGGATCTTCCGCCTGCTCGACGCCGAAGGCCGGCCCGACCAGGCCTGGCAGTTCGAGAGCACGGAGGCGCTCAATTCGGTGGTCGCGGGCCAGCGGGTCCGCCGCACTATCCGCCGCACTGGGCCGGACCGCTTCGATCTCGAGGTCGAAGTCGCAGTGGCCGAGGGCGACTGGATCCGGATCGCAGAAATAACCTACGCTCGAAATCGACCGGCGGAATAGATACGTTTGGAGCGGGCCTGGCGCCCGTATTCGGGAGGGACAAGCCCCTCCCCTACATGTGGCTGGTAAGGCTTCGTTAACGAGGACATAGAATCCACCTGGCTAGAGAGAGAAAGACATGAATCCAAGACTGGCACTCGGAGGCCTGCGGGTCGCGCGCATCCTCGGCATTCCGATCTACATCCACTTCAGCTGGCTGATCATCTTCGGGCTGATCGCCTGGACCTTGGCAACCGGCTATTTCCCGGAGAACTACCCCGACCTGCCGGCTTCGTCGCACTGGGCCAAGGGCCTGATCGCCTCGCTGCTGTTTTTCCTTTCGATCCTGCTGCACGAGCTCGGCCATTCGGTGGTGGCGCTGCGCAACGGGATTCAGATCCGCTCGATCACCCTGTTCATCTTCGGCGGCGTGGCCCAGCTCGCCAAAGAGCCCGAGGACGGCGGCGCCGAGTTCAAGATCGCGGTGGCCGGGCCGCTGGTCAGCTTCGCCCTGGCTGCGATCTTCTACCTCGCCTCGAGCTTCAAACTGGTCGGGAGCTTCCTGCTGCCGGTGACCACCTACCTGGCGTTCATCAACTTGATCCTGGCGCTGTTCAATCTGATCCCGGCCTTTCCGCTCGACGGCGGCCGCATCCTGCGCGGCCTGCTGTGGAAGCGCTGGGGCAAGGCCAAAGCCACCCGCATCGCGGCGACCGGCGGCTCGCTGTTCGCCTACTTCTTGATCTTCAGCGGCGTGCTCGGACTGCTGCGCGGCGCGGGCATCGCCGGGGTCTGGTACATCCTGATCGGCTGGTTCCTGAAGGACGCCTCCTCCAGCGCCTACCAGATGGTCCGGTTCGACGAGGCGCTGCAGGGGATGCGGGTGCGCGACGTCATGCTGCAAGACGTCAAGACCTTGCCGGCGCACATTTCGCTGGCCGAAGCGGCCCGCGAGCACTTCCTGCACACCGGCTACGGCGGCTATCCGGTCGCGCGCGACCAGCAGATCGTCGGCCTGTTGTGCCTGCGCGACATCCAGCGCCATTCCGCCGACGAGCGCGAGAGCACCTCGGTGCAGGCGGCGATGACGCCGCTCGCCGATCCGGTCACGGTGGCTCCCGACGAGCCGCTGCTGCGCGCCGCCTCCAAGATGGCCGCCGGCGGAATCGGGCGGCTGCTGGTGATGGAGGACGGCCGGCTGGTCGGCATGTTGACCATGAACCTGCTGATGCGACACCTGCGGATACGCGAGCAGCTGGCCGCCTGATTTCGCGCGCTGCTCCATTCAGCGATCCAGCCGTTTCGGGCTCAGGGATCGCGAACCACGAAGGGATTGAACATGGCTCATCAGTACATCTACACCATGAAAGACCTGCGCAAGGTCTATCCGCCCAAGAACGAAGTGCTCGCCGGCATCTGGCTCTCGTTCCTGCCCGGCGCCAAGATCGGCGTGCTCGGCGCCAACGGCGCCGGCAAGAGCACCTTGCTCAAGATCATGGCCGGAGTGGAGACCGAGTTCTCCGGCGAGGCTTGGCCGGCCGAGGGCACCCGGGTCGGCTACCTGCCGCAAGAGCCGCAGCTCGATCCGGAGCACGACGTGCTCGGCAACATCGCTCCGGCGCTGCAGCCGGTGCGCGACCTGCTCGACCGTTTCGACGCGCTCAACGCGCGGCTCGGTGAAGAGCTGCCGGAAGCGGAGATGAACCGAGTGCTCGAAGAGCACGGCAAGGTCCAGGACGCGATCGAGGCCTGCGGCGGCTGGGACCTCGATCACAAGCTCGAGGTCGCGATGGAGGCGCTGCGGGTGCCGCCGGCCGACGCCGACGTCGCCACGCTCTCGGGCGGCGAGCGCCGGCGCGTGGCGCTCTGCCGGGTGCTGCTCGAGCGGCCCGATCTGCTCCTGCTCGACGAGCCGACCAATCACCTCGACGCCGAGAGCGTCGCCTGGCTCGAGCATCATCTGCAGGAGTACCCCGGCACGGTGGTGGCGATCACCCACGATCGCTACTTCCTGGACAACGTCGCCGGCTGGATCCTCGAGCTCGACCGCGGCCGCGGCATCCCCTGGGAAGGCAACTACTCCTCCTGGCTGGAGCAGAAAAAAAAGCGCCTGGAGGTGGAAGAAAAACAGCAGACCGCGCGGCAGCGCACCTTGGAGCGCGAGCTCGAATGGGTGCGGATGGCGCCGCGCGCGCGCCAGGCCAAAGGCAAGGCGCGGCTCAAAGCCTATGAAACCCTGCTATCCCAGTCCGGCGCTGCGCGCGGCGAGCGGCTCGAGCTCGAGATCCCGCCCGGACCGCGACTCGGCGACATCGTGGTCGAAGCGGAGCAGCTCTCCAAATCCTATGGCGACCGGCTGCTGATCGACGAGCTCTCGCTCCGGCTGCCGCCGGGCGGGATCGTCGGGGTGATCGGACCCAACGGTGCCGGCAAGACCACCTTGCTGCGGATGATCACCGGCCAGGAACAGCCCGACGGCGGCAGCCTGCGGATCGGCGAGACCGTGGTGATTTCGTACGTCGACCAGAGCCGCGATGCGCTCGATCCCAAGAAAACCGTCTGGGAAGAGATCTCCGGCGGCCAGGATCTGCTCCAGGTCGGCAAGCGCGAGATCCAGTCGCGCGCTTACGTGGCGCTGTTCAACTTCCGCGGCACCGACCAGCAAAAGCGCGTCTCCGAGCTCAGCGGCGGCGAGCGCAACCGCGCG
>DASWHO010000076.1:0-18507 GCA_036398155.1 Acidobacteriota bacterium
GTCGCCGAGCTGATGCGCCAGCTCGAAGGCATGGGCGCGCTCGATTGCGTGGTGCGGCCGGCGCTCGGGAAAAAGGGCCGTCCCGGCCACGAGGTTTCGGTGCTGTGCCCGCCGGATCAAGCCGAGCGCATCGCTGCGGAGATCCTGCGGCGCGGGCCCACCATCGGTTTGCGGCTGGAGCGCCGCCGGCGGCTCAAGCTGTATCGTGACAGCGCGACGCTGGTGATCGACGGGGTGCCGGTTCGAATCAAACGGGTCTTCGACCGCGACCATTCGATCGAGCGCTGGTCGCCCGAAGAAGACGACGTGATCGCCCTGGCCCGCGCCCGCGGTCTGACCCCGAACCAGGCCCGCGGCCGCATCCTCGCCCACCTGAATCCGCCGAGCGGCAAAAGTCCTCCTATTCCCTCTCCCTCTTTGTAGAGGCGCAGACACCAGACTTGATCCGCGCGCGGTGGAAGGGCTGCTAGGCCATGTCGCTTCGTAGCGTCATCTTGGTCAACCTCGGTACTCCGCAAGCGCCCAGCGCGGCAGCGGTTCGCACATTCTTGGCGGAGTTCTTGGCCGATCCGATGGTGGTTGACTGGCCGCGCTGGCTATGGCTGCCCATTCTCAAAGCTATCGTTTTGACCGCCCGGCCGCGCAGGGTCGCAAGGCAATACCGTTCGATCTGGGGTGCGGAAGGCTCACCGCTCGAGGTTGGCACGCGCCGGATCGCCGAAGGGCTGGCGAAGCGGCTCGGTCCGGGCTATCGGGTCGCGTACGCCTATCGCTATGGCACGCCATCCTTCGAGCAGAGGCTGGAACAGATGCTCGCCGACCTGCCGGGCGAGGGTCCAACAGGTGTTGCTGTAGTGCCGCTGTTTCCGCAGCCGACCGGTGCCACCACGGGCTCGATCGAAAGGGTTGCGCGCCAAGTCGCAGCGCGCCGATCTCACAACCGTAGAGCTAGTCTCCAGCTGGTCCTTCCGCCGCCGACCGATCCGGGTTTTGTGGAGGCGCTCGCCGCCCGCTGCCGCGCGGCTTTCGACCGGCAGCATGACATCCCGGAACATCTGCTGATCTCATTTCATGGTATCCCGCTGCGCTTCGATCGCGGTGAGCGGCACGGCTATAGCCGCGCTTGTAAGCTCACCGCACACGCCCTGCTGCGAGCGCTGGAATGGGATCCCAGTCGTTCGACCCTGTGCTATCAGTCGCGCTTTGGTCCGGAGCGTTGGCTCGAGCCCACCACCGCAAACCTGCTGCAGAGTCTGCCGCGGCGCGGGGTGGGCCGGGTTGCGGTGGTCTGCCCCGGGTTTCTGGCCGACGGTCTCGAGACGCTGGAAGAGATCGGAATCCGCGGCCGCGAGACCTTGCTTGCGGCCGGAGGAAGCGAGCTGATCCTGGTGCCCGCGGTCGAGGACCATCCAGCCATGCTGCGCTGCCTGGCCGATGCGGTGGCTCGGGGAGGCCCGGAGATCGAGCCGTCGGAAACTTGATTCAGGCCCTGCTCGCAGTCGATTCCCAGACCTTCCGCCACGCTGTGACCAAATTATGACACATTGCCTGCATCGAGCCGTAACAATCTTGATCTATTGAAAGTGTCCGGCGGCGTTTGAGGCGGGCGATGGATCGAATCGCACTAGTGGGCATTTCGTGGCGGACCGGGGGGCCGGACTTGTTGGCCCGCTTCTTAGCCGCCCCGGAGCGCCGCCCGGAGCTGCTGCGACGACTCTCACTGGAAGCATCTCTCGAGGAGGCGGTCTATCTGGCTACCTGCAACCGGGTTGAAGTGGCGTTCGTTCCCAGCGCGGGAGATACGATCAACGCCTGCCGCGGCCGCATCTTCGAGCTCCTCGGTGGGCGCCGCGCCCAGCCGGGTGAAGCCGAACGCACGTTCCGGGCTTGGGCCGGCGAGGGCGCCGTCGAGCACCTGTTCCTAGTTGCGGCCGGCCTCGATTCGGCCCGAGTGGGCGAGAGGGAGATCAGCGGCCAAGTTCGTGGGGCCTATGACCTCGCGCGCCAGCACGGTGTGATCGGTCTGCGTCTCGAGCTCCTCTTTCAGGCCGCGCTCAAAGTCTCACGCCGCGTGCACCGGATGACTGACGTCGGTCGAGGTCGCCACTCGCTTGCCGAAATCGCTTTGGCGCAGGTGCGCGAGCGCCTGCGCCGCACACCCGGGGCGGTGGCGTTGATCGGGGTCTCGAGCATGACCGAACGCTGCGCCCAAGAGCTCGCCCAAGAGGGCGCCGCGCTCCACGTGGTGAACCGGACCCTATCCAAGGCCGAGAGCCTCGCTGGCGCGGTCGGCGGAACGGCGCGCACGCTCGACCGTTTCCGTGCCGACCCCGACCCCGTCGAGGTGTTGGTGCTCGCCACCGGTTCGCCCGAGCCTGTGTTCGTTCGAGCCGACCTCGAGCGGCTGGCCGCCCGCACCGCTTCGGGACAGGCGCCCCTATTGGTGGACTTGGCGATTCCACCCGATGTAGCGCCGGCGGCGGCGCTGGCGGCCGGTGTGCCACGTGTCGGGATGGACGAAATCCTGGCCGAAGCGCAGCACACGAGCGAGCAGCGCCGGATGGAGATGGCCGAGGCGCGGGTGGTGGTGGATCAGGCTCTGATCGAATTCCAGCGCTGCCTGGCCGACCGGCTGCTCGCGCCACTCTTGGCCGCCGTGCAGCTGCGCTATCGACAGACCGCGCTCGAGGGAGTCGAGCGGCTCTTTCAAAAGGAGCTGATCGGCTTGGGGGAAGCACAGCGCATCGCGGTGCGGCGCTGGGTCGAGACGCTAGCGCGCCGCTTCGCACATCTCCCCTCCATGGGGCTGCGTGGGGTTGCTTATCGGGCCGGGACGGCGGCGGTCGAGGCTTTCTTCACCCATGCGTCCGACCCGCAGTTTCGAGAGGCCCTGCGCGAGGTCTTCCAGGCGGATGCCTTCCGGTTGCAACCGCCGGATCAGGACGGTGCCGAATGAAGGTGAGGATTGGCACCCGCGCCTCGAAGCTGGCTCGGATCCAGAGCGCCCAGATCGGGAGCCAGTTGGAGCAAGCTGGACACGTGGTCGAGACCATCGTGATCAGGACCGCCGGAGATCGAAGTCGAAAACCGTTCGCTGCGATCGGAGCCCCCGGCGTTTTCGTACGCGAGATCGAAGCCGCTTTGCTGGCGGGCCGGATCGATCTGGCGGTGCATTCCTATAAGGATCTTCCAGCTCAAGGCACCGCGGGGCTGGTGGTGGCGTCGGTACCCAAGCGCCTCGACCCGGCCGATCTACTCTTGACGCGGCGGCAGGACGCGCTGCGTTCGGGCCTTTTGCAGCTCCCAGCCGCGGCGCGGGTCGGCACCGCCGCGAAGCGTCGCGAGGTCTGGCTCCATCATTGGCGTCCGGACCTCAAGGTGTTGCTTTTGCGCGGCAACCTCAATACCCGCCTGCGGCGGCTTGAGCACGGCGATTTCGACGCGATCGTGATCGCGGCCGCCGGACTCGACCGGCTCCAGTCGCTCGAGTCCGGGGTTGCCCCGCCGTTCCAGGTGATGACCCGTATCCGGCTCGACCCTGAGGTCTTCGTTCCGGCGCCGGCGCAAGGGGCGTTGGCGCTGCAGATCCGCGAGCACGACCGCTCCACGCGCGCGCTGGTTGCCGGCTTCAATCATCCGGAATCGGAGCGGCAGGTCCGCGCCGAACGCGCTTTGCTGAGACGGGTAGACGGAGGCTGCAACCTGCCGTTCGGGGCCTGGTGCCGCAGCGTGGCCGGCGGGGGACTCGAGATGATCGCGATGCTCGGCAGCGGAGACTCGGTGCTGCGCGCCAGGGGTCAGGGGAGAGAGGCTGAAGCGTTGGCCGAGAAGCTGTGGCGACAATTGTGCGAAACACCGGGGGACCAGCGATGAGGGGCTTGCGCGGCCGCACGGTCCTCTTGACTCGGGCCGACTGCGGCGGTTGGAGCGGCGCAGTTAAGCGTTTGGGCGGCAGGATCGTCCACCTGCCTTGCATCGAGATTCAGCCGCTCCGCGAGCCGGCGCTGCGGGCCCAGCTGCGTCTGGAGCTGGGTCGGGCCGATTGGCTGGCGCTGACCTCTGGGCATGGAGCGGCCGCGATCGCCATGCTGCATACCCAACCGCTACCGGAGCGACTGCGGATCGCCGCCGTGGGCTGCGCCAGCGCCGCCGCGGCGGTTCGTCTGCTGGGACGCTGCGATCTGGTGCCGCCGCGCAGCTCGGCGCTTGCATTGGGGCGAAGCCTGGCACGAATTGTGTGGCAGGAGGGGACGGCGGCGCATGTCAAGATCGTGATAGCCGCCGCCGACCGGGGTCGCCGCGATCTCGAGGTGGCGCTGGAGCCGCATGGAATCGAGGTCATCCGCATCCCGGTTTACCGCACGGTGCCAGCGGCCCGGCGCCGCGCCAAGTTGGATCTAGAACGCCTGGGCGTCGACGCGATCGTGATCGCAAGCCCTTCGGCCGCCGAAGGGCTGCTCAACCTGGCTCGGATCCCGGCCGGAGCTCGGGTCATTTCGATCGGCCCGACCACCACCGCGGCGGCTCGCGCCCTGGGGTTGGCGGTCAGCGCGACCGCTCAACGACCCACCCTCAAAAGCCTCCTGGAGGTTCTGTCATGAATGCTGAAGCGGTACCGATTCCAGGTCCGCAGCGTCCGCGCCGATTGCGCCGCTCCCCCCTGCTGAGAGAGATGGTGGCCGAAACGCGTCTGAGCGCCGACCGCCTGATCATGCCTCACTTCGTGGTGCCCGCCGAGCACGCCGTCGATCCGATCCCCTCGATGCCGGGCATCGCCCGCTACGGGTTCCAAGACCTGCTGAGCCGGGTCGAACTGGACTGCAAGCTCGGGATCCGGACCGTTCTGCTGTTCGGTTTGCCAGCGCCTGGCAGCAAGAGCCCGTCCGGCGCGGCCGCCGCCGATACCCAAGGGGCGGTTCCTACCGCCGTGCGCCTGCTCAAGCAGGCGTTCGGCTCCGACCTGTTGGTGATGACCGATGTGTGTCTGTGCGCCTATACGGACCATGGCCACTGTGGCCTGGTCGAGCGCGGCGAGGTGGTCAATGATCCCTCGCTCGCCGCTTTGAGCAGGGTGGCGCTGTGTCACGCCCGAGCGGGGGCCGATTTTGTCGCTCCATCGGACATGATGGACGGACGGGTGGCGGCGATCCGCGCGCTGCTGGATCGCGAGGGGTGGCAGCAAGTGGGTATCCTCTCCTACGCGATCAAGTACGCATCCGCTTACTATGGTCCGTTCCGCGCCGCCGCAGACTCCGCCCCTGGGTTCGGCGACCGGCGCACCTACCAGATGGATCCGCGTAACGCGCGTGAGGCGCTCCGCGAGGCCAGGCTCGATGAAAAGGAGGGGGCCGATCTGTTGATGGTGAAGCCGGCGCTCGCCTATCTCGACGTGATTCATCGAGTGCGCCGGCACACCGATTTGCCGCTCGCCGCCTACAACGTCTCCGGCGAGTACGCGGCGGTCAAGGCCGCGGCTCAGTGCGGCTGGCTTGACTTGGCGCGGGTGGTGCACGAGAACCTGACCGCGATGGCGCGAGCCGGGGCCGATTTGATCCTCACCTACCATGCGCGGGAGGCGCTCGAGGGCGGTTGGCTGTGATCCGGCTCGAGGGTTCCGCAGCCCTGTTCCAGCGTGCGCTGGAAGTGCTGCCGGGCGGGGTGAGCTCGCCGGTGCGGGCCTTTCGCGCGGTGGGCGGCACGCCGCGGTTTGTCCGCCGCGCCAGCGGCGCGCTGCTCGAGGACGAGGACGGGTGTGAATGGCTGGACTTCGTCGGCTCGTGGGGGCCGCTGATTCTCGGCCACGCCCATCCCGAAGTGGTGGCGGCGATCCACCGAGCCGCCGCCGCGGGAACCAGCTACGGGGCGCCGTGCCGCGCGGAACTAGAGCTGGCCGAGCTAGTGGTCGAGGCCTATGCGGGCATCGAGCAAGTGCGTTTCGTCTCCTCGGGAACCGAAGCCACCATGAGCGCGATACGGTTGGCGCGGGCAGCAACCGGCCGTGACGAGATCGTCAAATTCGCCGGTTGCTATCACGGCCATACCGACAGCCTCTTGGTCGCCGCCGGCTCGGGCCTTGCCACATTCGGCACCCCCTCTTCCGCCGGTGTTCCGGTCGCCCAGGCTGCGTTGACCCATGTACTGCCGCTTGACGATGAAGCGCTGCTGCGCGAATTCCTGGGCCGGCGCGGACCGCGGCTCGCCGCGGTCATCATCGAGCCAGTGCCAGCCAACCACGGTCTCTTGCTGCAGCGCCGATCGTTTCTCCAGACCTTGCGGAACGAGACAGCAAGATTCGGCATTGTGCTGATATTCGATGAGGTGATTAGCGGCTTCCGGCTCGGCGCCGGCGGCGCGGCCGAGCGCTTCGGCGTCGCCCCGGACCTGGCCACGTTCGGCAAGGTGATCGGTGGCGGGCTTCCGGTCGGAGCCTTCGGCGGCCACCGTGAGCTTATGAAGCTTCTCGCGCCGGAAGGACCTGTCTATCAGGCGGGGACGTTGTCGGGCAACCCGGTCGCGATGGCGGCGGGTCTGAAGACCTTGGAGATCCTGCGTCTCGAGGCCGGTTGGGAGCGCCTCGAACGGCTGGGAGAGGCCCTGCAGCGGCGGTTGGATCCGGTGCTGAAGCGGGCTACGCTGCCCGCCCAGCTGGTACGACTCGGCTCGATCTTTTGGCTCTGCCTGCAGGAAGGCGAGCCGCCGCGCAGCACCGAACGAATCGATCCGGCCGCTCCCGAGCGCTACCGCCACCTGTTTCATGGCTTGTCGAGCCGCGGCGTGGCGCTGGCCCCTTCAGCCTACGAGGTCGGTTTTCTATCCCTGGCCCACCAGGAGGCGGACCTCGAACGGTTTGCCGCGGCGCTCGAGGCGGTCCTGACCGAAGCAGCCACCGTGGTATGAGGCCAAGCGCAACATGATGAGGAAACGACGCGGGCGATCGACTCGAGCCTGGCAGATCGGGCTTCTGATCTTGCTGACGATCTGCATCGTACAAGTGCTCTGGTGGATCCTGGATGAGGCCCACTACACCCGGCTGGTGGCAACCCGCACCGCCGCGCTCTACCAGCAGGGCGCGCGCGCGGCAAATGTTTTCCAAGCCCGAGGAGTCGAACCAGACCAGGTTACGGAGATTTTCCCTTTTCTGGTCCAATCGTCCGACGGGAGACGGTACTCGGTGGCCGCAGCGCCGCGCGCCGAGCTTTGGCAGGAGCGCTTCCATCGGCTGAATCGCTACGGCTGGGAAGGCAGTTTCTTCCTGATCGTGCTGATCGCCGGCATGGCGATCTTGGCCCGCACGCTGCGCCAGCAGGCCGAGCTGCAACAGCGGCAGCAGAACTTCGTGGCCGCCGTGTCGCATGAGTTCAAGAGCCCGCTCGCGAGCCTGCGCCTGTCAGCCGAGACCTTGGCTTTGCGCAATCCGCCGCTCTCGCAGCATCAGGCCTTGGTGCGCCGGATCCTGGACGATCTCGCGCGGCTGGAAAGAACGGTGTTCAATGTTCTGGATAGCACCCGGGTCGATGAGGGGCGAATCGCCTACCGCCCCAAACCTTTGCCGCTGCAGCCGTTGGTGCAGTCGGTGCTGGTGGAGCAGGAGTCCCGCGCCAGCGCCGCCGGCGTCACTTTCGCACAGGATATCCCGGATCCGCTGACGATCAGCGCCGATCCGGACGCGGTGCGCACCGTACTCCAGAATCTGGTCGACAACGCGCTCAACGCCACCGCCGCCGCCGGCGGCGGCCGGGTGCTGCTGCGGGCGCGCGCGGCCGGCGCCGCCGTCGAGTTGGAGGTGGCCGACAACGGGATCGGATTCGCGCCCCAAGAGGCGGGCAAGCTGTTCGGGAAGTTTTATCGACCCGGCGACGAGATGGTTCGCAGAGTCCGCGGCTCGGGGCTCGGTCTCTATTTGGTGCAGGGCTTTGTCACGCTCGGCAAAGGGTCGGTCCGCGCTGCCAGCCCCGGTCCGGGCCGCGGCGCGGTGTTCACAGTGTCGTGGCCGATCGCCAAGCCAGAGGATGCATGAACCCCTCACCCGCTAAGATCCTGGTAATCGAGGATGAGAAGCATCTGGCCGAGGGGATCCGGGAAAATTTGCAGGCCGAAGGCTACCTGGCCGAGGTCGCGCTCGACGGCCCAAACGGCTCGCAACGTATCCGTGACGGCGATTACGACTTGGTGATCCTCGATGTCATGCTGCCTGGGATCGACGGCTTCAGCTTGTGCGAGACGATTCGCGCTCAAGGGATCCAGACCCCGATCTTGTTTCTCACGGCCCGAGCTTCGGTCGATGATCGCATCCGCGGACTCGAAGCCGGCGGCGACGACTATCTGCACAAGCCCTTTCACCTAAAGGAGCTTCTGCTGCGGGTGCGCGCGATCCTGCGCCGCACCAGCTGGTATCAAAAGCTGTCGGCGGCTGGTTCGACGGTGAGCTTCGGCGGCAACGAGTTCGACTTGCGCCGTTTTCAGGGCCACTCTTGGGACGGCCGCGAGCAGACACTGACCCTGAAGGAGGCGATGATCCTCAAAGTGTTGGCCGAGCACGAGGGCGAGGTGGTCTCACGCGAAGAGATTCTGGAGAAGGTGTGGGGCTACGATCTGTTCCCATCGACGCGCACGATCGACAACTTCATCGTGCGGCTGCGCAAACGCTTCGAACGCGATCCCGAAAAGCCGGAGCACCTTCACACCGTGTGGGGCATCGGCTATCGCTTCACCCGGCAGCCGGAGGTGTAGTGTCCGACTTCGAGCATGACCGCGGTAAACGGTCGGGCACCGGGGCCGTGCTCGACATGAGCCGCCTGTTGCTGCGCGCACTGACCGGGTGCAGCGTTCCACGCCGGCCGATCTGGATCCTGCGCCAGGCGGGCCGCTATCTGCCGGAGTACCGCGCGCTGCGGTCGCGACACAGCTTCGAGGAACTGCTGGCGGATCCCGATCTCGCCGCCGAGGCAACCCTGATGCCGATCGAGCGATTTGGCTTGGATGCCGCGATCGTGTTTGCCGACCTGGTCAGCCCGCTTGCGGCGCTGAATCTGCGATTTCGTTTCCAGCCCGGTCCGGTCCTCGAGCGGCCGATCCGCAGCACCGCGCAGATTCAAGCCTTGCCAACGGTTGAACCGTCGTCGATCGCCGTACCGGTTTATGAGACCCTGCGGCGGGTGCGGCGTCGGTTGGACCAGCGGACGGCGCTGATTGGATTCGTCGGCGCGCCGCTCTCGCTGGCGGCGTACCTGGTGGATGGCCGCGGTCGACCCGGGTTTCCGCAGCTGGTGGCGCTGGCCCGCAGCGAGGCGCTGGCTTTTGAGCTGCTGCTCGCAAAGCTGGCACGACTGGCCGCCGACTACGCGATCGAGCAGGCCAAGGCCGGCGCCGATGCGATTCAGATTTTCGACTCCTGGGCCGGGCTGCTGCCGGTCGCCGATTGGAACCGCCTGGTGCGGCCGCATCTCGGGGACCTGCTGACCGAGCTGGGCCACGCCGGCGTACGGCGGATTCTGTACGTCAACAACGCGCCGGCGCTGGTGGAGGCATTCGCCGCGCTGCCTTGCGAAGCGCTGGCGGTGGGCAGTGAGACCGACCTCTCAGCCCTACGGGTGCGCCTTGGCTCGGGCAAGGCGTTGCAAGGCAACCTCGACCCCACGGTTCTGGAGGCGGGCGCGGCGGCGACTCGCGCCGCCACGGAGGCGCTGCTATGCAGGGTTCCGGCGCGCGGCCATATCGTGAACTTGGGTAGCGGCATCAGGCCCGCCGCAGAGCTCGAAAGCGTGCAGATGTTGGTGGATACCGTGCGAGCCGAAAGGATCGCATCATGAGCTCAGGCAACGCCGGGCAGCACGCCAGGGCCCGCGCCGAGGCCGCGGGCCGGCCGCTCGCCAGCGCCGTGACCGCCGAGCTGCTGGCGCGGTACGATCAGCCTGGTCCGCGCTATACGAGCTATCCAACCGCGGTGGAATTTCACGCCGGCATCGACGCGACCCGCTACGAAGGGTGCCTCGCGAACGCCAACCGGCGCCCCGCGGCCGAGCTCTCGATCTACATCCACCTGCCGTTCTGCGAGCAGCGCTGCTTGTTCTGCGGCTGCCACGTGATCATCAGCCCGCACCATGACCAAGCCGCCCCCTATCTCGATCTGCTCGAACGAGAAATCGAGATGTTGGCGGCGCGGTTGCCGCAGCGCCGCAGCTTCTCCCAGCTCCACCTCGGCGGCGGGACTCCGACCTATCACAGCCCGGCCCAGCTGCGACGGCTGCTGTCGCATCTGATGCGGTTCTTTCGACCGGTTGCCGGGGCCGAGCTTGCGGTCGAAGTCGACCCGCGGGTCACCAGCGCCGCCCACCTCGACACGCTCTCCGAGTTGGGCTTCAACCGACTCTCGCTGGGAGTGCAAGACTTCACACCAGCGGTCCAACACGTGATCGATCGGGTGCAAACCGTGGAGCAGACCGCGCGGCTGATCGAGCACGCGCGCGCTTGCGGTTTCGGCGGCATTAATATCGACCTGATCTACGGTCTGCCGTTGCAGTCGCTCGAGACCTTCGAGCGCACGGTGGACAGGGTCATCGAGCTGGGTGCCGATCGCGCGGCGGTCTACTCTTTCGCCTTCGTCCCCTGGATGCGGGCGCACATGAAGCGCATCGGTCCGGAGCGGCTTCCCGGGCGCGAGCTGAAGTTCGCGTTGTTCGGCCTGGCGCGCGAGCGCTTGCTCACGGCCGGCTACGAGCCGATCGGCATGGACCACTTCGCCCGGCCCGGTGACGAGCTGGTGCGCGCCCGCCGCGACGGTCGACTGCGCCGCAATTTCCAAGGTTACACGGTCGTGTCGGCCGACACGGTGGTCGGCCTGGGAATCTCCGCGATCGGCGACGTCGAGGGTGTCTACGTCCAGAACAGCAAGAAGCTCAGTCACTATCGGCAAGCGCTGGCCGCGAACCGGCTTCCGGTCGAGCGCGGGATCGCCCGCGGACCCGACGAAGAGGTACGCCGCGCGGTGATCCAGGAGCTGATGTGCAACTTCGGAGTCGACATCCCGGCGCTCGAACGCGCCCACCGGATCCGTTTCGACGCCTACTTCCGCGAGGCGCTGCTCCGGCTGGAGCCGTATCGGTCGGAGGGTCTGGTGCGGATCGATCCCGAACGGATCGAGGCCACTGCGATCGGAGAGCTGTTTATCCGCAACCTGGCGCGCTGTTTTGACCGCTATTGGTGCGAGAAGCACGAGCACAGTAGCCAACCGGTATTCAGCCGCACCGTCTAGGTGCGGAGATCGGCCCAGTTCCCGATGGGCCGTGCTCATGAACCCGAATTCGGTGCAAGGGCGTTGAAGCGGTTGGTCGTGGTCGGAGCTGGAATCTCGGGCCTGGCCGCCGCATGGGAGGTCGCGGAGCGGTCGGCCGATAGTGCCGAAGCGATCGAGGTGCGGGTCCTCGAGCGCGATCGCGAGGTCGGTGGAAAGGCGAAGAGCATCTCCTGCGACGGCTGGCTGGTCGAGACCGGGCCGACGGCCTTCCAGGGCCCCGATCCCGCCGTCGATCGGCTGATCCACGCCGCCGGTTTGAGCCCGGAGGTCCTCGCTGCGGATCCATCGGCGGCCCACCGCTTCGTGGTTCATGGCGGAAAGATGCGGGAGGTCCAGGCCCACCCACTTCGATTCGCTCGCGCGGGAATCCTCAGCCTGGGCGGCCTGCTGCGGCTGCTTGCGGAGCCGCTGGTGCCGCCGCGCCGCAGCCAGGAGGACGAGAGCGTGTGGGAGTTCGCCCGGCGGCGGATCGGTTCCCAGGCCGCCGATCGGCTGATCGCGCCGATGGTACTGGGGGTGTTTGCCGGCGACGCGCGCCGCTTGTCGCTGGGCGCCGCCTTTCCCAAGCTTGCGGCCCTCGAGCGTGAGCATGGCTCGCTGGTGCTCGGCATGCTGGCCAAGCGCCGCGAGCGGCGGCGCTGCAAGCGACCAGCAATGCTCGGGCCGATCGGGCCGTCCACCACGCTGTTCTCGTTGCGCGCCGGATTGCAGAGTCTACCGCGGGCTCTGGCGCGCCGCGGACGCTTCCATGTTCACTGCGGCGTGTCCGCCCAGGCGCTCCTTCCGGTCGCGGAGGGAGGTTGGAAAGTTGCCTTATCGGACGGCGAGCAAATCGCGGCCGATGCGGTGATTCTCGCGGGCGAGGCGGCGTCCAGCTCGGAGTTGGTGCACTCCGGCGCGCCGCGGCTAGCACGCCTGCTCGCCGGCATCGAGAGTCCGCCGGTCACGGTGGTGGCGCTCGGTTACGGCCCCGAAGCGCTGCGTCATATCGAGCCCGGATTCGGTGTCCTGGTGCCGCGCGGCGAGGGCTACCGGATCCTCGGATCGCTGTGGGACAGCTTTCTGTTCCCCGGACGCAGCCCCGTCGGCCATCTGCTGATTCGGGCCATGGTCGGTGGCTCGGTGGATCCAGCCGCTGCTGGATTAGAGGACGGTGAGCTGGTGACCTTGGTCCGAAGCGAGCTCGGTCGCATGCTGGGGCTCACCTGTGAGCCAGTCTTCCAACGCATCGCACGTTGGCCGCGGGCGATCCCCCAGTATCAGCTCGGGCATCCAGCCCGGCTGGCTCAAATCGAAGCGGAGCTTCGCGCTCTGTCCGGGCTGTTTCTGGCGGGGAACGCACTCTACGGCATCGCGTTCGGCAAGGCCGCTGCCATCGGACTGTCCTGTGGGGAGCGCGCCGCCTGTGAGCTTGCGGCGCCACCCTAGGGTGCACTAGGCGCAGCCCTCGCTCTAGCCCGTGGTGCCCATCCTTCGGCCGCATGCCACCCGATTCGCGACCTTGGGGGCGGATGTCAGAACGGCGGGCCCAGGCCAGCCGCCCGGCATCCCGGCGTATCCCGGCACGATGGCATCCCGCTGGGCCGCTTGGATCGAATGGCGACGCGGGTCTATGCTGAGGGTCTAGGAGCCAGCGCGGCGCAGGCTCCTTAGGCCGACTCCACCCGCCGGAGTGGGAAACGGACCGTGACGCAGCGCGCGATTCTGTTCGACTGGGATGGAACCTTGGTCGACTCGGCGGCGACCAGCTACCGCTGCTTCACCAAGCTGTTCGGCTCATTCGGAATCCGCTTCGAGCCGGCTGACTTCGCCCGCACCTACTCGCCCGCTTGGTATCGAACCTATGCCGCCGTCGGTCTTGCGGAAACCGAATGGGAGGAAGCCGACCGGCGCTGGATGGCCTTTTACCGCCAAGAATCCAGCCGGCTGATTCGAGGCGCGCGCGAGGCCTTGGAGCGTCTGAACCGCCACGATCGCGTGCAGGGCCTGGTCACCAGCGGCAACCGCGAACGGGTCCATGCCGAGCTCAGTGCTCTGGACGTCAGCCAATATTTCCAAGTCGTGATCTGCGCCGAAGACAGCCGCAACAAGAAGCCGCATCCCGAAGCGCTGCTGCTAGCGCTCGAGCGGCTGAAGCTCGCGCCCGAGCAGGCGATCTACATCGGCGACAGTCCGGAAGACATCGCCATGGCGCGCGCCGCCGCGGTGCGCTCGATCGGCATCCCCGGCGGTTTTCCCAACCGCGAGCAGCTGCTCGCCGCGCGACCGGACTTTCTAGCCGACGATTTAGCCCAAGCGGTGGACGTGCTGCTCGACGGAGAGGCCTAGCCGGAGCGCTGGCCCAGCGCGACGCCGACCAGCGGCGGCTGAGCTTCCTTCGACTTGGGCTCGGATTCCGGGCCGGCCGCTGGCTCGGCCCGCGCTTCCTCGCCGGGGTAGAGAAAGCGGTCCTCCTCCAGGCTGTGCTGGCGGGTGTACATCTCGTGGTAGCGACCGCGCAGCGCCAGCAGCTCGCCGTGGGTCCCGCGCTCGACGATGCAGCCGTCCTCCAGCACCAAGATCGTGTCGGCGCCGCGCACCGTGCTGAGCCGATGCGCGATCACGAACGTGGTGCGCTCGCGCATCAGCGCGCTGAGCCCGGCGCGAATCGCCGCCTCACTCTCGCTGTCGAGCGAGCTGGTCGCTTCATCGAGGATCAGGATCCGCGGGTCGGCCAGAATCGCGCGCGCGATCGAGACCCGCTGGCGCTGGCCGCCCGAGAGCTTGACCCCACGCTCGCCGACCACGGTGTCGAACCCGAGCTCGAACTTGGCGGCGAATTCGTCGCAGCGTGCGATGCGGGCCGCGGCTTCGACTTCAGCGGCGCTCGCCTGGGTGCGCGCGTAGGCGATGTTCTCCCGGATGGTGCCGTCGAACAGGAAACTGTCCTGCAGCACCGCGCCGAGGAATTTGCGGTAATCGCGCAGCCGCAGCTCGGCCAGGTCGCGCCCGTCGATCAGCACCCGGCCGGCGGTCGGCCGATAGAAACCCGCCACCAGTCCGATGATGGTCGACTTGCCGGCCCCCGATGGTCCCACCAGCGCGGTGACCGTGCCCGGTTCGGCCACGAAGCCGATCCCCTGCAGCACCGGCGGGCCGCTGTCGTAGGCGAACTGCACCGCCTCGAACTCGACTCGGCCTTGAACCTTCTGCACCGGCCGGCGGCCGGCGTCGCTTTCGTCCTCGCGCGGTACCGACAGCACCTCGCGCATCCGATCGAGCCCGGCCAGCGCCTCGCTGAGCTGAGAGCCGATCGAGACGATCGTAAACACCGGGCCGGCCAGAAAGCCGAGATAGAGGGTGTAGGCGAAGAAGTCGCCGACCGTCATGCGGTCCGAGAGCATCAGCTGGCCGCCGACCAGCATCACGGTCACGCCGACCACTCCGAGCAGGCCGGTGCCCGACAGGCTGATCAGGCCCAGGGTGGTCAGGGTCTGGGTCACGTTGCGCAGCAGCTTGTGCACCCCGCGCACGAACGCGCGGGTTTCGCGCCGCTCGGTGTTGTAGGTCTTGACCACCCGCACGCCGCTGAGCGATTCGCCGAGTCGGCCCGAGACCTCAGCCAAGATCTCGCTGCGGCGGCGGTAAATCGGCCGCAGGGTGGCGAAGGCGTAGCGGATCACGACGACGAACAGCAGCAGGAAGCCGAGCGAGATCAAGGTCAGGCGGGTGTTGATGGTGAACAGCAGCAGCAACGCCACCGCCGCGGTGAACAGGCCGCCGATGAAATCGATCATCCCGGTGCCGATCAGGTTGCGCACCCCCTCCACGTCGTTGAGGATGCGCGAGATCAGCTCGCCGCTTTTGTGCGAATCGTAGTACGACACCGGCAGGCGCAGCACGTGTTGCTGGATCCGGATCCGCAGCTGCGCGATCACCTTTTGCGCCGCCCGGCTGACCACCTGCACCAGGGCGAACGAGGTCAACGCCTGCACCACCGCTGCGCCGCCGACCGTGAGCGCCAAGACGTATAGCAGCCCGGGCTCGCGGCGCAGTACGACGTCGTCGATCAAAAACTTGGTCGCCCCGGGCAGGACCAGACTGGCGAGCCGGTTGATCAGCATCAAGCCGAGGCCGATCAGCAGAATCCAGCGCTGCGGCCAGACGATGGCGTAGACCTCGGGGAGAACACCCCACAGGCGCCGCAGCCGCTGCCGGACTGGCGCGCGCGGCGGCCGCTCGGGCGCGGCCGGATCCTGGGTCGAGCTCTGGACCACGGCTTTTATCCTATGCGGTGAGTGGCGCCCTGGCGAGCCCGAGGCGCGGGGGCGTCGTGAGCGGCGGGGCGAATCGCCGGAACCAAATGTAGGGGAGGGGCTGGTCCCCTCCCGCAAAGCCCAGTCGCATGGTCGAGAATCGCATCGCCCGATTCCGCGCTCGCCCGGGCGGAGGCGAGCCCCGCCCCTACATCGGCATGCACGCGAGCTCGGCCGTTTTGGAGCGATCTCCGAGCCCGCCCCGGCACGACGGTTGAGCCACCGCTGCGAATGTAGGGGAGGGGCTGGTCCCCTCCCGAAGAGCGTTCGCACAGGCAGGAATCGCATTGCCAGTCTCAGCGCCGGTCCGGGCGGGGACAAGCCCCGCCCCTACATGAGCGCACAACGCCGCGCCTCGTTTTGAATGCATCCTTTTTCCAGGCTACGCTAGGTGCGGAGATGAGGATCGACCTGGAAGCGCTCGAACGGGACTGCGAGATGACCTTCCTGGTCGCCGGCGGACCCGGCGGCCAGCATCGCAACCGCTCGGCGACTGGGGTCCGGCTCAAACATCTGCCGACCGGCCTGGTGGTGACCGCCACCGAACGGCGCTCGCAGATCGCCAACCGCCGGGCCGCCTTCGAGCGGCTGCGAGCCAAGCTCGAAGCGCGGCTGCGCAAGCCCAAGCCGCGCGTCGCCACCAAGCCGTCCAAGGCCGCCCGCCGCAAGCGCCTCGAATTTAAGCGCCGCCAGTCGCAGGCCAAGCAGCTGCGCCGCAAGGTCGACTCCGCCGAATAGCTCGGCGGCGGATCTGCCGCGCGTCATCCTCTAGAATTGTGGGGGGAGTCGGGACTCATGGCGCTCGATCCGGAAACCGCCAAGCTGGATGCCATCTTCAGACCGCGCTCGGTCGCGGTGATCGGCGCCTCCTCGCGCAAGGAGAACATCGGCGGGCGCATCCTGCACAACATCGTCGACTTCGGCTTTCAGGGCCAGGTCTATCCGGTCCACCCCGAGGCCGAGGTGATGGAAGCGATGGCGTGCTATCCGGCGATCGAGGCGATCCCCGGACCGGTCGACCTCGCAGTCGTGGTGGTGCCGCGCGCGGCGGTGCTCGAGGTCGCCGCGGCCTGCGGCCGCAAAGGCGTCGGCGGGCTGGTGGTGATCACCGCGGGATTTCGCGAGGTTGGGGCGGAAGGCGCGGAGCTCGAGCGCCGGTTGGTCGAGATCGTGCGGCGCTTCGGCATGCGCATGATCGGCCCCAACTGCTACGGCGTGATCAACACCGATCCCAAGGTGCGGCTCAACGCCACCTTCGGCAAGCGCCATCCGCTGCGCGGCCGGGTCGGTTTCATGACCCAGAGCGGCGCGCTGGGCCAAGTGATCATGGAGTACGCGCTGCGCTACCAGGTCGGCTTCTCGATGCTGGCCAGCGTCGGCAACAAGGCCAACGTCTCGGGCAACGACCTGCTCGAGTACTGGCGCGACGATCCCGATACCGGCGTGATCCTGCTCTACTTGGAAAGCTTCGGCAATCCGCGCAAGTTCAGCCAGATCACCCGCTCGCTGACCAAGCACAAGCCGATCCTGGCGGTCAAGGCCGGCCGCACCGCCGCCGGCGCCCGCGCCACCGTGTCGCACACCGGCGCGCTGGCCGGGCTCGACATCGCGGTCGACGCCCTGTTCGAACAGTGTGGCATCCTGCGGGTCGCCACCCTCGAAGAGCTGTTCAATCTCACCGTGGCGATCGCCAACCAGCCGATCCCGCGAGGCAACCGGATCGCGATCATGACCAACGCCGGAGGCCCCGCGGTGATGGCGACCGACGCCGCCGGCCGTCACGGCCTGCAGATGGCCGAGCTGCTGCCGGCGTCGCAGCAGCGCATGCGCCGGGTCTTGTCGCCGGCCGCCAGCGTCGGCAATCCGATCGACATGGTGGCCTCGGGCGGCCCCGAGCAGTACCGCGAGGTGATGGCCACCTTGCTGGCCGATCCCAACGTCGATGCCTTGATCGTCATCTATGTGCCGCCGCTGATGGTGGACACCGCGGCGGTGCTCTCGAGCATCGAGTCGGCGGCAGCCGGATCGAGCAAGACCATTCTCGGCTGCATCATGGGCGCGGGCGGCGAGGCGTTTTCGGCCGGATCGCATCCGGGCACCACTCCGATCCCGGCCTACCGTTTCCCGGAGTCGGCGGTGGAGGCGACCGCGGCCATGATCCGTTACGCGGGCTGGCGCGCGCGCGCCGAAGGCCGAGCGCCCGCCTTCCGAGTCGACCGCGCGCGGGTCCAGGAGATTCTGGACCTGGCTGCAAGCCGCGGCGAACGCCAGATCGTCGGCGGCGCCGCGCTGGAGATCTTGACCGCCTACGGCATTCCGGTCGCGCCGCACAAGACTGCGGCCGGGCTGGAGGCGGTGATCGACCAGGCCAGCGCGATCGGATTCCCGGTGGCGATGAAGGTCGCCGCCCCCGAGATCCTGCACAAGACCGAGGTCGGCGGGGTGATCTTGGATCTGCGCAACGAGGTCGAGGTGCTGCACGCCTACCGCCGGCTGGATCGCAAGATCCGCGAACGGCTCGGAGAAACCCGCGCCACGCCGGTGATGCTCCAGCCGATGGTCCAAGGCGGGGTCGAGACGGTGATGGGCCTCAGCACCGACCCGAGCTTCGGGCCGCTCCTGATGTTCGGGCTGGGCGGGATTTTCGTCGAGTTCCTCAAGGACGTCTCGTTCCGGATCCTCCCGATCTCCGACCAGGACGCGCGCGAGATGGTGGAGCATCTGCGCGGCTACCCGCTGCTGGCCGGCTACCGCGGAGCGGCGGCGGTCGACACCCAGATGTTGCAGGAGTGCCTCCTCAAGCTCTCCCTGCTGGCCGGCGATTTCCCGCAGATTCTGGAGTTCGACGTGAATCCCTTCGTCGCCAGCTCCGCCGCCGGAGGATCGCGCGCGGTGGATGCCCGCTTCCTGCTCGGCTAG
>DASWHO010000077.1:0-2575 GCA_036398155.1 Acidobacteriota bacterium
TGCCACCCATGAACGCTCAGCGGTGCAAGTTGCGCGCGGCGACGAAAGAGAGGCCGTGCTCGGTGAGCGCCGCGGCGGTCCGGTTGAGCGCGTCGAACTTGTCGAGGAAGTTCTCGGTCAGGTGATCCCAGTCGCCGCTCGCGATGATCTCCTCTTTGTCACGGAAGTAGTCCAGGATGTCCGAGGAGTGCTTGCGCTCCTGCTCGACCTCCGGATCGCCGCCTTCGTGCTTGGCCGAGATGTTGGGCACCTTCCCCGCGAGCTCGAGCAGCTCGGCGCGCCGGTTGTAGGGCTGGCGCACGATGCTGCGGTAGGTCTCGGTGATATGGTGCTCGAAGCGCACCTGCGATTCGAAGCCGAGCGCCTTGCGGACCTCGGCGCTGATCTCCATCGAGCGGTTGTCGACCGAGTTGCTCCAGTTGAAGCCGACCAGCGGCGCGCTGCCGTCGTCGCGCGAGAATAATTTCGCGCCGATCAGGGTCCAGAGCGCGGCGTAGGGATTGTCGTTGCCCATGAACACCGAGATCTTGAACTCGATGTCGATGCCGAGCCGGTGCAGCAGATAGCCGAGCAGCACGGTGCCGGGATTGACGTTGAGCACCTGGCGCACGCCGTAGCGGGTGTAGTAAGTCAGCAGCTCGCGCACCCACTGCAGCGCGTGCTCGTTGGGCTGGCCGACGCCGCCGAAATAGCCGGTAATGGTATCGGGCCCGCCGAGATGCACGTTGGACCCGTCGGTGCCGCGGGTATCCAAGGTCTCGACCACGCTGGCGCCGATGATCTGCATCGCCGCCGCCACCGCGGGCAGATCGCCGTCGAGCTCCTGCTCCTTCATCTTGCGCACCCGGATGAAGCGCCCCGGCATCAGCAAGCCGCGCTCCAGCGCCCGGCGGGCCGCCAAGGTCACCCAAGGGAAATACTGGCAAGCGCTGATCTCGAGCGTGACCGCGGATGGGTCGGCGAAGCGCATCGTGTCGGCTCGCTCGCCCAAGACCTTGCGCCGGAAATCGGCCACGCTGATGAACCGGCTTCGGTCGCGCTGCTCGGCCAGCCACTCGAGCTCGGGCAGATACTCGGGCCGCACCCGCTGTACCTGGCGCAGCAGGTTGGGCAGCCGGCCGGCTTCGGCCGCTTGGCGGTTGATCGCCTCGGGAGTGCCGAACTCCTCGACCACTTCGAGCAGACCTTCGATCGCTTTCAGATCGCCCCCAACCAGCACCTGGTTGATCGCATCGAGCCGATCGGGCGGGATCTTCAAGCGTTGCAATAGCTGTTGGCGCATGGCCACCTCCTGCCGCGCAGGCCGAAACCAACCGACCACTCACCGCTCGAGCAGCTTCAGCAGCTCCTGATATTCCTCATCCTTCATCGCGAAATAGTTTTCCGGCGCCGGGAACTCGCGCTTGCGCACTTCTTCCACATAGCTCTGGAGCCCGTCCCGAATCACCGCCCCGGCGTCGGCGAACAGCTTGGCCATCCGCGGCTTAAACTTGGGATAGAGTCCGAACATGTCGTGGTAGATCAAGAGCTGTCCGTGCGCCTGCGGCCCCGAGCCCAGACTGATGATGAAACAGTCGCGGGCGCGCTCGGTGATCAGGGCGCAGACCCGATCGGGCACCATTTCGAGCAGGATCGCGAACGCCCCGGCCTGTTCCAGCGCCTTGGCGTCATCCACGATCTTCTTGGCGCGCCGCGCATCCTTGCCTTGCAGCCGGAAACCGCCCAGCGCGCTCACGCTCTGCGGCGTCAGGCCGAGATGCCCCATGGCCGGGATCCCGGCGGCCACGATCCCGGCCATCCGATCGGCCATCTCTGCGCCGCCCTCCAGCTTGATCGCGTCGCAGCCGGCCTCCGCCATGAAGCGGCCGGCGCTGCGGATCGCGGTTTCGACGCTCGGCTGGTAGCTCATGTAGGGCATGTCGCCCAAGAGCCACGCGGTCGGCGCGCCGCGGCGCACCGCTTGAGTGTGCCGGATCATGTCGTCCATCGTGACCGGCAAGGTGCTGTCGTAGCCGAGCATGGTCATGCCCAGGCTGTCGCCGACCAGGATCATGTCGACCCCGGCCTGCTCCTGGAAGCTGGCGGTCGGATAGTCGTAGCAGGTCAGCATCGTGATCGGCTCGCGATCCGCGACCTTCTGAAACAGCGCCGGTAGAGTCACCTTTTTCCGGTCCGTCATCTTCCAACCTCCGGTTTGGTATTCCGCGCCAACTGCGCCCCCAAAAGGCGTTTCGCTTGCCGCTTTGTCATCCGCTCGCGCCAAGCCGTCCCCGGCCAACCGAGCACGGAGCACGGCTAGCTCGGTTTTCACTCCACATCCCTAAGAGAGCTGGCGGTCTGGCACGAGGCCAACGAGGACGAACTGCAGAATGCGTGCCATTCCCGGCCGGCCCGAACCAGACCGCCGCAGGCGCAGCCGCCTGGGCCGGGCGGCATCGCTTGGGGCGCGATCCACTACAATACCCGCCGATCCGGAACCGAAAGGAGATCGATCGACATGCGCTTCGAACAAACCATCGTCCTGCTGGGCGCGCTGCTGCTGGTGGCCGCAACCGATCCGCCCTCCGAGAGCGAG
>DASWHO010000078.1:0-6392 GCA_036398155.1 Acidobacteriota bacterium
GAGCTGTCCGAGGTTGAGCCGCGAAGCGACGTCGCCGGGGGCGGCCGCCACCAGCTGGCGAAACTGTTCGAGCGCCTCGGAGCGTTCGCCTTGCTCGCGCAGCGCCAGCGCCAGCTCGAGCCGGACCCGGCCGCGCCCGCCGAACTCGAGCCGGTCGACCAAAACGCTCTGCGGATCGGCGGTCAGCGAGTTGCGAAACGCGCGGATGGCGCCGCCCAGATCGCTCTGCGCCAGCCGCGCCACCGCTTCGCGATACAGCTCGTAAGCGCGCAGCGCCTGGCGCAGGTTGCTTTCGTCGAGGCCCAACGCCGCCAGCGCGACGTACGGACCTTCCTCCACGGTCACGGTCAGCCGCACGCCATAAGGCGCGCTGGCGCCGCTGAGCTCGACGATCTCGGTTCGGGTCGAGACCACCCGCGCGTTGAGAAAGCCTTGCGCGCGGTAGAAGCCCGTGAGCCGTTCGAGGTCGCGCTCCAGCGAACGCGGCTCGTAGCGCGCGCCGGGCCGGTGGCGCAGCATCGGGGCCAGCTGCGGTGCCTCGAGCTTCTGATTGCCCTCGAAGCGAAGCTCGACCACCGGATAGCCGCTGAGGTCGAGCGACTGGGCCGCCGCGCCCGCAGCGAGTGCCGCCAGGGCCAGCGCCCACCGGGTCGCGGAGTATTTACGATCGGTCGCCATTGGGCTTGGCGTAATAGCCGGGCCGGCTGCGTACCTGCAGGCTGGGATGGGCCATGCGGATCTCGACCGCGCGCCAGCGTCCGTCGCGGCGCGGATCGCTCGAATAGTAGCTCAGGCGGTATTGGGCCCGAAGCTCTTCCAGGATTTGACGGTAGATCCCTTCGAGCTGGCCGACGTGATCGGGAAAGAAGGCCGCCCCGCCGGTCGCGTCGGCCAGCCAGCGCAGCAGATACTCCTCGCGCGGAATGAACAGCGGCTCGGCGCCGCCGCTGAGGTCGGCCCCGCTGTCGCGCAGCCCGATCGCGTAGCAGGCGGCGCCGGAGCGCCGCGCCTGCTCCACCACCCCGGCAAAAGTCTCGGCCGAACCCTCGTCGCGGCCGTCGGTGAGCAGGATCACCGCGCGGCGGCTCTCGGGCGCGCCGGCCACCAGCTCGACCCCGGCGCCCAGCGCGTCGAACAAATGGGTCTTGCCGTCGGCGCGCGCCGATTTCACCCCGCGGACCAGCGCCTCGCGATCGCCGCTCAGGACGGCGGCGACCCGAATGCGGTCGTCGAAGTCGATCACCGCGGCCCGATCGTCGGGCGCCAAGGCGCCCAGGAACTGAATCGCCGCCTCCTGCGCGCGCCACAGCTTGCGCTGCATGCTGGCGCTGCTGTCGAGCACCAGCGCCAAACGCAGCGGCCGCGGCTCGAGCGCGAAGCTGTCGATCCGCTGGCGCGCGCCGTCCTCGAACACCTGCAGATCCTCGGGCTCGATATCCCCCACCCGCCGCCCGTTGCGGTCGAGCACCGTCAGGTCGAGCTCGACCAGCAGCACCTGCTGGTGCATCTGCAATGACAGCCCGCGGGTGCGCCGGTAGGCGTGCTGGATGCGGCCGGTCGCATCGATCGCCTTGACCATGAGCAGGTGCTCGGCGGTGGTCGGACCGAAGTCGACCAGCCACTCGTACGGCGGCCGGCGGTCGCTGCCGGCGAGCTCGCCGTCGACCCAGAACTCGACCCGATCCAGGGCCGCTGCGGTGTTGGAGGCGGCGAACACCTTGAGCTTGGTGGGGCCGGAGACGATCTCGCCCTCGGCCGGGAGCAAGAACTCGCAGCGGATCGCGGGCAGCTCGGTGCCGCTCTGCAACAGCGCACACAGGATGGCGGTCAGTGGGAGCATAGGGCCTCCGGGAGCACCCTAAAGACTAGCAGCCCGCGGGGCCAGTCAGCGGTCAGCCAGCCGACGGTAGAGTTCGCTGTAGAGCGCCGGGCGCATATCGGGCAGAAACGGCAGCTCCCGGCGCACCCGCGCGACCAGAGCCGGGTCGAGATCGACCACGCCGACGGTCTCGCGGTCGTCTCCTTCCCAGATCACGGCGCCCAAGGGGTCGATCGCGATCGAGCCTCCGGGGTAGTCCAGCCCCCCGCCCCGGCCGCAGCGATTGACCCCGAGCGCGAACGCCTGGCATTCGATCGCGCGGGCCTTGAGCAGTGCGGTCCAGTGCTCGATCCGGGCCGCCGGCCAGTTCGCGACCACCGCCAAGACCTCGGCTCCGGCCGCCGCCACCGGCCGAAACAGCTCCGGAAAACGCAGGTCATAGCAGATGAACGGCGCCAAGCTCAGGCCGCCGATCGAGACTTGGATCGGCCCCGGGCCGGCCGGATAGTGGCGGTCCTCCTGGGCATAGGCGAACGGATGGGCTTTGGCGTAACGCTCCAGAATCGCTCCGTTCGGATCCACGATCAGACAGCTGTTGCGCGGCGCGCCGCCGGCGCGTTCCACCAGCGTGCCGATGACGGTCAGGCCGTGGGCGCGGGCCAGCTCGCAGAGAAAGCGCGTGGTCGCGCCGCCGGGCTCTTCGCTGGTCGCCGCCTCGTTCATCGAAAAGCCGGTGGCGAACATCTCGGGCAGCACCACGCAGTCGCAGCCTTGCCGCGCCGCCGCGGCGGCGAGCTCGCTCGCCCGCGCGTAGTTGCGCGGCTTGTCCTCCCAAGCGATGTCGAGCTGGATCAGTCCGAAGCGCATCGGCCTGATGTTATCCAACCGAGCCGGCGCTGGAGCGCGCGCCGCGCTCGCGCCAGGCCCGCAGCCGCGCGCCGGCCGCTTGCAGGGTCTCGAGCTGCTTGCAGAAGCTGAAGCGCGCGTAGCTCGAGCCTTCGCGGCTGCGAGCGTAGAACGCCGAGCTCGGCACCGCCGCGACCCCGACCTCGCGCACCAGCCGGTGGCAGAACTCCACATCGTCGCCGAGGCCGGCGTCGCGGATGTCGGCCAGCGCGAAGTAGGTTCCGGTCGGCCGGCGCACCTTGAGGCCGACGCTCTCCAGAGTGGTCACCAGCAGCTCGCGGCGCTCGGCATAAGCCGCGCGCAGCTCAACATAGTAGCGATCGGCCTGCTCCAAGGCGACCGCCATCGCATGCTGCAGCGGCGTGGCGCTGCAGAAGGTCACGAACTGGTGCTCCATGCGCAGCGCCTGAGTCAGCGGCTCGGGCGCCAGCGCATAGCCGATCTTCCAACCGGTCACGCTGAAGGTCTTGGCGGTGGAGGAGATGGTCACGGTGCGCTCGAACAGCCCGGCGCGGGTGGCCGGCGGCACGTGCTCCCAGCCGTCGAAGGTCAGATGCTCGTAGACCTCGTCGCTGACCAGCCAGCAATCGTGGCGCCGGCACAGCGCCCCGAGCTGGTCGAGCTCGGCGGGGCTGAACACCTTGCCCGACGGGTTGTGCGGCGTGTTGAGCAACACCAGGCGGGTGCGCGGTCCGAACGCCGCTTCGAGCTCGCCGGCGCGCCAGGCGAAGTCGGGCGCGTGCAAGGTCACCACCCGCGCGACCGCGCCGGCCAGCGCGATGTTGGGCAGGTAGCTGTCGTAGAGCGGTTCGAAACAGACCACTTCGTCGCCCGGCTCCAGCAGCGAGAGGATCGCGGCGTGGATCGCCTCGGTCGCGCCGGAAAACACCGTGACCTGCCGGTCCGGATCGTAATCGAGCGCGTAGCGCCGGCGGTAGAACGCCGCGATCGCCTGGCGCAGCCGCCGCACCCCTTGGCTGGGGGCGTACTGATTATGGTCGTCGCGGATCGCGGCGCAGGCCGCTTCCTTGACCAGCGGCGGCGCCGGGAAATCCGGAAAACCCTGAGCCAGATTGATCGCGCCGTGCTCCAGCGCCAGCGCCGACATCTCGCTGAAGATCGACACGCCGAACGGCCGCAGCCGCTCGGTGACCGCGGGATCCGCGCTCACGCGCGCTGGGCGGCGGCCAGCTGGCCGGCCTTGAGCTTGGTCGCGAATCGCTCTTTGTCGTTGGCGTTGAGCAGCGCGTCCTCGGCGCTGATCAAACCGCTGCGAAGGCGCTCCATGATCGAATCGTCCATCAGCTGCATCCCTTCGGCCTTGCCGCCTTCGATGTAGCCTTGCAGGGTGCTGCTCGAGCCCTCGCGAATGATCGCTCCCAAAGACGGGGTCCCGATCAGCACCTCGACCGCCACCACCCGCCCCTTGCCGCTGAGGTGCGGAATCAGCTTCTGCGACACCGAGCCCTTGAGGCAAACCGACAGCATGCTGCGCACCTGCGCCTGCCGGTCCTCGGGGAAGATGTCGACGATCCGATCCACGGTCTTGGCGGCGCTGCTGGTGTGCAGGGTCGAGAACACCAGCATCCCCATCTCGGCCAGGGTCAAAACCAAATGGGTGCTCTCGAGGTCGCGCATCTCGCCGACCAGAATCACGTCCGGGTTCTGCCGGCTGGCGGCGCGCAGCGCGGTGGTGAAACCCTGGGTGTGAAAGCCGACCTCGCGCTGCGAGATCACCGAACGCCGGTTGCGATGCACGATTTCGACCGGGTCCTCGATGGTGATGATGTGCTGCGCTTTGTTGCGATTGATCCAATCGATGATCGCGCCCAGGGTGGCGGTCTTGCCGCTGCCGGTCGGACCGGTGATCAGCACCAGGCCGCTGCGCAGGCGGCCGAACTGCTCCACCACCGGGGGCAGGTTGAGCTCGGCCGCGCTGCGAATCTGCTCCGGCAGCAGCCGGAAGACCCCGCCGATGCCGTTGTTCTGGAGGAAGTAGTTGACCCGAAAGCGCGCCAGGCCCGCGAGCTCGTACGCGAAGTCGAGCTCGAGATTGGTTTCGATCCGCTCGCGCTGCTCGCGGCTCAGCAGCTCGAACAGCAGGCTGCGGGCCTCGAGATCGCCGAGCGCCTGGTCGCCGATCGTTTGCAGGCTGCCATGCAGCCGCTGTTTGATCGGCAGACCGGCCGACACGTGCAGGTCGCTGCCGCCATCGGCCGCGAGCCGGCGCAGGAACGAATCGATCTGGGCCATCAGCCGGCTCCGACCTCGAGCTTGAGGCGGCGCGGCTCATGCGCGTGGTAGAGCGCTTCGTCGCGGGAAATCTGACCCGACTTCAGCAGCTCACGGATCGAGTCGTCCATCTGCTGCATGCCGTCCTTGCGCCCGACCTGCATCAGGCTGGGCAGCTGAAAGGTGCGCCCTTCGCGAATCAGGTTGCGGACCGCGGGATTGTTGATCAGGATCTCGACCACCGGCCGCCGGCTCATGCCGTCGACCGTGGGCAGCAGCTGCTGTGAGATGATCCCGATCAGCGACCCCGCCAGCATGGCGCGCACGTGGGCCTGCTGGCGCGGCGGAAACACGTCCACCAGTCGGTCGATGGTGTGGACCGCGTTGATGGTGTGCAGCGTCCCCAACACCAGGTGTCCGGTCTCGGCGGCGCTGACCGCGGTGGCGACGGTCTCGCGATCCCGCATCTCGCCGATCACGATCACGTCGGGATCGTCGCGCAGCGCGCTGCGCAGCGCATTGGCCCAGCTCCGACTGTCGCGGCCGATCTGGCGCTGGTTGATGGTGGATTTCTTACTCGGGTAGAGAAACTCGACCGGATCTTCCAAGGTCATGACATGATCGGCGCGCGCGCTGTTGATCATCTCGATCAGCGACGCCAGGGTCGAGCTCTTGCCGCAGCCGGCCGGGCCGGTCACCAGCACCATCCCCTGCCGGTAGTGGGTGAAGCGGGCCAGCTCGGCCGGCAGGTGGAGCTGCTCCAAGCTCGGGACCTGGAGCGGAATCGGCCGCAGGATCAGAGTCGGGCCGTGAAGCTGCTGCATCGCGTTGGCGCGAAAGCGTCCCAAACCGGGGCGTTCCAGGCAGAGATCGAGATCCTGCTCGGCGCTGAACCGCTCCAGCAGCTCCGGGCCCAGCGCCTCGACGATCAGCCGCTGCACCTGATCGGGCGACAGCGGCGCGGCCGACAGCAGCGGCCGCAGCCGGCCGCGCACCCGCGCCAGTCCCGGCGCGCCGCTGCCCAGAATCAGATCGCTGGCCTCCACCTCGCGGCCGCGGCGCAGATAGAGCTCGAGCGCCAGAGTCGGGGCGCTGGCCACTGCGGTGGCCGAGAAATCGAGCTCTTCGTCCCAATGCAGCGGCAGCGCCGGCTCGATCGGGCTCGGCTCCGAGCGCGCCGGCGCCTCGACCCGAGGCTGGGCGCGCTGGCGCAGCTTCTCGGCCAGACCCAGGACCTGGCGGTGGCGGCCGGGTGGAATCCAGTTCTGGCGCAGGAGCACCTCGCCGAGCGATAGATCCGGGTGGCTCCGGCCCTGGAGCAGGATCGCTTGCTGGATCCGCTCGGCGCTGACCAGCTGGTTGTGCAACGCGATCTGGGCGTAGAGCTTGTCGGCGGCGCTCTTGATCTCGTCCATCGGCGGCTCTCGATTCGGCC